>JAUHYK010000052.1 GCA_030426465.1 Alphaproteobacteria bacterium
GCCTGCAATGACTACCTGTTTGCCGCTGTCGAGCGCTGCGTCGATCACGATAAGTAACTCCTCCTGTGTGCGATTTTTGCCGTTCAAGAAATGAATGTCGTCAAAGCCGAGAAAGCCGAAAGACAACAGCGCCTTGTGAAGCACAGCGGTCGAATTGGACCAGACCGCGCTGACGCAGGCGTTAGAGAGATTGTTATAGGTTACGTAGCCCGCCTCGCCACGGCTTTGATCTTGCGACCAGGCGTGGGCGATTGATTGAAGCAAATGCGTTTTGCCCACACCAGAAGGACCGTAAAAATAGATGAGCTCGCGCGCACGTCCTTCGGACAGAGCTTCCTGCGCAGCCGCCCAGGCAATGCGATTGGACGCGTGAACGGCGAAAGCCTCGAATGTGCGCCGAGGATCAAGCGCGGTTGCAAGCCCTTCAAAAGTCGGAGTGTCTTTTCCGTCTTTCTGGCGGACCTTCACCAACGGCGTCGCCTCCGCCGCAGCGGCGCGTTGGTCTTCCTGAGCGTTGATGCGCGCCGCATGTTCGCTGAGTTTGTTTTTAAGCACTGTCAGGCGCATCTTCTGAAAAGGCCCGACCTCCTTGCGCCATATTTCTTCAAGCACCGGAAAGAAACGGTGATCAAGCATATCGCGCTTCGCCTCCGACCCAGTCGATAAGGTAACGCAATCTTCGCTGTAATCTTCCAGTCCAAGGTCCTTGAACCAGGATACATATTTCGCATCGCCAACACGCACGCGCAAAGCCGCGTGATAACGCTTAAACAACTCTGACTGATTGTCCCGCCCGCTCATTTCTTTTTCGTTGTCCATTTTTGAAGCCGCCCGAAATTGAAGGTCAAATTCCCCCATTGCGCGGACCACCCCCGGCCCCGCGCAAAGTTTTCGATTTAACGATTGTTGTCAGAAAGCCGGCCAAAGGGCCGACAGCTATGTCGGGTTAACTGAGAAGACCCGCGGCGTCCATGAACTTATTTTCAATAAAAAATATGAATGGAAGAGAGTCGCCGCTTTTCATTTTTATGTCCCCGACTTTTAAAGTCAAAAGCGTGCCTACGCGGCGGCCGTTACTGAGAGAGAGAAAACGACCGACCAAAAACACCGAACAAACTGTAACTGGTAGCGCGGAAATTCGTCCGCACGCGTCATAAATTGACTAAACCTAGTGTAGTTAATCTTAAGGATGAGCGTCAAGCGTTGATTCGCCCGTACGGTGTTTTTTATGTCGTTTTTTTACGCTGACTTTATTGCAAAACATCAACAAAAATCACGCTTACAGTAAAAACAAATCGTTACACCAAGAACCCTACATCAAAAGCGAACGTGCAATCAATGCGTGACGCATGTTGTGCGCGCAGTCCTAAAATTAACATTAGAAAAAACAAAAACGCGTTCGCAAGATTTTACGAACGCGTTTCGAAAAGAAAACTGAAAAAGAAGATAATCGGTTACGCAGCGAGCGATTTGATGCGTGAAGAAAGGCGCGAAAGTTTGCGTGCAACTGTCTTCGAATGAAAGATGCCTTTGCTCACTGCACGGTGCAGTTCGGGTTGCGCATCTTTAAACGCAGTTTCCGCAGCGGCTTTATCGCCAGAGGTAATCGCTTCCTCGACTTTACGCAGGAAGGTGCGTACGCGCGAACGGCGTGCTTTATTCACTGCGGTGCGCCGCTCAATCTTGCGAACCATTTTCTTCGCGGACGATGTATTAGCCATGTTCCGTCACTCAATCTGGAGGTCAAACTTTATGCGCCCTCGCCATCTCAATGGCGGCGCGAGCGGCGGTCTATAGACCCCGGGGCTAGGGGCGTCAACAGCGGATTGAGCCTTATTTTTCGCTAATATTAACGCTGACAGGCGGCGCAGAAAAAGGTCGACCGCCCGCCCTGAACAATGCGGCTTACCGGTTTGTCACAACGGCGACAATTCTCACCTTCCCGATCATAGACATCGAAACGATGCTGAAAATAGCCGAGCGCCCCATCCGTGGACGCAAAGTCCCGCAGGCTGGAGCCGCCAGCCTCGATCGCCTCCCTCAAAACAGCGATTATCTCGCCATAGAGCCGGTCAGAGCGCTTTCCCGCGACAGAAGCCGCTTTGCGGCGCGGCGACACTCCGGCCCTGTAGAGCGCCTCGCAGACGTAGATATTGCCGAGCCCCGCCACGACCCGCTGATCGAGAAGGGCCGCCTTGATCGGGGCCGCCTTGCCCGTGAGCGCCTCTTTCAGCGCCTGAGCCGAAAAGCGGTTGCCAAGCGGCTCCGGCCCCATCCCCGCAAAATGGCGGCTTGTTTCAAGCCCGTCCGGCGGGGCGATATCCATAAACCCGAAACGGCGCGGGTCGTTATAGGTGATCCGGGCGGGCTTTGGCCCCGCCATCTCAAAAACCACATGGTCGTGTTTGGGATCACATTGTTGCGCCAGAGCGAAACCGCCGGGCCGGGACTTGCCCGGTTCCTCAATGGTGAACCGTCCAGACATACCAAGGTGCATGATCAGGCTTTCGCCGGATGATATGTGCGCAATCAGATATTTGCCCCTGCGATCAAGGCTTTCGATGCTTTGCCCCTGGAGGCGGCCGACAAACCCCTCCGGCAGGGGGAACCGCAAATCCGGGCGGCGCGTCTCCACACGCTCAAAAATAGCGCCCTCCATCACCGGCTGGAGGCCGCGGCGAACCGTTTCAACTTCGGGAAGCTCGGGCATTACAGGTGGTTGAAGCCGATCCTGAAAAGATCGGCAATGGAAAAATGCTCGGCCCGGTAAACTCGCAAAAACCGAATGACTTCAACACCGAACCCCCTTACGCGCTTTGTCGATCACGCTGGTAGAAAACGGCTTTTCCCGCCGCCCGGGAAAGAAGCGGCGCAGCCGGCAATTAACGGGGAGACGATCAGCAATGGCGAGGCCAACCACATATCTGCATATCTTTGTCGCAACGCTCTTAATGTCGGCTTTTTTTCTGGCGCTGGGCGGCGCCCCAGCGGAAGCAAAAAGTTGCGGCGGCAAAGGACAAAAACCCTGCCCCATCTGGCATAGCGGACCGGTCTGTAACCCCGGGCTCGGGGATATCAACGACAAGTGCACCCCATGCGGCCGCGCGGGCCAGCGATCCTGCCCTCCCATGACAAAGGGCCCGCAATGCGAAAAAGGCCTCGAAAAACACAACGGAAAATGCGTGCGCTGCGGTGGAAAAAACCAGCTCGCCTGTAGCTGGCTGCAACCGGGACGCCGCTGCGACAAGGGCCTTGGAAAATTCGGGGATTACTGCAAACCCTGCGGCAAAGATGGTCAGAAAGCATGCCCGAAGATGGAACAGGGGGCTCCTTGTGAACAGGGACTTCGTGAAGTCGACGACCGCTGCGTGGCTTGCGGGGGCAAGGGACAAAGAATTTGCCGGGTCATCGACAAGGGACCAGCCTGCAAGGATGGCCTTGAAATCAACTTGCTAACGCAGAAATGCCAACCAGAAGAGCCGGGCGTACGTGAAAAAACTTTGCAGCGCTACGAGCAAAACAAGGCCGATATCGGCCGCCGGCAAACGCGCCTGACCCAAGCGCTTGCAACGGTGTCCGAAAACCCGCCCCCTGGTGAGCTGCCGCCGTCCGACGATAACGACATGCAAGACACATTAGATGGAATTTTCATCGGCGCTGATGATCAGGCCCGCCGCGACATGATGAAACGCTATCTTGAAAACGACGATGTGGTGGTGGTGACGCTGATGACCGGTGGGTCCGGTTCGATCATTGTCGGCTATGGCTATTCATCGGGCTGGGCCATGAGAGCTCGAGGCGGCCCCGGCCAACCAGTCAACTCCAACGCCTCCGCATATGAGTGCCGCGCCATCAAAACCCATGTCGCCACCGGCGGGCTGAGCGCGGGCTTCAGCGGGACAGTCGAAATCGGCGAATGGAATGGCGGTTTTGATCTGGTCAATGGCAAGAGCAACGGCGTCCAGGCGATGGCGACAGTGCTTGCGGCTGGTTGGGGCGCCGGTGCGCATTTCGGCAAGGACGGCGGCGCCAGCGGCGCAACGGTTATCAATGGCGGTTCCGCAGGCGCTGAACTGACGCCGATTGAATATGTGCATGGCTGGACAACCGTCGAGGACAAAGAGACCAATTGTGACGAGATAAGCTGGTAAAACAGCACAAAAAAAACGCCCTCGCAGTTACGCGAGGGCGTTTGATGTAAACGCGAATAAGGATGCGTTAGTCGTCTTTGTTGGCGCCTTTCAGGGCTGCGCCGAGAATGTCGCCAAGGGAAGCGCCGGAGTCCGCGGAACCAAACTGTTCCACAGCATCCTTTTCTTCCGCCACTTCACGCGCCTTGATGGACACGTTGATACGGCGCGTTTTGGAGTCGATCGACGTAACGCGCGCATCGATCTTGTCGCCAACGGCGAAGCGCTCAGGCCGCTGCTCAGAGCGATCCTTTGACAGATCCGACTTGCGGATAAAGGCTTTCGGGCCTTCTTCCGCGCCGATCTGAACTTCGATGCCGCCGCTTTCGATCGCGGTGACCGTGCAGGTGACGTCAGAGCCGCGGGAAATATCGCCAATCGCGTCCATCGGGTCGGAGCCGACCTGCTTGACGCCGAGAGAGATACGTTCCTTGTCTGGGTCGACATCAAGAACCTTGGCCTGAATGACCTGGCCTTTTTCGTAGTCCTTGATGGCTTCTTCGCCCTGACGGTTCCAGTCGAGATCGGAGAGGTGGACCATGCCGTCCATCTCTTCGTTGAGTCCGACGAACAATCCGAACTCGGTGATGTTCTTGATCTCGCCCTCGATCATGGAGCCGATCGGGTGCTCTTCTGCAAAGCGCTCCCACGGATTGTCGGCGCATTGTTTCAGGCCGAGCGAAATACGGCGTTTTTGTTCGTCAACTTCAAGCACCATCACTTCCACTTGCTGAGACGTGGAAACGATCTTGCCCGGATGGACGTTCTTCTTCACCCAGCTCATTTCAGAAACGTGGACGAGGCCTTCAATGCCGTCCTCCAGTTCAACAAATGCGCCGTAATCGGTGATGTTGGTGACTTTGCCGCTGAACTTGGCGCCAACCGGATATTTCGCCGCCACGCCTTCCCACGGATCAGGCGAAAGCTGCTTGATGCCGAGCGAAATACGGTGCGTTTCCGGGTTGATCTTGATGATCTTGACGCGAACGGTGTCGTTGACGCCGAGCACTTCAGACGGATGATTGACGCGCGACCAAGACATGTCCGTGACATGGAGAAGGCCATCAACGCCCGGCGCGAGTTCGACGAACGCGCCATATTCGGTGATGTTCTTCACGACGCCTTCGCGCTCATCGCCCTCGTTCAGTTCCTTGACGACTTCCTGACGCTGTTCGGCGCGATCTTCTTCAAGAATGGCGCGGCGCGAAACAACGATATTGCCGCGGCGCTTGTCCATTTTCAAAATGCGGAAAGGCTGCGGCATGTTCATCAACGGGCCAGCATCGCGCACGGGCCGAATATCAACCTGCGAACCGGGAAGGAACGCAACAGCGCCGCCGAGATCGACAGTGAAGCCGCCCTTGACGCGGTTGAAGATTTCGCCGTCGACACGCTCGTTCTTTTCGAACGTTTTTTCGAGACGGTACCAAGCTTCCTCGCGGCGCGCTTTTTCGCGGCTGATCACCGCTTCGCCATTGGCGTTTTCTACGCGCTCGACAAACACTTCGACGGTGTCGCCGACATTGAGGTCTGCGGGTTTTCCGGGCTGGGAGAATTCTTTGAGAGGGACGCGGCCCTCGGTTTTCAAACCTACATCGATGACAGCGACGTCTTTTTCGATGGCGGTGATTTTGCCTTTGACGACCGTTTCTTCAAAATCCTGACGGCCAACAAGGGAAGCTTCAAGCATTTCCGCGAAATCGTCGCGGGTCGGGTTAAGGGTTTCAGACACGAGTGTGACAGTCTCCAGGTTTCAGCTTTAAGTGCCTACCGGTTGATCCGGCGGTCTTTCCGGAAGGTTGGCCCCGCCGGACAAATGAGCCGAGTTAAAGTTATGACGGCGCAAATTCCGGATAGACGGACACAAAAACACGTTTTCAGATTTGGATCGGCGGACGGCTGAACCTCAGCCGCAGCGCCGGAAAACGCCGTCAATCACGCGGCGCGCCGCCGCGAAGGCCGCGTCTATAGACAAATGAGTCGTGTCTAGCAACTCCGCATCGTCCGCCGCCGCCATCGGCGCATCGTCACGGGCGGCGTCCCTGGCGTCACGCTCCAGAAGGTCCTGATATATCTCGGTTTCTTCGAGTCCAGGCCGTGCGGGGACAAGCTCCAGCCAACGCCTGTGGGCTCGCACTTCGGGGCTCGCCGTCACAAAGAACTTCACCGTCGCGTCCGGGCAGACCACAGTGCCGATATCGCGGCCGTCGAGAACTGCCCCCTTGGCCCCTTTCGGCGGTCTCACGGCGAAACGCCGCTGGAAATCGAGAAGCGCCGCCCTGACCGCCGTGTTGGCCGCCACGACGCTCGCTGCGGCGCCCACTTCCTTGGTGCGGATATCGGCGCCGGCGATCTTGTCGATGGCGTAACCCTGCGCCGCGGCGGCGGCCATTGCGGGATCGGCCGGGTCGCCGCCTTCTTTCAGGACAAGCCACGCAACGCCGCGATACAGCGTGCCCGTATCGAGATAGGCGAAACTGTAATGGTCGGAAATGAGGCGCGCCAAGGTCCCCTTGCCGGAAGCCGCGGGCCCGTCGAGTGCGATCACAATGGAGGAAGTCCCGGGAGCGTTGTCCATGGGAAGGTCACTTAGGCGTAAGGCCCCATCAATGGCAAGGCGTTATCGCTCAAACAAGGCCGATATCGGCGCCGAGCGAAATCATCAGGTCAAAAAATTCCGGAAAACTGGTGGCGATCATCGACGCGTCGTCAATTTCCACGGTTTTCTCACTCGCCAGTCCGGCGACGAGAAAGCTCATGGCGATGCGGTGATCATGATGAGTTTTGATCAACGCGCCGCCCTTCAAGCCGCCATTCGGCCCGGGCCCTTTGCCGCGCACCCGCAACCAGTCGGGTCCGCTCGCAACATCGCCGCCAATCGCGGACAGTCCTGCTTCAACACAAGCGATGCGATCACTTTCCTTGACGCGCAACTCTCCGAGCCCGCGCATCATGGTCTCGCCATGAGCGTGCGCGGCGGCGACGGCGAGGATCGGATATTCATCAATCATCGAGGGCGCGCGCTCCGCCGGAACCTCGACGCCATGGAGCAGTGAATAACGCGCGCGAATATCGGCCACCGGCTCGCCATTTTCTTCGCGCTCATTTTCAAACACGATGTCTGCGCCCATCTCTTTCAGCGTCTCATACAAGCCGATGCGCAGCGGATTGATGAGAACCCCTTTCAACGTCACATCCGAGCCTTCAGTAATAAGCGCCGCCGCGACGGGAAACGCCGCAGAGGACGGATCGCCAGGAACCGTCAAATCACAGGCGCGAAGCTCTTGTCCGCCGGCGATTTCAATAAAACGCCCACCCTCGCCATCCGGCGTCATGGAAAGCGTGGCTCCGAAAGCCGCCAGCATCCGTTCTGTGTGATCACGGCAAAGTTCCGGCTCATGAACGCGGGTGACGCCGTCCGCGCCCAGCGCCGCCAGAAGGATCGCCGACTTCACTTGCGCAGAGGGCGTCGCCAGTTTCACATTGATCGCCTTGAGGTCTTCGCACACATCCATGGCCACAGGCAGGCGACCATCGCGATCCGCCGCCTCAATACCCATCATGCGCAGAGGTTCGAGGATGCGCCCCATGGGCCGCGACCGTAAAGAAACATCACCATCGAACGATGACGCCACATGGGCCCCGGCGGCGGCGCCCATGATTAGCCGCACGCCAGTCCCTGAATTTCCGAGATAGAGCGGCCTTTCCGGCTGCGCCCACGCCGCCCCCTCTACGCACCAGACAGGCCCGTCCGGCCCCCGGTCGCGCTCGATTTCAGCGCCAAGCGCGCGCATGGCCGCGGCGCTGCGCAACACGTCATCAGCCTCTAGAAGGCCCGAAATCCGGGTCTCTCCTTTCGCCAAAGCGCCAAGGATCAGGGCCCGATGGGAAATGGACTTGTCGCCGGGCGCCGCCGCAACACCGACCACCGGCCCCGTCCGGCGGGCGTCAGCACGCCCGATAGGGGCGCCGCGCCGCGCCCGCGCCTTCGTCGCATTCATGAAGCTCAGCTCTCCTTGAGGGCCCTGATCGGGCGCAATCCTTTTGACAGCCGCTCTCGCCCGTGGCAACAGGTCCGCTTTGATCACAGATTTCCTTACGGACGGCCCCACCCCATGACGAAACCAGAACTCGGCGTGAAGCGCGACTGCCCCGAATGCGGCGCCCGCTTTTACGACCTCAACAAAGATCCGGCGCATTGCCCCAAATGCGACCACGAATTCACCCCCGAAGCGCTGTTAAAGCCGCGCCGCTCCCGCAAGGAGGACGAAGGGGACAAGACAACTGAAGCCGCAAAGCCCACTGAAAAAGAAACCACCCTCGAAAACGCCGAGAAAGAAAAACGCGCGCCCAAATCCAATCGCCGCCCGGCCCTCGATGAGGACAAGGATGACGAAGACGACGATGATGATGAACTGGCGGGCATCGCGGACATCGACGTCGATCTCGACGACGATGACGACGAAGAGAGCAATGACAGCCTGCTCGACGACGACGACGATGACGATGTGACCGGCATGGTCAAAAAAGCTGGTGACGACAACGACTAGAGCCCTTTGAGGTTTATGCAACAAACCCAGCCGGCTCTAAATTCTAGCGCTGGCGCATTTTCTTAACGCGATCCGGACCCCGCTTCGTTTGAAAATGCGTCAGATAACGGCGAAAAATCGTCTTGCATCAGTGGAACGGCGTCGCTAGGTTCCGCTGCCCGCGCGCCCGGTAAAGGGAGCGCAACACCGAGGAGCGCACCCCAACCGCGCTCAACATGGCATCGGGGCTATAGCTCAGTTGGGAGAGCGCTTGCATGGCATGCAAGAGGTCGTCGGTTCGATTCCGACTAGCTCCACCATTTCTCCTAAAATCGAACCGTCCTTGTAAATTTCACTTTTCGGACAAAGCTCGAACAGGTTCGTTGTTTCTTCAGTCCCCTATTTCTGTAAGATCACACCATGACAGATCACACTGCAGCCGAACCTGAAGTAAAATACCTGTTCCCGACGCCAGTTGTAACGACGACGCTCGCCAATGCGGACATATTGAACGCTGACCTTCGAGCTGTCATCGAAGCCAGACGCGCGGATAATACAGGCGTCATGCGCTCCAACATTCTCGGCTGGCATTCCGATACAGAAATGCTGCGCTGGGGCGGCGAGCCCGCTAAAGCGCTAGCGCTTGAATGCTTGCGTGTCTGCGCGGCGCGCACTGACGATCCGAAAATGCAGGGCGGACAGCCGCGGTTCGAATTCGGCATGGATATGTGGGCGAACATCTCGCCGCCCGGGGCGTCAAACCAAGTGCATTCGCATCCCGGCGCGTTGTGGTCCGCAGTTTATTATGTGGATGACGGCGGCGACACCGACGCATCGCTCGTCCTTCTTGATCCTAACTATCCGCTGAACCGCATGTATGCGCCGGATTTACGCTTTGTCGGCAAGGATGGTGAAACATTTCCAACACAGCAGATGTTTGAGCCGACGCCAGGGCGGCTCGTCGTTTTTCCGTCATGGCTGTCGCATTCCGTACGCCCGTCAAAGGGGTCGCGTGATCGCATTTCCATCGCCATGAACATTATGACGATCCCGGTCAGACCGGGTGCACGATAGACGCATCATCAACTGGTGCAGTTTAACCGGCTTGTGCAAAGCTGGACACGTACAGAACGGCGCGGCCAGCGCGACGCCGAGTTTTCGAAGTTGATGGGCGGGATGACCATTTTCGAAATCGCCGAACTGTAGGTGTAGGAGATTTCCGCAACAAGAATGGATGCGCCGGGATCAATCAGCGTCGCCGAAGGGAGCGCGTTGAACGCGGCTCCCTCCGCATAGGGCTCACCGCCATTATTATCGCGGCTCCAATGCACAATTGGGTCGCCGTCAGGGTCGGTGATAACGCTGACAAGGCGGATAACCATAGGGGCGCCGCTGTCATCGACGATCTGGGCGACACCGCTAAAAAGATCGTCGGCGTCAGAGGTCAAAAGATTTTTTTCCTGCGACGCCAGATCGGCGAGAGTGTTCACGGCGAGCGCCACCTGCCGGCTGCGCGCCAACGCGTCAGCGCTCTCGACAACGCCAAAAAAGAGCAGAATCAACACTGGCGCGACAAAGGCGAACTCCATCGCCGCAATACCGGAGCGGCAGGCGCGCCACCCCCGAAGGAGGCTCGTAAAGTTATATTTCCACCGCAACATCATGACCCTGAGAACGGTTCGTTACGGAAGATCGAAACGGAAACGATTTTTCGTTCACCATGCGCGGTTTGCGCGAGGTTCAAGCCAAGCCCGGGATTAATGGGCTCATAAAGAAAACAAATCCGCACACGAATAATGTCGCGCTGCGCCCCAAAGTCACCCGTTGTATATTGTGCGCCAGCGATACTCGGATCATCCCTGTCCCTGCATACCGGCTCGGACAGATCGTTTGCGAGCGCGGCGAAATCAGAAAATTTTGAAATATCAATGGTCAGCTTGTCTTCACAATCGCCAAACGCACTGACAACACCGCAAATCTCGTCGAAAAAGGCGTCCGCTGACATGTCGCCATTTTGCGCCTGCCCCGTTCGGATCAGCCGTGCTGCGTTCCCGGTCGCCTGCTGCACAGACGTCGTAACAAAGAAATACCAGCCCGCTTCGAAGATCGAAAAAATAAGCGCAAGCAAAATGGGCGCAACGATAGCGAACTCAACCGCCGTCGACCCCTTACGGTTTGCGACCCACGCTCTTGCCGTTCTTAAAGGCATTTCCCGCCCGAAACATACAACGCCAGGCGCAACGGTAGCGCCTGCAATCTATCGTTAAGAAATAGAATGGCGCCGTTAAAGAAGGATCAGCAAACATGCTTAACAAAAAAGAAAAAGCGCCCGTGAAGGGCGCTTTCTCAAAACAGCAAGAACGCAGGTCTAATCGAGTTTGTTCTGAATTTTGTTGCGCGGCGCACTCTCATCCTTGAGGAGAAGACGGATCATCTCCGCCCCCTGCTCGAAACCGTCGCGATGCGCATCGGCCTGCATCGACATGGCGGTGTCAACGCCGGTGAAGTGGCTAAGACCCTGACGGTTAAGCGAAGATGAGGATAGGTCGTCCGCATAGCCTTCAAGGCTCACCGTCTGGTGCGCATTGGCGAGCTCACTAACGAACATTTCCGCAAGCCCGAGGAAGTTAATCACCGAAGAGGCGATATTGCCGCGCGGGATGCCGTAGTCTGCGATATCGTAACGGCTCACATAAGCGGCGCCGTTTTGATCGATACCTGCAGTGCCGAACGGATAGCGCACGTTGAAAGCCTGCACCGTCTGCGGATTGGCGTTGGCGTCTGAGAAAAACGTCACGGCCTGCATACCGGAGCATTCTGCGCCGTTGCACACCGTGAAAAACAGAATGAACTGCATGGAACCGCTGGCGGCGTGAATATATTGCGCGCCGTTGTCGAGTTGGCGAACCTGCCATGGCATGCCCAGCTCGTTAAGGACGGGCCCGACCGTCTGAACGCTGAATTTGCGAACCACAGTTTCCGGATTGGACAGGCTCGACCCAGTGGCGCCCATCTCGTTTTGCGCGGATGCGCTGGAAACGCCGACCGTCATCGCCATCGCCGCTGCGCCCAAAATAGTGGTAATCTTTTTCATGACCCCTCTTCCCCTGTAAAAACTCGCGCCGGCCCTCCCCGGCGAACCTTAACCTTAGGCGAAAAGAGCCCGGACGGCCAGATGCGTGTTTTCCCACTGATTTCGGGTGACTTTCTGTCCTAGGCGTGGTTTACGCGGGCCCTTATGGAAAAAAGACCGTTTTCAGGACCGAAAAAGCGCGATGACGCTCGTCGCGGCAAGACCGACCGGCCGTTTGACAAGGCTCGTCCTAAACGCCGCCGCGATGATGATGAGCGTTCTGACGAGGGACGCCCGGACAAGCGCGACGCGGGAGAGCGCACCCGTCCGCTTTCCACCATGCCAGGCGTTGAGGCGCGTCGTGCGGTCCTGGAAATTCTCGACCGCGTCAATGAAGGCGCAACGCTTGACGACGCCATCGCCCGGACGCGGCCCTTTGAACATCTCGAAGGCCCTGACCGCAGCTTCGCCCGGCTGCTGGCCACCGTCACCCTGCGCCGCCGAGGCGCTATCGATCACTTGCTCGGAACCTGGCTTGACCGGCCCCTGCCGAAGAAGTCCGCGCGCGTAATGGATATTCTGCGCCTCGCCGCCGCACAGCTGTTGATCCTCGAAACCCCGGCGCACGCTGCGGTCGCCACATCCGTTGAGCTCGCCAATGAGCGCGGAGAAACCGCGGGCTACGCCTCGCTCATCAACGCCATCTCACGAAAAATTTCGGCCGCTGGCGTTGAAGCGTTTCAAAAAATCCCTGCGCGCACCGACACGCCGTCATGGATGTGGCGCGCCTGGGAGCGCAGCTACGGCCCCCATGGCGCCAAGGCCATCGCCGAAGCCCATCGCGGCACGCCGCCGCTTGATCTCACTTTCAGGCCTTCCGAGAACCTTGACGAGTGGGCCGCGCGCCTGACCGAAGCCGGACATGAAACGACGCTCCTTTCCCCGGCGACGCTGCGCCTTGCCAAAGTGAGCGATGTCACGGCGCTGCCGGGTTTTGAGGACGGCGCCTGGTGGGTGCAGGATCTCGCGGCAAGCCTGCCGGTCCGGCTCCTGGGCGACGTCGCCGGAAAGATTGTTTTCGACCTTTGCGCCGCGCCCGGCGGCAAAACGCTGCAACTCGCGGCGGCCGGCGCAAAAGTGACGGCTGTCGATAAATCTCCCGCCCGCATGGAGCGCGTCAGCGAAAATCTTCTGCGCACAAAACTCACCGCCAATATCATCGAGGATGACGCCCTGCGCTTCAAGCCGGAGGAAAAAGCCGACATGATCCTGCTCGATGCCCCCTGCACGGCGACCGGCACGATCAGGCGCCATCCGGACATTCCGTGGTCGAAAGGCGAAACCGCCCTCACTGCCCTCGCCGAGCTACAAGGCAAGATGATCGACCATGCGCTGAAAAACCTCCTCAAGCCCGGCGGGCTTCTCGTCTATTGCGTCTGCTCGCTCCAGCGCGAAGAAGGCGAGGCCCAGGCGAAAGCGGCCCTGGCGCGCCATGACAATCTAGAGCGCATCGCGATCATGGCGGACGAAATCGGCGGCTATGAGAAGGCTGTCACCCGCGACGGCGACCTCAGAACCCTGCCCTCCATGCTCGGGGAAAAGGGCGGCATGGACGGCTTCTTCGCGGCCCGGTTCTGCTGGAATGGCTGACTGGTCGGATAAATCGTTAAAAATTAAACAGTTAAGCGCCGAGCAGAAGAGCCAAAATCGACCAAAATCGGACCTGGCGCCTCTTGATCGCAGCCCCAAGGCCCCCGATATTACGCCCTGACCTCCGTGGGGCGAAAATCCTGGCGGAATCGATGAAACGAAAGGATCAACGTCACATGAACGACTCTCGCAGACAATTCGGCAGCGCCGTCCCGCATACCGGAGGCGTCGCCATCGATCAGGGCCTGCGCCAGTACATGCTCGGCGTTTACAACTATATGGCGCTCGGCGTCGCGGCCACAGGCCTCTTTTCAATGCTCGTTGCAAGTAACGAAGCGCTGGTGCGAACTATCATGAGCGGACCGCTGATGTTGGTCGGCTTCTTCGGGATTTTGGGTATGGGCATGATGGCCCCTCGGATCATCATGAACGGCTCCAAGGCCGCTGCGCACGCTATGTTCTGGGCCTACGCTGCGCTCTGGGGCATCATGATCGCGCCTATGCTCTACATGTTCCAGCAGCAAGGCGCTGCGGTTGAGATCTATCGTGCATTCTTCATTACGGCTTCCGTCTTTGGCTCATTAAGCCTCTGGGGCTATACGACCAAGAAGGATATCAGCGGTTGGGCCCCTATTCTTGGCGCAGGCCTGATCGGCGTGATCGTTGTCATGCTGCTCAACTTTTTCTTTTTCAAAAGCACGATGGGCAGTCTGCTGACATCAAGCGCTGTCGTTGTTTTGGTTTCAGCGTTGACTGCCTATGAAACGCAGATGATCAAGTCTCTTTACCGCGAAGGCAGCGCCATGAATGGGCGCACAGCGATCTTTGGCGCCTTCGCGCTTTACGGCTCCTTCGTCACGCTCTTCGTGCATATTCTCAATATTCTCGGGATCATGCGCGACTAAAAGCGCTCACTTCTCAAAGACAAAAGCCCCGCTTCGGCGGGGCTTTTTCTTTACAGGGGCGGATGAAGGCGGGAAGATCGCGTCACACAAAAGGAGACGCTCAAATGACCACTCTGCCGACGCCGCTTGTCTCGACGGACTGGCTCGCGGACAATCTCAACGCGCCGGATCTTGTCATTCTCGACTGTACAACCATACAGGAAGCAACGCCCGACGGGTCCTACGCATTTGCTCCGGGAAAAGACGCCTACGCCAAAGGCCATATCCCGGGCGCGGTATTCTGCAATGTTCTCGAATCCCTCGCCGACAAGGACGATCCCCGGCCGCTAATGATGCCGAAACCGCAGGCCATCAAACAGGCGATGGAAGCGCTCGGCATCGGCGATGACACAAGCGTCGTTGTCTATGACCGCGGCAATCACGCTTGGGCGGCCCGCGTCTGGTGGAGCCTGAAAACCCATGGCTTTGACAAGGCAGCCGTCCTCAATGGCGGCTGGATGAAATGGACGGCGGAAGACCGCCCGGTCTCGACCGACATACCTTCCATCAAGCCCGCCTCCTTCATGCCCAACCATCAGCCGCAGCGTATCGTGACGAAAGAGGATGTGCTGGCGGCGATAAGAAGCAACGCGAAAACGCTCATTCATTCCCTGTCCCGAGAAGAATTCACCGGCGAAAAGCAAGTCATGCCAAGACCCGGCCGCATCGCGAACAGCGTCAACGCGCCGGCCAACGCCCTGATCGATCCCGCAAACGGCGCCTATAAGAATAAGGACGCGCTATTGGCGCATTTCAAACAAGCCGGCGTCAGGCCTGACCGGCCCGCTATCACCTATTGCGGCGGGGGCGTCGCCGCCTGTTCCAACGCGTTGGCGTTGACCCTGCTCGGATTTGATGATGTCGCCGTTTATGACGGATCGCTAGCCGAGTGGACCGCCGCCCCCGACGCCCCCATGGAAACGGGATAGACTGTCGTAAAAGTGAGACCGGCTGAAGCGAATGTCATCGCTTGCGATTTGCCGGCGTCAGGCAGCGCCCGTAAAAGGTGGTTATGCAGAGTTTTGATTGTTTCGAGTTGGCCATCACCAACGCTGACGCCGCCGCGGCCCAGACTTATGACCGCTATGTCGGCGAGTTTTTAAGTTATGGGCCAGAATTGCGTTGTCTTTTCGCAGCGGCGGATGAAAATTCCGGCGCGCCGCTTTTAAACGCGCATGCTGCGGCATTGCATTTGGCGTTTGAAGCTGCGGATGGCTGGATCGCAGCGGCGCCTTATCTTGCGCGCATGAAAGAAACGCAGGCGAGCGCCAATGAACGCGAAAAACTTTTCTGCGCCGCCGTCTCTGCATGGCATCAGCAAAATTTCGCCGCCGCGCTCCAAGCGTTTGACGAGCTTACCGTGCGCTGGCCCGCCGATCTGTGCGCGATTAAATGGGGTCAGTATCACGCCTTCAATCTTGGCGACGCCGCAGCCCTGCTTCGGTTCGGCGAGCGCGCGCGCATCGCCCATGAAAACGCACCTTACGCCCATGGCATGACGGCCTTTGCGCTGGAGCAAAACCATCGGCTGGGCGAAGCTGAAGACGAAGGCATGCGTGCGTCCGAAATCGCACTTGACGACGCATGGGCTCATCATGCAGTGGCCCATGTCATGGAGACCCAACACCGCGCCCGCGAAGGCGCCCGCTGGCTCAATCATTGCGCCCACACATGGGAGCACAAAGGCGTTTTCATCCGCGATCATAATTACTGGCATAGCGCCCTGTTTCATCTGTCGCTCGGTCAGGAAGCCGAAGCGCTTGCGATCTTTGACCGACGGCTTTGGGGCGCATGGCCGGAATTTCCGCAAGAACAGATCGGCGCCGTGTCCATGCTGTGGCGGCTCGACCTTCGGGGCGTCAACACTGGCGAACGCTGGGCGCCTGTCGTTGCAGAGGCGCGCAAGCGCGCGGGCGATCATCTCTTTCCTTTCCATGATCTGCACTATCTTTACGCGCTCGCCCGCGCAGGCGAACCCCATGAGGCGGATGGCTTCCTCACCACACTGCGCAAAAAAGCAGCGAACGACACAACCGGCGTCTGGAGCGATGTTTGCGCGCCCGTTGCGGAAGGCCTCGTCGCCTACCTGCGCGGCGATCATGAAACGGCGCTTGCGAAAATATCGCCCGCGATACCCGGTCTACACCGCATCGGCGGCAGCCACGCCCAGCGGCATGTCTTTGTCGAGACGCTTGAGGCCTGCATGAAAAAACCCCGGCGCGAAGCCGGGGTTTTTGAAGCATAAATCGAGAACCAGTGGGACTAGCCTGCGCGAGACGCCTCGAAGATACTGTCGATCGCTTCTGCAAGCTTGGCGTCAAATTCCGCATCGCTTTGCTTGGCGGAAAGGCCTTCGGTCAGCGCCCGCGAAAAACTGGCGATCATGCCAGTGTTTTGCGCCAGCTTCGCATTCGCGTCCTCGCGCGAATATCCGCCTGAAAGCGCAACAACGCGCATGACGCGCGGATCGTCAATAAGAGGCTTATAAAGGTTGGCCTTAGTAGGCAGCGTCAGCTTCAGCATGACCTGCTTGCCCGCCGGAACCTTGTCGAGATTCTTCTTGATCTCCGCGAGCAAGATGTCTTCGGCTTCAGCCTTGTCGGCGATCGAAATCGTCACCTCCGGCTCGATGATCGGCACCAGGCCATGGGAGAGAATCTGGTTTCCGACTTCGAATTGCTGGGCGACGATCGCCGCAATCCCCGCCGGGTTCGCTGCGTCGATCACCGAACGCATCTTCGTGCCGAAGACGCCTTTTTTAACGGCGCGTTCTAGCAGCGCATCAAGTTCCGGCATCGGCTTCATCAGCTTCACGCCGTCTTTTTCATCGGCGAGGCCCTTGTCGACTTTCAGGAACGGAACAACGCCGCGCTTTTCCCAGAGATATTGTGCGGTCGGCGTGCCGTCGATGTCGCCATCCATGGTGCGTTCAAACAGGATAGCGCCCATGACTTTGTCGCCTGTGAAGGCCGGCGATTTGATGATCCTCGCACGCATCTGGTGAATGAGACCGAACATTTCCTCGTCATTCGAATATTGGCTCTCGTCGACCCCATAGAGCTTGAGCGCTTTCGGCGTCGATCCGCCGGACTGATCAAGGGCGGCGATAAACCCGTCTTTATTGGCGGCCTGATCGGCCATTTTCGCGTTCGTCATGGATAACTCCCGTAAAATTTGCGGAATGGCGTGCGCCGACTACTCTTCCAGCGCCGCCACACCCGGCAGCGTTTTGCCCTCAAGCCATTCGAGGAACGCGCCGCCCGCCGTTGAAACATAAGTGAAATCATCTTCCACGCCCGCCGCGCTGAGCGCCGCGACCGTATCCCCCCCGCCTGCGACGGCGACAAGGCCGTCGTCTTTCACGCGCTTGGCGGCGTAGCGCGCCGCCTCCACGGTCGCCGTATCGAACGGCTTTATCTCAAACGCGCCAAGCGGTCCGTTCCAGACCAACGTCTTGGCGGCTTCAATCTTTTCCGCAATCAGGTTCACCGTATCGGGCCCGAGATCGAGGATCATATCGTCGGCGCCGACGGCGTCTGCGGCTTTAACCTCGCGATCTGCGCCTTCCTTGAATTCCTTGGCGACGACCACATCGACGGGCAGGATGATTTCGCACCCCTTCGCCGACGCCTGAGTCATGATCTCGCGCGCGGTGTCGGCAAGGTCCGGTTCGCAAAGAGACTTGCCGACCGAGATACCCTTCGCGAACAAAAATGTGTTCGCCATGCCGCCGCCGACAGCGAGGATGTCCGCTTTTCCGACGAGGTTCACCAGAAGTTCAATCTTGGTGGAGACTTTGGCGCCGCCGACAACCGCCATCATCGGCCGCACAGGAGCCGACAGGGCGGCTTTGAGATAGTCAAGTTCGCGCTCCATGGCGCGACCCGCCGCAGACGGCAGCAGATGCGCAATTCCTTCCGTCGAGGCATGAGCGCGGTGCGCGGCGGAGAAGGCGTCGTTCACATATGCATCGCCGTTTTCAGCGAGCGCCTTTGCAAATTCCAGATCGTTCTTTTCCTCGCCGGCGTGGAAGCGGGTGTTTTCAAACACCGCAACATCGCCATCGAGCATCCGTTTAACGGTTTTCTTCGCTGCATCGCCGATGCAGTCTTCAGAAAACTCAACCGGTCCGCCGAGGAATTTCTCCAGCGCTTTCGCCACCGGCTTCAACGACATCTCCGGATCGGCTTTACCTTTCGGACGCCCAAAATGGGAGAGAAGGAGAACCTTCGCGCCTTTTTTGGAAAGCTCCTGAATGGTCGGCAAGGCGCGCTCAATCCGGGTGGCGTCCGTAACGGCGCCGTCTTTCATCGGCACATTGAAATCGACGCGCACAAGAACACGTTTTCCAGCCACATCCAGATCGTCAATCGTTCGATATCGCGCCATAAGGATCCCTATTCTTCGCCCTGGTCTTCGATCTGTTCCTGCGCTTCGCAACGGCTGAATTCGATCAGGTCGCCATCATTGCGGGCAATACGCAACATGTCACCGTCAATATCGACATCCATCGTCTCTTCGACGATCTCTCCCTCGCCCGTGCAGCGAAGATTGAGACGCCAGCCGCCATCGGTGCCCTCGACGGCGGAGACGATGTCACAGCTGTTTTCATATCCGAGGAAGCTGTCCGATGTGAACTCGATCGGACCGGGCTCGTCCTCGCCATTATCGCACCATGCGGGGTCGGCGGCCCAGATGCCGATAAACAGAGGCGGCAAGGTATTGGGAATTTCGCCTGCTTCGGTTTTCACACGCTCCGGCACCGCGGGCTCTTCAACGGATACCTGACGATTGCAGGCGACCGTGAGACTGCACAGAACAAGGATGAAGAGACGAAATCCGGACGTCATTTGCGTTTGCACCTAGCGGCGGCGTGACCAAGGGTAACACCGCCGCATGAGTTTCGTTTCCTAAATATGACGCGCCATTTCGAGCGCCGTGTCGGTCATGCGGGTGGAGAAGCCCCACTCATTGTCATACCAGGTGAGGATGCGCACGAGCTTGCCTTCCAGGATCTGCGTCTGGTTGAGCGCAAAGGTCGAGGAATGCGGATCATGGTTGAAATCCGAAGAGACGAGCGGCTTGTCAGTGCAGCCGAGAATGCCGCGCAGCTTGCCGTTCGCGGCTTCGATGATCGCGTTGTTGACCTCTTCGACCGTCGTGTCTTTTTTCGGCGTGAAGACAAGATCGACAACGGAAACATTAGCCGTCGGGACGCGGATCGACGACCCGTCGAGTTTGCCGTTGAGGTCAGGGAGCACGAGACCAACGGCCTTCGCGGCGCCCGTCGAGGTCGGGATCATGTTCATGGCCGCGGCGCGGGCGCGATAAAGATCCTTGTGCATTGTGTCGAGTGTCGGCTGATCACCCGTATAGGAGTGGATCGTCGTCATGTAACCGCGCTCGATGCCGACCGCATCGTTCAGCACTTTCGCGACCGGCGCGAGGCAGTTGGTGGTGCAGGACGCGTTGGAGACAACGTGATCCTGACCGGTCAGCGTGCCGTGATTGACGCCAAATACGATGGTCTTGTCAGCGCCTGACGCCGGCGCGGAGACGAGCACGCGCTTGGCGCCCGCTTCAAGATGCAGCGCGGCTTTTTCGCGCGCTGTAAAAATGCCGGTGCACTCATAAACGATGTCGACGCCGAGCTCACCCCAGGGGAGCTTCGACGGATCGCGCTCGGCGAACACCTTGATCGGCCCGAGGCCAACATCAATCGTATCGTTGCGGACTTTGACTTCATGGGGGAATTTGCCGTGGACCGAGTCGTACTGAACCAGGTGTCCGTTCGTCTCCACCGGACCCAGATCGTTGATCGCGACAATATCCACGCCCTTGCGCCCGGTCTCGACAATCGAGCGCAGCGCGAGGCGGCCGATCCGTCCAAAGCCGTTAATTGCAATTTTAAGAGCCATGTGTTTTGTTCCTCTGATTACTCTGTCGTCTCAATTACATCAGCATTTTCAAACGCCCCGCCATCCGTCATCGCGGAGGTTTGTTTCTGCGCATCGGCATAAGCCGCATCAAAGCGCTCTGACCAACCGGGGAAGCGCGAGCATGCTTCTGAAAATTCCACTTCCTGCTCCGCGTTGACAACCGCCAACATCTCAAGACGCTCAGAGCTATCTTGCTGGACTGTCGGAACGACGGCAAACGAAGAGAGAGCATTTTCACACTCACTTTCCGTTATCGCTGTCACCTTTTCATCTGCGCAAGCAGACACAGTAAAGAACCCAAACATCAGCAATATCCGAGCGTTCGCCATGCCGCTTAACCAATCAACCGTTTCGCTTCCGCCGCGACCGCCGCAGGCGTGATGCCGAAATGTTCAAACAACTCATCCGCCGGCGCCGATGCGCCGAAACCTGTCATGCCCACAAAGCTGTCCTTGCGACGCAGGAACAAATCCCATCCCTGCCGGACCGCCGCTTCGATGCCAATGCGCGGGCCCTTGCCCAATATCTCTTTACGGTAGCTTTCAGGCTGCGACGCGAAAAGCTCAAAACAGGGGGCGGATACAACCCGCGCCTTTATGCCGTCTTTCGCCAGCGCTTCACGCGCCTCCAGCGCTAATGAAACTTCCGAACCTGAGGCGATCAGCGTTACATCTTCGGCGTTCTTGCCGGCGACGATATAGGCGCCTTTGGCGCAGAGGTTTTCGTCGGATTGTTTGAGGCGCGCCTGAGCCAGCCCCTGGCGGGTCAGCGCAATCACCGAAGGCGTCGCAATGGTTTTCAGCGACAATTCCCAGCACTCGGCCGTCTCAACGCCGTCGCAGGGACGATAAACATTCAAATTCGGGATCGCCCGCAGCGCTGCGAGATGTTCGACCGGCTGGTGCGTCGGGCCGTCTTCACCAAGGCCGATGGAATCGTGCGTCATCACATAGACAACGCGCAAGCCCATAAGCGCTGACAGCCGAATGGCCGGGCGACAATAATCCGTAAAGACGAGAAACGTGCCGCTATAGGGAACAACGCCGCCATGCAGCGCCATGCCATTCATCGCAGCCGCCATGCCGTGTTCGCGAATGCCGTAATAGACATAACGCCCGGCGTAATTCTCCGCGGAAAGCGGGTCCTGGTTTTTCGTTTTGGTGTTGTTCGACCCGGTGAGGTCGGCCGACCCGCCAATGGTTTCCTTGATGACATCGTTGACGACGCCGAGCGCCAGCTCCGACGCCTTGCGGGTCGCGAGCTTTTGCGGCGCTTCAACGAGCGATTTTTTGTAATCGGCAATAGCCTTGGTCAGAACGCCCGCGTAATCGCCAGCCATGGCGGTTTTGAACGCGTCGCAGTTCTTATCGGCGCTGATGCGTTTTTCCCATGCAGCGCGGGCGTCGCCGCCGCGTGCGCCCACGTCACGCCAGCTTGAAAGAACGTCTTCAGGAATTTCAAACGGCGCATAAGGCCAGTCGAGCGCCTTGCGCGTTCCCGCAATTTCCTCCGCTCCCAAAGGCGCGCCATGGGTCGCAGAGGTTCCGGCCTTTGTCGGCGCGCCATAGCCGATGGTGGTGCGGCAGGCGATCAATGTCGGCTGGTCGGAGGATTTCGCTTTTTCAATCGCGGCGGAAATCGCCGCCGGATCATGGCCGTCCACGCGGCACGTCGCCCAGCCGCTCGCTGCAAAGCGCGCCAGCTGGTCAGTGGAATCGGAAAGCGAAACCGGCCCGTCGATGGAGATATTGTTGTCATCCCACAAAACAGTCAGCTTGCGGAGTTTCAAATGGCCCGCGAGCGAAATCGCCTCCTGGCTGATCCCCTCCATGAGGCAACCGTCTCCAGCAATCACATAGGTGCGGTGATCGACGGCGCCATCGCCGAACCGCGCATTCAAATGCGCTTCCGCAATCGCCATGCCCACCGCATTGGCGAGGCCCTGCCCCAGCGGGCCGGTGGTCGTCTCTACTGCGGGCGCATGACCATATTCGGGGTGCCCGGCGGTCTTTGACCCCATCTGGCGGAAATTCTTGAGCTGATCGAGGCTCATCCCGTCATAGCCAAGGAGATAGCCCAGCGCGTAAATCAGCATGGAACCATGACCGGCGGACAGGATAAACCGGTCCCGGTCAGGCCAATCGGGCGCAGACGCATCGAATTTCAGATGCTCTGCAAAAAGGGTCGTCGCCACATCGGCCATGCCCATGGGCATGCCGGGATGGCCGGATTTCGCCGCCTCGACCGCATCCATGGCCAGAACGCGAATGGCGTTCGCCATCTGTGGAAAATTTGCCCCTTTCGGGCCGGCGCCGGTCATGCGGGAAGCCCCCATTTGTCCTCTAAAATCCGGAATATGCGGGGCTTCATGCATCGCGCGCGTGCAAGGGTCAAGGCTCGCACAGTTGCGGCTGGACAGAATCGGCGCCGAAGGCCAAATTGACGCTTCCCCTCAGCGGATAAATTGAAAGAATCTCAAAGATGACGGTGCTCGAAAAAGCGGTCCGGAGCCTCGCCGAGGCGATTGAGGCCCTCGAATCGCGGCTGGATTCCCAACTCGACGACGCGGCGGCGAACGATGAGGCGGTCGAGGCCGCCCGGCGTCAGGCCATGGCGGCCCGCAAACAGACCGACAGCGCCTCCAAGGGGGTTGCCGCGGCGATCACCGACCTCAAGCTGATCCTCACCGAAGACGACAGAAAAAAGCCAGAATAGAGAGGACGCCTCATGAGCCAGGTTGAAATCAAGGTCCATGGCCGGGAATACCGGGTCACCTGCGAAAAAGGTCAGGAAGACCGTCTGCAAAAATCAGCGGCGTTTTTGAACAAACGCGTCTCGGCCATGTCGGCCGACCTGCCGGAAATCAGCGAAACCCGGCTGATGCTGCTGGCGGCGCTGACCATTTGCGACGAACTTTTCGAGGCCCGTGAACGCGCCCTCGATCTGGAGGACGCCGGCGTCGCCCTGGACGCCGAGACGCTTGGCGGCGCCAGCCGCGCCATTGAGGCCGCCGCAAAACGCGTGAGCGACATCACAGCCAAGCTGGACGGCTGAGCACCGACATGCTCACGGGCAAGCTAATATGAGCTCTCGAAAGCTACCAACCCAAGTTAAATTTGATCGCCCAAAAAAATATCGCGTCATTAAAGAACTGGGCAGAGGTGCTTGCGGCGAAACGGTCCAACTTCGAGATGAAGAATTGGGGCTGGACTGCGTTGCAAAAAAATATAAGCCACTGCCAGAAATAAACGCGACACCTGCATACGAAGATTATTTCGACCGTTTCCGCGAAGAGGCCAGAATATTATTTCGCCTCAACCACCCTAACATCGTGCGTGTTTTTAATTTCTTCGACTATGGCGAGAAAAACACCGCCTACATTCTCATGGAGTTCATCCCTGGAGAAAACATATTAGAATACATTGGGAAAAACCCCGAAAATGCCGACAAAATTTTTGAAGGTATTATCGACGGATTTGCACACCTAGAGCAACAACGAGTGTTGCACCGCGATATTCGCCCATTAAATTTTCTAGTCACAAACGATGGTGTTCCAAAAATAATTGATTTTGGCTTCGGTAAAGAACTTGCTCTTGACTCAGCGAATTATGACAAGAGCATCTCGCTGAATTGGTGGTGCGCACCTCCGACCGATTTCAACGATTCGATTTACGATCATCAAACTGAAATTTATTTCGTCGGTAAATTGTTTGAAAAATGTATCGAAGAAAACTCACTAGCCGACTTTAAATACATTCGCCTTGTCCATGAAATGTGCTTGGATGAACGTTCTAAACGACCGTCGAGTTTTCTAAAGATACAAACAAAAATATTATCTGAGCAGTTCGATGAAATAGACTTCTCTGAACAAGAAGTTCTTGCTTATCGAGAATTTGCCGAGAGCCTCTCAGATACGTTTTCCCAAATTTCCAATGAGGCCACTTATAGGCGAGATCCACAGGAATTGTTACGCCGGCTTGAGGATTTGTATAAGAATACAATGCTGGAAAGCACTATTCCTGGGCCAAACAGATTGGCGCGAATATTCGTTGACGGAGCGTTCAACTACTGGAAAAATCACCAGATACTTGTAACTACGCTGAAAAATTTTATCGGTGTTTTCAAAGCCTCGTCGCCTGAAAAAAGAAATATCCTAATCGGGAATTTGTATATGCGCTTAGATACAGTTAAGCGCACATCCCCCCCAACCTATGAATTAGATGATGATATTCCTTTTTAACAAAGGAATATCAGATCAAGGTGATGGAATCTTCGTAGCGCGCTCCTCATCGAGATATTTCGCAGACTTCGGCTTAAGCCCATCATCGAGATCGATCAGCAGCGGATTGCCGGTCGGGATTTCGACATGCACGATTTTGTCGTCAGAGACGTTGAAAAGAATCTTCACGAGCGCGCGCAGCGAGTTGCCATGCGCGGCGATCATCAGCGATTCGCCAGCTTTCAAGCGCGGCGCAATTTCTTTTTCGAAATAGGGCTGAACGCGATCGAGCGTCAGCTTCAGCGACTCGGTCGCTGGCACCTCACAGCCATAAAGCTTGTAACGCGGGTCGTCTGAAAGATCGAACTCGCTTCCCTTTTCCAGCGGCGGCGGCGGAATGTCATAGGAGCGCCGCCAGATTTTGACTTGCTCGTCACCATGTTTTTCCGCCGTCTCGGCCTTATTGAGCCCGGTTAGGCCGCCATAGTGGCGCTCGTTTAACTGCCAGGCGCGCGTCACCGGCAGCCACATCCGGTCCATATCATCGAGGGCGATCCAGAGTGTGCGGATGGCGCGCTTTTGAACCGATGTGAAACAGGCGGAAAATTCCACGCCGCTTGCCTTGAGCAAATCGCCAGCCTTTTTCGCTTCGGCGCGGCCACGATCCGTCAGGTCCACATCGACCCAGCCGGTGAACCGGTTTTCCAGGTTCCACTGACTTTGTCCGTGGCGGATCAGGGCAAGGCGGGCCATCACATTCTCCTCAAAACTATGCGCCGCGCCCTCTTAAAAGCTCGAAGGCGTATTGGCTAGCCTTGACGGGCGCGCGTAACATGGCGCCCAAAAGGAGAGCCCCAAAATGTCCAAAAAAGCAAAAATCGCCCTCGCCCTTCACGGCGGCGCCGGCGCGCGCAAGGGCCGCGATTATTCCAAAGCCGAGACGCATCTTCTGGAGCTCGCCCGGCGCGGGGAGACGATGCTTGGCGACGGCGCAGCCGCAGTCGACGTGGTTGAGGCGCTGGTGGAGGATATGGAAGCTTCCGGGTTTTACATCGCCGGCAAGGGCGCCCCGCCAAACCGCGCCGGTTACGCAGAGCTCGACGCCTCCATCATGGCGAGCGAATGCGGTAGCTTCGCCCGCAAGGCGGGCTCCGTCGCGGCCGTGAAACATTTGAAATCGCCAGTGAAAGCTGCGCGCGCTGTTATGGATCTGACGCCCCATGTCATGCTCGCCGGCCGCGGCGCTGAAAATTTCTGTTACAAGCACCAGCTTGAATTCATCGAAAACCCTGAGAGCTATTACGTCGTGCCGGTGGGCGTCGAACCGGAAGAGATGACGCAGGCCGAACTGGGCCATGGCACCGTCGGCGCGGTCGCATTGGACGCGGAAGGACGTATCGCCGCGGCGACCTCCACCGGCGGCGTATTCGGAAAGCTTGAAGGCCGCGTCGGGGACACGCCGCTGATCGGTTCCGGAACATGGGCGGACGAATTTGTCGGCGCGTCCTGCACCGGCCTTGGCGAATATTTTATTCTCGCCGGCGGCGCACAAGATGTTGCGAGCCGCGTGCGCTATCAGGGCTCCGATCTTCAAACCGCCGCCACTGGACTGATCAAGGATGTCGCCCGCCTTGGCGGAGATGGCGGCGTCATCGCGGTTTCACGGGAGGGAGACATCGCCTTCGCCTGGAATTCCGACGGCATGAAGCGCGCCGGCTTCGGTCCGAGTCAGGAGCTGTTTGCGGCGACGTTTTAGGCGTCGCTTAATCTCTCACAATTTGCAAATCGCGCCAGACAAGACGGTGGTCGGAGCTTTCAACCGGATAGCCCGGCCCCACAAGGTCGTAATGAGGCTCATCGGGCGCCGGCCAGAAGACGCCGGAATCCTTTTCGCGCAAACCCACTCTTGAAAACAACACGTAATCGAGATGAAGATTGCCGACGCCAGTTTCGGGGTCGTCGCCAAAGTCGGCGGTATCCTCAGCCGGATCACCCTGATGTGAGGCGTTTGCGCCGCCCTGAAGCGCAGCCTGCGCAGCGCCGCCTGCGCTTTTCGGGAAAGGCGCGTCAGAGACCAACGGCGAAGTCAGCAATTGTCCGATGGCGCCCGGAACCGCGCCCGCGTCATAAGGATCGGCGTTGAGATCGCCCATGATGACAAAACGTTCGCCTTTCGGCAAACCGCCACGCTTGCCCTTATCGTCGTAGATATAACCGTCGGGATCGCCGGCGATATAATCAGCCCACAAACGAATCTCATCGTGGTTGCGCTTGCCGTTGCGGTCTTCCTCACCGTCGAAACTCGGCGGCGTCGGATGGCTGGTGAGCACATGCACGCGCTCGCCTTCTATGATCACGGGAACATCTACATGGTTCTTTGATGAGAGCCGGAAAACCTCCAGCGCTTCAGTACTGTACCAATCCGCCGGTTCATCTGTCGCAGAGTCATCAGGCAGTAGCGCCCCGGGCATGTCTTTCCACATAAAGGTCTGAAAGGTGCGCACACCCGCAGCATCAATGGGATATTTCGACAGCAGCACAAAGGCGTATTGCCCAGGAAACTCGCCATATCCATAGGCGTCGCCGCCATAGGCCCGCGAGCCTGGCTCGGTTGTTGCGACGCCATCGCGATCGAAATCGCGGCCTGACGCAAGTCCGGTATTGGTTGGCGCAATGTAGGTGTAAGGATAAACAGCGGGGTCGGCGCCGTTCTGGCTATGGGCGAGATAATTTTCCTGAAACAGTCTCAGCGCCTCACCGTTTTCATCGTAATCGAACTCACTGAGCAGGAGAACATCCGGCGCAACACGCTGAATGATTTCCGCGACTTTTTGCGCCTGGATCGTGTCCGGTTTTTTCATGTCCGCAAGCAGCGCGCCTTCCTGCGGCCGATTGAGATAAGCGTTGAACGCAGCAAAACGCACGGTTGTTTCCGAGGCGCGGGAGTCGGGAGAAACATCCGTAGCGCATGCTGAGAGGCAGGCGAGCGCCATGATTATCGTCAAAATTCTCACGCTCGCCTCCGATTGCGCCACTGTCAGGCCGAATGTGTGCCCTGCCCGCGCGCAATTTGCAATTCAAGCCGCTTCACCTCGCGCAAGATGCGGTTTGTCTCCATCCGCATCCAGAACCAGATTTTCAAAAACCCGACCATTACCATCAACATGACAGCCCCGGCGCCCCACCGCGCCGCGTCGATCGCTGCGGCCGCATCAAAAAATTTCCAGCCGCAATAGACTGCCCCTATGAACAGAACGAACGTGATAAGCGTTGCAAAAAGCGCGAGACCGCCGAGCTTGCCGCTGTAAATTCCGAAGACCTGACCAAACAGGCCCTGCTCTTCGAAATCGCCCAGAAGCGCACGATCTTCCTCATTCAAGGCTTCTTCAATTTTCCGATCCAGATCATCCATGGCTTTCGCCTCCTTCCAACGCCGCGCGCAATTTGCGCCGCGCATGCATCAGGCGGGTTTTTACCGTGCCCGCCGGCACATTCAGCGCCGCCGCAATTTCCGCGACGCTGAAATCCTCTGTATAAAAAAGCGCAATCGCTGCCCGTTGTTCCGCTGGCAGGGTCGCCATGGCGGCGCGCAACGGCGCCGCATCAGCGCTCATCTCCGCCGCCGATTCCACTTGCGGCATCGACTTGACTTCGGACGCATAGGCCGCGCTCAGCTTCCGCTCGCGCTGGCGTTTGCGAATTTGGTCCGCCGCACGACGCGTTACGATCCGATAGGCCCAGGCCGGAAAGGCGCGCGCATCGTCAAGACGCGAGAGCCCCCGCGTGATATCGGCCCAAGCCTCCTGGACAATATCGCGCGCCGCTTCTCCTTCACCGAGCAGGCGAAAGGCGTGCGCAAGCAGTTTCGGTTGCCAGCGCTCCGCCAACCGCGTGAAAGCGGCGCGGTCGCCAGCGCGCGCCGACGCGGCGAGATACTCATCAAAGATTCGCGCCTTTCGGCGGGCGGGTTGTCGACGGGACATGGGTCCTGCCTTTTTTGCGTTCTTTGGACTTCAAGTCGCGCGCCAGCGCAAACTGGTTCAATTCTCCGCCGAAAGCACCTAACATATCAAAATTGCTGATTTTTTCAGGTTCTCATGACTGCAGCGCTTTCCAAAACCGAACTCGAAAAGCTGAAACAGGCGGCCGCTTATCTGGAGGAGGCGGAAAAGCGTTTGCCAGTCCTGCGCACCCTGAGCTGGGACCGCGCCCACGCCGATGCGTTTTTCAAGAACGGTGAAAAAGAGCCGCCAAACCCGGAATACCCCGCCGTTGATCCGACCCCCTCGCTGGAGCTTGTGCTGCGCGCGCGCGCAATGATCGACGGATCGAGCGAGGCCCATAACTGGCTGAGGCGCTTCGCTGATATCACTGAAGAAACCGCCCTCCTCCTCAGCGTGGTCGGCACCTCAATGTTTCATGGTCATTCCCGCGCGCTTTATGGCGGTCCCACATCCCCTGTCGCGGACGGCAAGACGACGGCGCTCGATCTGGCGCAGCGGCTCGATACGCTGTTAAGCGAATTCGATGCGCCCGCGGAACGTATGGAGCCGCCGGCGCAATTGTCAGCACAGGAACTTAAGAAGCGGCTCGACGACGCGCTTCCGCAATATTTCGGCGACGCCGCGCCGCGCATTGAGGTCACGCTGAATGTCTCCGCGAAAGCTGCAGCCGGACGCGACTACATCAAGCTGCGCGAAGACGCATCATTTTCCGATCTCGACAAGCAGCAACTGTTGCAGCATGAAGCGCTGGTTCACATCGCAACCGGTTTCAATGGCGCGTCCCAACCGCATTTCCCGATTCTTGGCGAAGCCTATCCCGGCAATGCCCGGACTCAAGAAGGCCTTGCCGTATTCGCCGAGTTTATTTCCGGCGCGCTCGACCCTCGCCGTTTCAAGCGGCTTGCCGACCGCGTCATCGCCATCAATATGTCGGCCGAGGGCGCCGACTTTATCCAGCTCTATCAATTCTTCCGGGAACGCAGCGGAAACGACGCGCCCTTTGAAGCTTTTGAAAGCGCCCGCCGCGTCGTGCGCGGCGGCCTCGTCAATGGCGGTGGGCCGTTTACCAAAGACTCGATTTATCTTCAGGGGCTTTTGGAAGTACACAACTATCTGCGCACCGTCGTGCGCGCTGGCGATGCGGGCTATATCCGGCTGTTATTTTCCGGAAAAATCGATCTCGACGATCTCGCCGCGATGAAATTCCTGCGCGAGGAAGGGCTTCTCGAGGAGCCACGCTACTTACCGCCTTGGGCGACGGATCTGCGCTGGCTCCTCTCCTATCTCGCTTATTCAACCTTTCTCAACGGCATCGACCTGAAAAGCGTCAACGCGCGTTACGAAACGCTGTTTCGCAGCTAAACCACGAAGCCAACGATTTCCTTTACTTCCTTCACCGTTTGATCGGCGATGACGGACGCTTTTTCGGCGCCCGCCGTAAGAAGGCTGTCCAGGTGATCGGGATCGGCTTCGAGACGGCGCAACTCATCGCCAATGGGTGCGATCTTATCAACAACGAGTTCGGCCAGCGCCGGTTTGAATGCGCCAAAGCCTTGTCCGCCAAATTCGGAAAGAATATCGGCCGACGACTTGCCGGAAAGCGCGGCGTAAATCGCGACAAGATTCGCCGCCTCCGCACGGCCCTCAAGCCCGTCCGGCTCGGACGGCAGCGCATCGGCGTCCGACTTCGCCTTCTTGATCTTGCGCGCAATTGTATCGGCGTCGTCGCGAAGAAAGATGCAGGCGTTTTCCGACGGGTCGGATTTCGACATCTTTTTCGTTCCGTCTTTGAGCGACATGATACGCGCACCGGCGTCGCCGAACTGCCCCCCCTTGATTAAAGGTTCTGGCAACGGAAAGAAATCCGGCTGCTTGAAATCATGATTGAACTTGCCGGCAATGTCGCGCGACAACTCAAGGTGCTGCTTCTGGTCCTCGCCCACAGGCACATGCGTCGCCTTATAGACGAGGATGTCCGCCGCCTGCAGCACCGGATAGGTGTAAAGCCCAACCGATGAGCGCTCTGCGTTCTTCCCAGCTTTTTCCTTGAACTGCGTCATGCGGTCGAGCCATCCGAGACGCGCGACGCAGTTGAAAATCCAGGCGAGCTCTGCATGCGCGCGCACCTTCGACTGCGGAAAGACGGTCGCGATTTTGGGGTCGATGCCTGCCGCCAGATAGGACGCCGCAATATGGCGAGTTTGACGGCGAAGCTGCTCCGGCTCCTGCCAAACCGTGATCGCATGCATGTCAGCGAGAAAATAATAGCACTCATATTCGTGCTGAAGCGCGACGAATTTACGGATCGCGCCTATATAATTGCCGAGATGCATCTCGCCTGACGTCTGAATGCCGGACAAAACGCGCATGGGACCTTGGTAACCGCTCATCGTAGGCTCTTTCGGAGTTCTTACAAAATGGCGGGATTATTTCCCGCCGGGGCCCGACTTGTAGTCGGCGAGACGCACGGCGCCAAGCGCATAGGTGAGAACGCCGTAAAGAACGAGCCCGGCGGCGGACAGTCCCATGACGACCAGCCACTCACGGCCCCACAGATAGGCTGAGAGTGCGTCTGTCTGTGGCAGGCAAAACCATAGGAAAGCGCCAAGCCCCGCAACGGCGACGAGAATGCGCATGAAACGGCCCATGAGTTCTGCGCTGGGACGGAAGAGATGCTGGCGATAAAGCCGCTGGGCCAGCAAGGCGACCTGCAACCATGCGGCGAAAGATGTGGCGAAAGCGACGGCGAGAAAACCGAAAAACTGAAACAGCGCGAGGGACAGAGCTGTATTCACAGCGATCGACAGAAGCGCGTAATACATTGGTGTTTTGGTGTCTTCGCGCGCGAAAAAGGCGGGCGTAAAGATCTTGAGCCAGACAAATGCCGGCAGGCCTGCGCCAAAGATGGCCAGTGCGAACCCCGTCTTGCGCACATCTTCCGGCGTGAAGGCGGATCGGTTGACGCCAAACAAGGAAAGTGCATCGCCAGCCAGTCCGCGGAACAAAGCATCGCAAATCGCCTCTCCCAAAATGATAAAGGCAATCGCGGCGGGTAGCGCGAGCAGCGCAGCAAGCTCCAAAGAGCGGTTGAGCGCGCGGGCGGCGCCTTTTTCATCGCCAGCCTTCACCCGCGCCGACAGCATGGGCAACAGGACAACGCCGAGGGCGATGCCGATGACCGCCAGCGGCAACTGATAAAGCTGATCAGCGTTCATCAGCCATGAAACAGCGCCCGGCTCCTGACTGGCGATATTGGTGCCGACGATAAGATTGATCTGCACGGCGCCGGCGCTGATAAAACCGGGAGCGCCGAGTGCGAAAAGCCGTTTCAAGCGCGGCGTCAGGCGCGGCATGCGCAGCCGCAAAAGATATCCTTGCCGCCAGGCGCCGAAAATAAGCAACGCCAGCTGCGCAACGCCGCCCAGGGCGCGATACTGGTGGTCATCGCGCTCGCCCTGTTCCTCGATCTCAGGCTGGCGCTTTGGGTGATAGTGGGCGTGCCCTTTGCGATATTGGCTACTCTGGCC
>JAUHYK010000053.1 GCA_030426465.1 Alphaproteobacteria bacterium
CTTACTCACGAAGTATGGCATTTAATTCTTTATCTGGCTCGCAGCCTTCGAGATTGAAAAAACTGTGTTTGCCGATTGTTCCTTTTTGAAATGTCAGCGCCTGACATTTGGAAATGTCCACGGAAGACGGTCCACCGCTGCCGCCCGAAATGTCGGAATCATAAAAATACGACCAAAGCCGCCCTGATGGATCCCGGATTGCGACATGGCAATACAAAGAGTCGTCTCCATAGTCTGCATGTCCAAACTTAAATGGTTGTCCCGTCTCTACTATAGCCTTTGCGCATGATTTAATTTCTTCAAACCTTTCGGGTGATTGAGCCAAGTTGAAAAACCCACAATCGATTGCTGCGTCGGTTGCGATGATATTTATATGTGCGGCTAATCGTGAGTGGCATGCCGACCACTCAGAGGCGTGATTGGTCGACGGTTCGGCATGCGCCGGGGTGACCGTGGTCAGATGACAGAAAAGAAACGCAGAAAAAACCCAATGTCTGGCGGGCATCTTAAATTCCCCATATCGCAGCGGTGAAAGTCTACTCCGCGCGCAGCAGTCGGGCCAGCGCCGTTTTCGACCGCTTCGGCGCGCTTCAACTGCATTCTGCTCTTGATCCCGGCGGGCGCATCGCGTCAAGTCGCGAAAATTGCGAAAGGCGGCTTTATGACCGATCACATTTCCATCACCCGTGAAGGCGCGATCCTCAAACTCGGCTTCAACCGGCCGGATAAAAAGAACGCCATCACGGCCGCCATGTATGGGGCGCTTGCCGACGCACTTATTGATGCTGGCGAGGATGACGATATCCGGGCCGTTCTGTTCCATTCGCGCGGCGACGTTTTCACATCGGGCAATGACATCGCGGATTTCATGTCGGGCGCGGGATCGATTGCGGGCGGGGCGGAGATCCCCCCGGTCATGCGCTTTCTCGAAGCCATTGCGACGGCGGAAAAACCGCTGATCGCGGCGGTGCAGGGACCGGCGGTGGGCGTCGGCGTCACCATGCTGCTTCATTGCGATCTGGTTTACGCCTGCGAAGCGGCGACCTTTCATACGCCGTTCGTCGATCTCGGCCTGGTGCCGGAGGCCGCATCAAGCCTCCTTCTGCCGCAGATCGCCGGTTACAGCCGCGCAGCGGAAATGCTCATTCTCGGCAAGAAGGTCGATGCGGCGCGCGCCCGCGAGTTTGGTTTCGTTAACGAGATAGTGACGGCGGACGCGCTGGAAGAAACCGCAATGGCGGCTGCGACCAGCATCGCTGAAAAAGCGCCCGCCGCGATGAAGCTCACCAAGAAACTGATGAAGGGCGACCGTGCGCCGATATTAGCGCGCATGAAAGAAGAAGGCGTGCATTTCGCAGCGCAGTTAAGGTCAGCCGAGTTTCGCGAAGCCGGGATGGCGTTCATGCAAAAGCGCAAGCCGGATTTTTCAAAGCTCGACTGACGCCTATTCTTCCAGCCTTAAAAACCGCACGGCGTTGTCGTGCAGGATGTCTTTCTTCTGTTCATAGGTGAGGAAAGGCGCGTCATTGATCGCCTCAATGCCTTCCTCAATCATGCCGGGCCAGTTCATCTGGTCCGAGCCGAACATGATGCGGTCGCCGAAACCGGCGCGCACGATTTCTTCGAGAAACGCGTAATAATCTTCGCGCGGGGCCGCGAGCTGTAACACGCCCGTATCCACATAAAGTTGCGGGTAGAGATAGAGCATCGCTTTCATATCGTCCGCAAACGGAAAGCCCGCATGCATGAGATAGACGCGCAAGGTCTGGTGTCGGTTGAGGATCGCCTCCATCTTCAGCGGCGTCTGGACGCGGAAATCGGGATAAAGCAGTGGCGCGCCCGGCGGGCCGATGCCGAGATGAATGCCCACGGGAATGTCATGCTCGGCGGCGACCGCCCAATAGGCGTCGAAAGCCGGATCGTCGGCAAGGAAACCGCGATACTGGTTCGTCACTTCGGCGAGAACCTCGAATTTGCCATTTTCAAATTCCGCTTCGATCTCTTCGGCTGAAACATCATCGCGGTTGAGGCTGAGCTCGCGCCCGGCGATGAAAAGCCCCGGCGCCGCCGCCCGCCAATCCGCGATGCGCTCGGCGGGGCCGCTGAGTACGCCCTTGATGTTGTATTTTTTCATGATCGCGATGGTCTGGTCGCGCACTTCCTCATCGGTGGCGGGCCCTAGGATCGGATCATCACAAGGCGGGTCCATCATCAGCGCGCCCATTTTCGCAGGCCAGGGCGTTTTCGGATCGTATTCAAGGTTCGCCGCTACGCCGGGACAGACCGCATTGGGCGCCGGGCCGTTGCCGTCCGCCGGATAGGCGTGCAGGTGAACGTCGATGATCGGCCCTTTGTAAGGGCGGCTGTCTTTATCCCTGGCCGATGCGGCGGAGCCGAAGACCAAAAGCGCGCTCAATACACAAGCGATGAATCTCATGAAAAGTCCCCCTTCCGTCGGCCTGCGAGCAGGTCCGGAAGGGGAGTTTAGTCATATTCATGAGTGGTCGCAAATGCGGGGGGAGGCTTAGATCTGCAGCACAAGCGTGACGACAGCGCCCGCGAGGACAATACCGATGGCGAAGCGGACAAGCGGGAAGGGGCCGACATGTCCCGGTTCGGAATTTGCGCGCCGCCCCGTGATCATGGCGCTGACGAGATTGGTGTTTAGCCTGACGCGGTAAAAAACAAGCGCGGCCACATGCAGAACGATCAGTGCAATGAGAATGTTGAATATGGTTTCGTGAAATTCCGCAGCGGCGCGTCCCTGATCGAAGGAAACGAGATGGGATAAGGGGCCTGACTCCAGCCCGTCCACATCGACGGCGAAGAGACCGGCAGAGACCTGCAGGACAAGCGCCGCGATGAGCGCAAGAACACTGAGCGCGCCAAGGGGGTTATGTCCCGGCGCCGGGTTGTAGGGGCGTTTCATTTTGCGGATATAGGCCGCAATCGCGCCCGGTCCTTTGACGAACTGGGCAAAGCGCGCGGGCTGTGTCCCTGCAAAGCCCCAGTAAAGGCGGAAGACGACAAGCCCCAGCATGGTGAGGCCAAAGCGGCGGTGCCAGTCCATGTGTCCGTTTTCCGCCGACCACCAGGCAAGCGCGACCAGCGCGACCGAACTCCAGTGAAAGAGCCTGATCGCGCCGTCCCAGATCAGCGCGCGCGAAGACGGACCGGCCGGACTATCAGTCGTCATCTGCGCGGAAGCTCTCGTGGCAATTCTTGCAAGCGCCGCCGGTTTGCTTGAACGCCTCGCCGATCGCGGCTGCATCGCCGCTTTCCGCCGCACTGACGAGAACCGGCGCCGCATTCTGCAGGCGCGTAATGGCGGCGGCGAAATCTTCGGGTTTTCCCCAGATCGTATTCAGCGCATCAGTCTCGACGCCGTCCGAGGGAGCGGTTCCTTCGGGGAACCAGTCAGGGATTTTGGCGGCCGTCTCACTCACCACTGCGGCGGACGCCTGGATTGCGGCGATGTCGGGCTCGCCTGTTTTCAACTGATCGCTGATGGTCTTGAAAGCCTCGCCGAGATCTTCAAAGCCCTCATGGCGCGTGTCGGCGATTTCCTGCGCGGCCGGGTCGGCTGTTGCTGCGCTGTCGCCTTGCGTTGATGAGGCCGTGTCGTCGCCGCCGCCGCAGGCGGCGAGAGCGAAAACGGAAATTCCGGCTGCGAGTGTTTTCCAAGATGCGGACATGGTCTCTCCTGTTGATCGCCGGGTCTGCCGCCCCCGAGTGGGGACCGAACCGGCGCGTGACGAATTCCATCGCGGGAAAGGTAAAAAGCTCTGGCGGCGAGGTCAATTTAGAAGGGAGCGTCGCACGCCTTATTTTGCGGGAAGCCCTGGCGGCTATTATTCCGCCGGGGCCGGATGGGTCTTGTCGATGGTCTTTTTGATCACCGGCGGCATGCGGTGGTGATGACGGCGAAGCTGTTCGTCGAGATTGGGCCACTTGCTGCGCATATGCCGGATCAGCCGCTGCACCGCCGGGATGTAGGGCGCCAGCAGCGCAAAACCGATGGTGAGCATGATCAGGCCAAAAGGAATCGGCAGCGGCAGGACAATGAGACCCGCGACGACCAGCAATGATCCAAACACCTGATGCACGATCGGCAACATGCCGAGTAAACTCCCCAAAAGACCCCTTTACATGGAGCCCGGAACCGGTCCGGGTGACGCAAACTGGGCGGTTTTGTCGTTACGCGCCGCTATCCCGCGCCGCGCCTTGATAAGGTATGCTCCGGCGCCTTTACCGTAAAGGGGAGGCGCCCAAAATACGTAATGCCGGGCGGTTACATTTTGGTGAAACGGTCGTTAACCCGGCGGAAATGAGGCGGCCCGGCGCCGCCGGCGAGGGCGCATCGCGCCAAACAGGAAGTCTTGATGTCAAAACCGGTTCAGCCTTCATCCTCCTTGCGCGAATTTATGGCGCGTCTCGAATCAGCGGGCGAGCTGGTCCGTGTCTCGGAGCCGGTTGCGGTGAAGCTCGAAATGACCGAGATCCAGACGCGCCTCCTCGCCGAGGGCGGTCCGGCGGTGTTGTTCGAACAGCCGGTGATGGATGACGGGTCGGTCTCGCCCATGCCGGTGCTCGTTAATCTCTTCGGCACGGTCAAGCGCGTCGCTATGGGCGTTACCTTGGAAGGCAAGTCCCGCGAGACCGGCGAAGACCTGCGCGAAGTTGGGGAGCTCCTCGCCTTTCTGCGCCAACCCGAACCGCCGGGGGGGATCAAAGACGCGCTTGAGATGCTGCCGCTCGCCAAGACCGTGATGGCCATGAAGCCTGCCTCTCGCGCCAATTTAGGCATAGGGGGCGGCGCGCCCTGTCAGGAAGTGGTGAAGACCGGCGACGAGATCGACCTCGACGCGTTGCCGATCCAGACCTGCTGGCCGGGCGAGCCCGCGCCGCTGATCACCTGGCCGCTGGTGGTGACGAAGGGGCCTTCGACCAAACGCGAGGATGATTTCAATCTCGGCATCTATCGCATGCAGAAGCTTGGCAAAGACAAGACCATTATGCGCTGGCTGAAACATCGCGGCGGCGCCCAGCATCATGCGCGGTGGGGCAAGGAGAAACGCGAACCGCTCCCCGTCGCGGCGGTGATCGGCGCCGACCCCGGAACCATCCTCGCCGCGGTGACGCCGGTGCCGGACACGCTAAGCGAATATCACTTCGCTGGATTGCTGCGCGGGAAGAAGGTTGAGCTTGTGGACTGCAAGACCGTGCCGCTGAAAGTCCCGGCGGAGGCGGAGATCGTGCTCGAAGGCTATGTCTCCCTCGACGATTACGCCGATGAAGGGCCCTATGGCGATCACACGGGCTATTACAATTCTGTCGAGCGCTTTCCGGTCTTCACCATCACCGCCATCACGCACCGCAAAGACCCGATCTATCTCTCGACCTTTACGGGCCGGCCGCCCGATGAACCGTCGGTGCTCGGCGAAGCGCTGAACGAGGTGTTCATTCCGTTATTGCAGCAGCAGTTTCCGGAGATCACCGATTTCTGGCTGCCGCCGGAAGGATGCTCCTATCGCATCGCGGTCATCAGTATGAAGAAGGCCTATCCCGGCCACGCCAAGCGCGTGATGATGGGCGCGTGGAGTTACTTGCGCCAGTTCATGTACACCAAATGGATCATCGTCGTGGACGACGACATTAATGCCCGTGACTGGAAAGACGTGATGTGGGCGGTCTCCACCAAGATGGACCCGGCGCGTGACATCACCGTCATTGAAAACACGCCGATTGATTATCTCGATTTCGCGTCACCCGAAGCCTCGCTCGGCTCCAAGATCGGCCTCGACGCCACCGACAAACTCCCGCCCGAAACCAAACGCGAATGGGGCGAGGAGATCAGGATGGATGACGCGGTGGTGAAAAAGGTCGACGAGATGTGGGAGAAGTTGGGTTTGCCGGGGAGCGGGAAAGGGATTTGGGGGTAGTTGTCTCCCAAATTCATGTTCAAAAACGGAGGCTATTTAGTTTCTATTTCATAACCAGCTTTTTCCAGTCGCCGGAATAACGCTGAAATTATTGTCAAATGATCCAAACAAGTATCTGGGTCATCCTCGATTTCGTATTCGTGACCTTTCGGGTTTCGAAGCGCGCTCATGATTCCAGCGAAGATAAATTTAAATCCGTCTTGTTCGTCAATATCGCTTTGATTCGCTAATGTGTTTAGCCGTATTGCTGGCGTGTCGCTGCTAAACATTTTCATCATGAGCTTGACGCCGTGCTCACGGCTACCACCGATTTTTTGGACGACTTTGTCTAGAAATTTTAACGCTTCAAATGTGGACTCAGAAAAATGGCCATCATCGAATAGCTTTTTAGATTTTTTGGGGAGTGATTGATGTAAATTGCGGGAGACAAATGGATGTTGATTGCTCGATGTATTTGTTGCCTCGTTTACAATGTGAGCTCGACGACAGATTTGTTCAAATGCTTCAAGCTTTGTACGCATCAATCAGGTTCTCTTTTATACTCATAAATATGCGATCGTAGGTCGCTTGTGATCCATCGGCGGGAAGATTGATTTCAACGCGTACAGTCAAGCCGAAGGCGCTTTCCCGGTTGTTACTAAATTTTACATCGGGTGGCGCAGGCTTTTCTGCCTTACTATTTTCGCCGGGTGTTTTTGCAGGTTTGGTCTGTTTCTTGGTTTCCTTTTTGGTCGTTTTGCTAGGCGTGGATGAGCGCGGTGTGCTCATCTCCCTTTTTCCAGAAAGCCCTGCAAGAGCCTTAAACGTGACCGCCTGACGTTTTCCAACAATTTCGGTGCTCTGATCTGATTGACGGAAATAAGTGATCAGTGCTTCGTCATCTAATGACCAGGCATCTTCTTTATGTAGTTCAAATAGCTCACTATACGATTTTTTGACGGCTTCTGAAAAAGCGTTCTGGAAATCTTCGTCTTTATGCAGGACGAAAATTTTCGAGGCCAAATCGGTTCGTTTCCCTTCGTCGTCGATTAGTTTGAGAAATTTGAGAATATTTATCAAATAACTTTCATTATTAGGTGCTAAGCCAAGCTTTTTCAGTGTTGTAGCATCCACAATACTTGGAAACGACTTTCTGAACTGTGTAATTGATTGAACGAGTGGACCACCGCTCGAAATATACGGGTTTGAAAATGCCATTTTATGTTTCCTAAAGAGCTTAAAGATTTATAAGCATAGACCGATTCGAACAAAACGTGAATATGAAGTAGTTTTCAAGCAATTACTAACATACTCACTTCCTCCCTCTCCCCCTTGGGGGAGAGGGCTGGGGTGAGGGGGTTAAAGCCCCAAAGCGTTCGTGATGCGTTTCAACAAGTAATCCTCGTCGAATGCGTGTGACGCGACCACGCCCCCTCCGTCGCTTCGCGACACCTCCCCCGTAAACGGGGGAGGAGAAACGCGGTGTTTGAGGCAAGCTTCCTCTTCCCCCGCCCGCGCGCGCATGCGCGCAAGCGGAAATGCGGGGGAAGCACCCGCGAAGCGGGGGATGGGGGCATTTAAAAAACAAAGGGGGGGGCGCATGGGGCGGCGGCAAGTATAAGGCCAATTCGAACCCCGGGGATAAGTTTTCACCACTTTTGCGGCGGCCGTATAATGCTCAATCCTGAAGCATGACTAAGGTTCGCGATTCCCATGAACGCCGCCCCTTTTTCGATTCGCTACGGTTCCCGGATCACGTCCGCCACAAGCGAGGCCGTGGAGGCGCCGGCACAGCCGCAGCACAAAATGCCAAATGGCGCCACATCGCCCGCAAGCCCGGAAATGACGCGGGTGGAAATTGGCGCGCGGGGGGCGGAAATCACCGCCGGGCCATCACCAATTTTGATGATGCCGGGCGCGCACGCCTTCCTATGGTGCGTCTTGTCTTCGGCGCATCCGGGGGGGGGCCGCTACGCAACCCAATGGCCGATGCGCCGAAGACGCTAGTAAGCATCAACGCCTGAAGGGGATTTCGCCATGCACCACGCCGTTTCGATCTTTTTGACCTTTTTAGCCGCGCTCGGCCTCACGCTTGTCGCCGCCGGCGCCGCCCATGCGGGCGACGATGAGGCGCCAGCTCTGACGCAACCGATGAAGTTCGGCGACGCGGCCATGGCCTGCACGCAGATCGTTGAGGAAGTCAGCGCCATGGAAACCGTGCTGGGCGGCAGCCCGTCCGAAGCGCTAATGGACGGCGAGCAACTGGCGAATATGGGCACGGGCTTCGCCCAGCAGGCGGCGCTTTCCGCCGGGGCGGGCCGCGCAGTGGGCGCCATCGGCCAGGTCGGCGGTCTGCTCGGCAAATCGTCGAAGAAGAAAAAACAACGCGAGGCCGAACAGCGCGCCATCGCCGAGAAGCGCTGGCTTTATATGGTCGGGCTCTATCAGGGCAAATCCTGCGACGCGCAACTCGCTGCGGAAGCCGCCGAATAAAAGAGAGAAGGGCGCATCGCCGTTAATGGCGGTGCGCTCTTGTCGCGGCGTAAATTGACGCCGGTCATTGATCGTCAACCGCCATTTGATAAGAGTGGCGGCATTGTTGCGTTGAGGTCCGGAGGCATCATGAAGTCGGCTTTTATCGATCGCGTTTACGAGGCGTCGTTCGCGCCCGATCTCTGGCCGGGCATTTTGAGCGACCTTGCCGAGATGACGGAATCCAAGGGCGGGCTGCTGCTCTCCACCAAGGAGAAAACCCTTAACTGGACCGCGAGCGACAGCGTCTACGGCGCCTTTGACGAATATCTCAAAGGCGGATGGTTTCGCCGCTGCGGCCGGCGGGTGTGTCTTCTCGAAAAAGCGCATTCGGCGTTTCTGACCGAACTCGATTACTGGACCGAAGACGAAATTCAGAACAACGACATCTATCAGGAGTTTTTCTACCCTCGCGATCTCGGCTGGTCGGCGGGCACCGGTCTGATCATGCCGACAGGCGACCACATTGTTGTCAGTGTGGAGCGCAACCATGATCGCGGGCCCATGGAAGAACCCTTCATCAACACACTGAACGAGTTGCGCCCGCATCTTGCCCGCGCGGCGATGATCGCGGCGCGCATGGGGCTTCAGACCGCGACAACCGCGAAGGATGCGTTTTCAAAACTTTCCGTTCCGGTGGTCCTGCTGGATCTCAACGGGACCGGGATTGAATGCAGCGCTGAAGTGGAGACTCTGTCCGATGCGATTATTTGGGGCGCCAATGAGCGCCTCGTATTGAAAGACGGCGACGCGAACGACTTATTCCAGGCGGCGCTCGGCTCGCTCGACAAACGCTCGGCGGTGCAGTCCTTTGCGATCAGGAATGATGACGGGCGCCCTGCCTATGTGGCGCATATGGTGCCCGTCAGCGGATCGGCGCATGATATTTTCGCAAAAGGCTATGCGCTGCTGGTTTTCAATCCGATTGATCTCAAGGCCCGCCCGTCGATCGACCTGTTGCGGTCCCTGTTCGATTTCACGGCGGCGGAGGCGAGCGTCGCGCGCGAGCTCGGCGCCGGCATGCCGGTGGAGAAGATTGCGGAGAATGGCGGCGTTTCCATCAATACTGTGCGCACGCAGGTCCGCAAGATCATTGAAAAGACAGGCTGCAGCCGGATGCCTGAAGTGGTGTCGCTGATCTCGAACCTGACGCTGCCGCACTAAGGCGCGGCTCGCCGGCGTTCACTACGGCGGTCAGGCTTTGTTTTTGATCGCCTTGTCCACGAGGTCGAGGAAATCTTCCGGGCTCTGAACTTTTTCGACGTCGCGCGCGGTGATTTTGACGCCCCAGTTTTTGGCGATGGCTTCATAACGCGGCGCGCGCCAGTCAATCAGGCGTGCGAAACCCCAGCGAATGAAGGCGTCGGGATCGACTTGCGTCTCGGCGACGCCGGTTTCCTTCAGGTAATCGGCCCAGACCTGACGCAAAAAGCCTTCATTGTAATACATCGGCTTGGGCGCCCGGTCGAAGCGCGCTTTCAGCGCGTCCTTATGGGCGTCGTCGCCGGCGATATAGATGATAAGGCAACAGTCGCTGACTGCTTTCAGGACCGGATCATCCTTGTCTTCAGGGTCCACCACTTCGCAGATCGACCCCGACGTGTCGCAGATGAACTTGTCATAGTCATAGATCGTGCGAGCTTTTTCAATGAAGCGCGGCGTGTCGAGCATGGCGCGGATTTCCGCCTCGCGGTGTTCGCGCTGGCGGCGCACATATTCGTCGAACGGAATGCCGCCCTTGTCCGGGTCGCCAGGTTTGCCGAGATAAGTCGACAGCGGCGAGAGGTTGTCGAAGGTGATGTTCGAGGAGATGTAAATGGAATCGGAGAGTAAAAGCTCGCGCAGGAGCGGCGCCTTCATGGCCTCGCGCTTGAAGTTGTCTTCGATAGCCTCATCCATATAGCGCGTGCCGATGCGGTAATCGACAGAGTAATGAAACCAGCGCTCCTCGGCGCGCAGCATGGAGGCGATGCGGGTTTTGCCGACGCCGGACATGCCGAGAACCGCCAAAGGATCGCCGCGTTTGTAAGACTGTATTTTTGACATCACGAGGGGCCGCCGTTCAGAACCGGACGTCCTTAACCTCTATCGACCACCAAGGCAAAGAGGCGGCCGATTCTTTCGGCCGGTTGCGGCTGCGCCTGGAAACAACTCGAAAGGGTAGGGGCACGTCCCCTAGAGCCTAGAAAAAGCGTTCGCCGACCCGGATTGTATCGCCAGGCAACGCCACCGTGGTAGGCGTAAGCTTGTATTTTACTTCTTCATTTGCGCCCGTATGGGCGATGTAGACGGTGGAGCGATTGGCCCGGTAGGTGTAGCCGCCAGCCTTCGCAATGGCCTGCAGCACTGTAATCGCTTCGGAGTAAGGGTATTCCCCCGGGCGGCTGACCTCTCCGAGGATGTAGATCGGGCGCGGATTGGCGATCTCAACCAGAACTCTCGGTTCGACGAGATAACCATCCGCCAGAGCGGCCTCCAGCTCCTGTTTGATCTCGGCGCTGGTTTTGCCGGTTACAGCGAAGCTTCCAATCAGCGGGAAAGCAATTTCCCCCTGACCATCGATAAGGTAGGTCCCGGTGAGCTCGTCTTCTCCGTATACTGAAACTTTCAACTGGTCGCCGGACAGGAGTTGATATCCCGAGACCGGCCGCAGCGGCGCTGTTTCTCCTGTGGCGCAGGCCGTAAGGGTCATCAGCAAGACGGAAAAAAGTGCAAACCGCGTCATATTCGACCTTTCAACCTCATCGGTATGACAGCCCGCTGATTGTGGCGCATCCCGACCCCAGTCTTCCCCCGGAAGGCTGACACTTATGCTGCATTGCACCACGAATGCGAACAAAACGCAATATGAAGATCTTCGCTTCGGGGCTCGCCCCGTTCCGGCGCTGAATTCCGCAACGCTCGTGAAAAGATATAATTTTCAATAGGTAATTACAGTGCAAGCAACCCTGTTGCGGCGCCTCGACGTTAGTCCGCGTTTTGAATTGCCAGAAATTCGCTTTTCGCTTATGTTGCGCCGCACAAGAGCGAGCTTGAGGCGACTGGCCTTTTGCTGATTTTCGCGGATTGTTGAAAAGGACAGAGATGGGGGAAGGCGCGGCGAGCGTAATAGTAACCTGCATCCGTCTTGCAACAGACGGCGTTGTGACCGCTTTGTCTGCCGAGCCTCGGCGATATAAGCCTGACCGGCCGGCCAACACGCAGCGAGGCGGCCTATGAGCGCCGCGCAAGATTTTGATGTCGCCATCAACGGCAAGTTTTTGTCGGCCAATCCCACTGGCGTCCACAGGGTTGCGGAAGAATTGATTCGCGCGCTTCAGGCAATCATTCAGGAGCGAGGCGCGCCGCCTTTTTCGGCGGAGGTGATTTGTCCGTCTGACATCTGCCGCTCACTTGAAGATGATTTGATTCCCATGCGGCAGGGCGGCGTGTTCACCTGGCAATTCTGGGAACAATTTGACCTTCCATTCCTGGCGCGCAACCGGCTTCTAGTGAGTTTGTGTAATTTGGCGCCGATCACGGTGAGCAATGCGATCACCATGATTCATGACGCGCAGGTCTATTTAACGCCGGAATCCTATTCTCCTGCGTTCCGGCGCTGGTATCAGTTCGTCTTACCAATGATCGGACGCAGGCACAGGCGCATTCTCACCGTGTCTGAATATTCACGCGAGCAACTCGCGCTCTATAAGGTGGCGCCGAAGGAAAAGATTACCGTTATTTATAATGGCGTCGATCACATGAACAAGATAGGCGTTGAACCATCGATCATCGACCGGCTTGGCCTGAAGAAACGCGATTATATCTGCGCGCTCTCCAATACCCAGCGTCATAAGAATATCTCTGTTCTTTTAAAGGCGTTTTCTGAAAACGAGCTGGCGTCTTGCAAGCTAGTGCTTTTTGGCGCGGCGGACCGGAAAGCCTTCGCGCAAGAGCTTGGCGTCGAAGCGCCCGCCAATGTGGTCTTCGCCGGTTTTGTGACTGATGAAGAAATGCGCAGCCTGATGGAAATGTCTTTGGGTTTTGCATGCCCATCGACGACGGAAGGGTTTGGGTTGCCGCCGCTTGAAAGCATGTTGCTGGGCGCGCCGGCGATTGTTGCGCCGGAGGGCGCCTTGCCGGAAGTCTGCGGTGAGGCGGCGATTTATGCGGATGCGTTCGACCCGTCTGCATGGTCCGGGGCGATTGCGCGGCTCCGCGCCGATGAAGGCTATTGGTTAGAGTTGAGCCAGTCCGGCAAAGCGCGCGCCGCTCAGTTCACATGGAGAAAGTCGGCCGAAAAACTGTTGTCGGTCATTAACGCTGAACTTCTGGAAATGACGTCCGCCGAACAGCCGCTCACCGCTTCCAAGCAGATGAGTGCATGAAGATGAAGACGGCGGTGATCATAGCCAGCCTTGGCCGTGCAGCGGAGCTGGAACAACTCACGCCGCATCTGGTTGCGCAAACGGAGCCACCGCACAGGATTGTTTATTCTGTTACTAATCAGGCAGATCTTCCCCCGGAGGCGTTGTTACCCGTGACTGCGGAAGTGGTGATTGGTGAAAAAGGGTTACCCAAGCAGCGTAATCGTGGCCTGGAGCGGGTGCTTGCAGACTGTGATATCGTTGTATTTATCGACGACGATTATCTTCCGTCCCGCTACATGCTTGAAGGAGTGCGCCGGTTCTTCACCGCGCATCCAGACTGCGCGGGCGCCACCGGCTATTTGCTTGCAGACGGCATCAACTCTGAAGGCGTCTCCTATGACGAGGCGGCGGCGTTGATCGGGGAAGCTGACGAAAATCCAACCTTCGATGACGGTATCAAGCGTGACTTAAACGGACTTTACGGATGCAATATGGCCTACCGCGCGGAGATGATCGGCGATACCCGTTTTGATGAATGTCTGCCGCTTTATGGCTGGCAGGAAGATATTGATTTCGCCGCCAGCCTTTTACCGAGAGGTCGGCTTGCAAAAACCCATGCATTCTGGGGCGTGCATCGTGGTGTTAAAGGCGCGCGAACGAGCGGCGTCAAGCTTGGCTATTCTCAAGTCGCCAACCCGTTCTATCTGATGCGTAAAGGCACAATGAGCGCAAAATACGGTTGGAAGCTCATTGCGAAAAACGTTGCGGCCAATCACTACAAAATGTTCACGCCTGAACCATGGGTCGACCGAGTGGGGCGATGTCATGGCAACTGGCTCGCCTTATGGGAGTTGCTGACCGGGCGATCCGATCCGCAGCGGATTTTAACCCTGAGAAGATGATGCATGGCGATTGCAACACATAGTGAGAGCCGCGGCGCCCGGTCTCTCGGGGTGCAAATGAAGCAGGCGGGAGCAAGAGCGCTAGCGCAGGCGCCTTATATCGCCCGACGAAGCGCGTTCAATACGACCGGGCGCGGTTGGTTTCGTTATCTGGAGAGGTTGCCGGAACTTTATCCCGACCACGAATACTCACTCGACCCATATCTTAAGATGAATTGTATCTTTGTGCATATTCCAAAATGCGCAGGCGTCTCCGTGACAAAAATTTTATTTGGAAATCTCGGTGCAGGGCATGAACCTGTGAAACATTACCTCTTCTATCTGGGCGCAAAGCGGTTCGATGAGATGTTCAAATTTACAATCATGCGCGAACCTGCAGAGCGGATATCATCCGCCTTTCATTTTCTCAAAAAGGGCGGGTTTAATGACGCGGATAAGAAATGGGCGGAGCAATGGATAAAACCCGAATGCAGCGTGGATGAGTTCATACAGGAAGTTCTGGTGCAGGAAGAGGCGCGTTCATGGATTCATTTCCGGCCGCAAACCTATTTCCTGATTGACCCACGCACCGGCGCGGTCGGTGTCGATTTTATTTCTCGGCTTGAACGGCTGGATGAGGATTTTATCAAAATTGCGAAAAAGCTGGGTGTTTCAAAAGAACTGCCAAAACTGAACGCCTCACCGAATTCGACTTCAAACCATCGGGGAATGTCGAAAGCGTCGCGTCAGCTCGTCGAAGACCTTTATGAAGATGATTTTCATCTGTTTGAGCGTGCGGCGTAGGTTGAAATGCGCCGGGATGAATGTGAGTCGGTCAATTTAGTGTTGTTGTTCAGAAAATGCCGGCGATAAAACCAACTTTTCTCTCAATCGAATGGCGTCATGTCGAGCACATGAGTCTGCGTTCTCTCTGTATTGATAAGCGCGCTGACGATGTGAGGGAGATGTAAGGGTCATGGCGGAGCGCAGCCTTTCTTCAAGTCTGATGCGCGGTGCGGTTTGGCTTGGCGCCGGGCGCGCCTCTGAAAGCCTGATTGGCCTATTGAGCACGGTTATTTTGGCGCGGTTGCTGGCGCCCGAGGATTTCGGCGTCGTCGCTCTAGCTGTTGCGCTGACGGAAATCGTATCCGCCTTCACGACGATGCACCTTTCCAACGCGCTCATTCAGCTCAAGGAAGAAAAGATCGGGCATTATCATGCGGCATGGACGCTCGCCCTGATCCGCGGCCTGTTGATCGCCATTATTGTTTCCTTGTGCGCGATTCCATACGCGAATGCATTCAATGATCCGCGATTGCTTCCTCTGACCATGGCGTGCGCGGGGATTTTATTTGTGGGATCGCTTGAAAACCCCCGCCTTACCCATTTTTCACGCCAGTTGATTTTCTGGCAGACATTCGCTCTGACCCTTGCTTCGCGGATCGCCTATCTTGCGATTATTATCGCCGTAGCGCTGATCTATAAGAACTATTGGGCGATAATCGCGGGGTCTCTGGCGGCAACGTGCGCGCGGGTGATTTTATCCTACGCGCTGTTCCCGTTCTTGCCGCGTATTTCGCTGAGATATGCAAAGGATCTGCTTTCCTTTTCAATCTGGCTTACTTTCTACCAGACAGTGACGGCGCTGAATAACCGCATCGATCAGATTTTAGTGGGTTCCTTTCTGGGGCAAGCGAAACTCGGCGTCTATGACATGGGTGTGAGGCTTGCGAGCATTCCAACCAAACAAGCGACACAGCCGATCATCGCGACCCTTTTTCCCGGTTTCTCGAAAATACACCGGGAGAAAAAAGACCTTCCTTCCTATTTCTCGAAAAGCCAGGCCTTGCTGGCTTCCATCGGCCTGCCGGCCGGGATCGGGTTTGCATTGCTGGCGGACCGGGCTGTGCCTTGGGCGTTGGGCGAGAAATGGAACGAAGCGATTCCCGTTGTTGAATTCATCACCGTAATTTTCGCAATCCGCACGATTGTCTCGCCAGCATCCGCCCTCGCCATGAGCATGGGAAAAACGCGCTTGATGTTTTTTAACAATCTGCTCGTGTTTCTCGTGCGGGTGCCTTTGATGGTGGCGGGGGTCATATCGTTTGGGCTGATTGGCGCTGTTGCGGGGCGAGTGGCGGCGGGACTGTTCAGCACCTTTGTTGACTTGAGAATGGCCAAACATTTAGCGGGACTGACAATCCGCGACCAGCTTTGGGCTGCGCGCCGGTCCATTGCTTCCGTTGTGGTGATGACGGACGTTGTTCGCATGCTGGAGATATTCATGGAATGGCGCGGTTTTGAATGGGGCGCGGTTGTGATGATCGCACTGCTCGCGGCTGTCGGCGCTGTAACCTATCTCGGTACGCATATTTTATTGTGGCGACGAGATGGGTTTCCGCAAGGGGTTGAAGCGACGGTGCTGACGCAATTGAAGAAAGCGCCATTCCTGCGTGCATTGCTGGTCTGACGTCAGGCGGCGGTGAGATGCGGATGCGCTTGCGACGCAGGCAAAATTCCCTCTTCTGCGAAATTTTTATAACTCATTGAAAATAAATTTGATTTTCCTCTTTTTAGGATTCGATGAGGCGCTTTTCTGTTGATTATTGTTGCGCTGCAGCATAAGCTTTCCGGGTAAGGTGATCATGTCGGTTTCGCTATGGCCAAGGAACTTATCGCTGATTTTTCACTTGGTCTGATCAATCGGACAGGCGCTTACTACATTTGCCGTGATATCATCGAAGAGTGTGCTGACCTTTTCAGCGATGTCTATTGCTGGCGGTTGCACAATTCACCTGAGCAAAGTGATTTGGTGCGAAAAATATGCGGTCGCCTGATGATGCTGGAATACCGGCTGCTCGGCGGCGGCAATATGTTTCAGATTAAGCCTTCCCGGCATGGTGACGGCGCGCGAACGGTCTTTATGGACCCGCTCTACGTATTGCGCAGTCCTTTGACGTCAGAGGATGTCGTTCTCTGTCACGATGTTGGGCCCATCACCCATTCCTATCTTTTTGATGAGGGGACCGTCGCACTCTATCGTGAGGCGTATGAGAAAATCCGATTAGCAGCGCCAGCGATCGTCTGCGTAAGTAAAACGACCGCGAGCGCCTTTCAGCAGCTTTATGGTAATGCATTCCGTTATATCGATGTCATTACGCTTTACCCACGGCCCGCACCATCCAGTATGGCGACGCAAAAGCCGGCAAGCGTCACTAAACCCTTTATGTTGAGTGTCGGCGCCCTCGAGAAAAGAAAAAACTACGACAGAACCATCGCCGCCTTTTACGAGGCAGGCTTGGGTGACGAGTATCAGCTTGTAATTTGCGGGCCGCGGGGAAACAGCGCGGAGGCGATTGAGGCTGCGGTTGCTGACAAGTCTGAAGTGCGTCTCTTGGGCCGGGTGCCGGACGCCGAACTTGGCTGGCTCTATGAAAATGCACAGGCATTTGTGTTGCCAAGTTTGCTCGAAGGATTTGGCGTTCCCGTGATTGAGGCGGCGCAACAGGGGCTCGTCTGTATTGTCAGCGAAAACTCCGCGCAATCGGAGGCCATCAACGAGAACGCCATCATGGTTGACCCGACGGACACTGCCTCAATTGCGCAAGGAATGAAGCGGGCGCTGGCGCTTTCCGAAACAGAGAGGCAGCGCTTCATAGAAGATGCACGTAACTACGCCGCGCAAATCACCAGGGATCGTTTTGTAGGTGAATGGCGCGCCCTGCTGACCAGAGAAATTGGAAGTCCATCGCTCAGGCCGGCGGCGCTCATAGCAGCGACGCCGGCTCGGGCGCTTTATGAGAGCGGGTCATGATTATTTCGGACAAGCATCAATTCGTCTTTGTTCACATTCCAAAATGTGCTGGCTCAACAGTGAAGGCGGCCAACCGAAAATTATCAGACACGCATTTTTTCAGCGGAGAAATTACACATCCCGAGTTAGGCAAAATCGAATGGCCCGTGCCGACGCACATGCCGCTTTGGGCGCTCGCGGACTACTATCCTGAGGTCTTATCAAAAATCAGGACCTATAAGGCGTTTGCCGTTGTGCGCGATCCGTTTGAAAGATTCGGTTCCGCCATCATGCAATATGGCCGGGAATTTCGTGGCCTCACCAGCGCTGAACTTTCAAATGAAGTATTTGCGGATATTTGCCGGGAAGTCATCACGTGGCTAAAAGACAATCAGGTCGGTCTCAATCCCCATTACATCCACTTTACGCCCCAAGCTGATTATATCATGTTGGGTGAGGACAGAATTGTTGAGGAACTCTGCGTCGCCGGTAATTTTACGACGCTAAATAAATTCCTGCAGGAGCATGGGTTGAACCCTGTGCCAGAGAAAGAGGCCCAGAACACAAGTGTAACGCCGTCCAACTCTGTCATTGCGTTGATCATCAACAAGTCAAAACCGCTGTATCAGTCTTATCTATCACCTGAAGTCAAAAAAAATGCATGGCGATTGCTGATCAAGATCGGCCTCTTTCAGCCGTCAACGAAGCGCTATTCAGTCTTAAGAGAAGACGCGAACATCGCGGCGTTCATCGAAGAATATTATACGAGGGATTTCCCGCTTTATCGTGAGACGGTCGCGCGTTTTGGAGAGGCGTAATGAAGCGACGCATGCAAAGCTGTGAGGAGCGCCGGTCATGATGCAGCATAGTGCGCCCGAAATTTCGTGCATTTTGCCGGTATATAATGGTGAGGGGTTTGTCGCTGAAGCAATTCAATCCGTTCTCACCCAGACCTTTGACAATTTTGAACTCATTATCATTGATGACGGTAGCCGCGATGGCTCACCTGCTATTCTTCGCTCCTTCGCCCAAAAAGACACGCGCGTAAAAGTAATCACCAAAGAAAATGGCGGCATTGTCAGCGCCTTGAATGCGGGTCTGGAGGCGGCGCAGGGAAAATACATCGCGCGCATGGACGCCGACGACATCATGTTTCCGAACAGGCTGGAGTTGCAGCGGAACTTTCTGGAAGCCCATCCTGACGTTGTGATGGTCGGTGGTCTGCTGCACAGCATCGATGAACATGGGCAGGGAATCCAGGAGCCTGACAATCACAATGTCGGCAAAGACCCTGTCTTCACACCGCATAATTTACTGATTTACCCGCCCAAAGTGCCAAGACCCCTGCATCCTTTGATCATGCTTCGTAAAAAAGCGTTGCAGGACATAGGCGGCTACCGCGACGCCTACAGGCATGTTGAGGATTACGACATGTATTTACGCATCTGCAAATGCGGGAAAGTCGCGGATATACAGGAAATACTCCTCTATTATCGTATTCATAGCGACAATATTTCTGTGCGGAATCTCCAGGAACAAGAACAAAACGCCGCGCGCGCCGATTTGGAAGCGGTGGAAAAAGAGCGAGCGGAAAACGGAACGCCCCCCCTCAAAATTTCACCAAAAAGTTTCAAAGGCTATGTTGATCTCCGGATATTTCGACGAAATGTAAGTTACGGAAAATTCCGGCCCGGGCATGCCGTCTCCGCATTAGGGAATATTCTGGGCGGCGCTTTTCAAACCGAAAGGCCGGTCAGCACCCGCCTTTTCTTGATGTTAGGAGTGAATGTGTTGCGTTCCCGGAAGGTGATTTTCCGACAATAGCGCTGTTGCAAGGCTTGTGAGAAATGGCGGCGGGCGCGGTGCGTAGTTGACAGGCGCGCAATGGACAGGTGGGCGAATGTATCAGGGCTTTCTAAGACTTTTGCTGTCCTTCATTGTGGTCGTATATCACTTCTTCAAGACGTCGCCCATGCCTGGCCCTATTGCGGTGATGGCGTTCTTTATCGGTTCCGGCTTTTTGATTTCCCGGGTTGTCGTCAAAACATATTCGACATCTGACGGCCTTCGGCGTTTTGCCGTGAATCGCATTTTGCGGCTTTGGCCGACTTACCTTATCATTATCTTCTTTTCAGCCGCCGTTATTTCAATTGATCCGGCCGGAGCAAGCCGGGTAAACGCCGCCCTTTCATGGCCGCAGTCATTTGCCGGGTGGGCGGCCCAGTTTTTTATTGTCGGACTGACCCTTTTTCCGATGGATATTTATCCGCATCGATTTGCACCTCCGGCGTTTAGTCTTGCGATAGAATTGTTTCACTATGCGCTGATCGCGATTGTCATTCGCGGCAACGCGATGAGAACTTACATCTGGCTCATCATTGGATGCATCATCGCTGCATATATTATAGTCGCAGGATTATATGGCGCAGCTTATTATTCATATTTCGGTCCGACCGTCGCCTTCGCTGTCGGAGCGGCGTTAAATCTCGTTTACGATGACTGGCGGGACAAGACGCGCAACTGGCTTGCCGGTAAGGAAAGCTTGTTCGCCGCTGCGGCGGTGTCGGTTTTTCTGATTTATGTTTTCGCACAGGAAATCGCGGCCGTCTTTATTATCCTCGTGCTCGGGAAGCCGTCGAGCTTCGCCGGAGACATTCTTCCCGGCGCCAACGCGCTCATTTTGTACGGGTCGATTCCATTTGCATGCTTGGCGTTTTTTGCGTGCATGATTGCGCGTCCGCGCGATAGCTCAGCGTATGGGCGTTTCATTTCCAGGCTGTCGGATATTTCAGGCGATCTGTCTTACCCGCTTTTCCTGGTTCATTGGCCAATGCTTGCCTTCACCGCCAAACTTGCACCCTGGTGGGGCGTTTATGATTGGCGCCTGCGTCTTCTCGCCATTGTTTTGAGCATCGTTTTCAGTCTTGCGGTTATATACAGCATAGAAAAACCGATGGAAAAAATCCGCAATCGTGTCAGGCAAGGGACGCCGGCCGGGCAACCAGTGCTTTCAAGCCAGCGGCCTGAACAGGCAATGCTCAAAAGTCCGCAAAGCGGCGTTTAGCAGGCTGTCGCCGCGACGAACCGGTCATAGGCGTCTGATGCGCTGGCAAGCGCCGTTTTTTCCTTGTCGGAAAGCGTCAACTCATTGAGTTGGGGTGATTTGCGCGTGACGATTTTTGAATGTTTAGTTGCTTCGAATGGGTCACCGACGCCAGGTTCTTTGACGACATCATCGGGCGAATATTGATTTTTTAGTGGCGGTGACAGTTCCAGCGCAGAGGACAGACGTTTCAGTTTTTCTTCAGGGGCGGCGACAAGGTCCTCATAATTGAGACAGGTTTTTCGTTCCGATCTGAAATGGAGCCAAAGGTCTTTCATTTGCTCCAGCCGCGCCTCGTAATAAGCGCAGGCTTTTAAAAAACTGCCATATTCGTTGGACCTGATTTTCTGGAACAACCGGACAATCGAGGGAATGGTTTCCTCGGGACGTCTCACCATAAAAATAGCGCGCGCGGAGAAAAAATCCGGGGGAGGATTGTCATCCAGATGATTATGCAAAAGTTTGTCGTATAAAAAACGCGCCTTGAACGTCCAACGCTGCTTCTTGGCCTGATTAAGAGCAAGAAGACCGGGTGTGGTTTCCGGCGTGTATGAAATATGGGCTTCACCATAGCCGCTTATGTCACCGCGTGAGCAGAGAATATTGGATAGCGCTGTCGACCCGCAGCGCATATGGCCAATCAGGAAAATACAGTTTTCATAGGAACAGGCAGGAAAAATCAACGAGAGGCTGCGACCAGCGACTCCCTTAAAGGCTTCACGAATTTCCATAATCGCCCCCGTCCCCTCATTCAGGTGCGCTAAAGTTCAATCCTCTCGAGCAAAGGGAGTATATAATGTTTTTTACTTTATGTGCAGTGCAAAATTGATATTTTAGGGAAGTCCCGGCGGCGGTAAGGATTGATCCGACATGAGCATCGTCACTATTGCAATCTGCACTCATAATCGCGCCAGCGATGTTCGTGCCTGTTTGGAGTCGACTGCGCCGCAGGCGGATCAACTCGGTCTGAGCATGTTGATTATTGATAGCGCTTCCGAGCCCGATCAGGCGGCGAAATTAAAACAGTTCGCGGATGAAGGCGGCGCTGTTTATATTCGTTGTGATCAGCCGGGCTTGTCGATCGCGCGGAACAAGGCGCATGAGTCGGCGGCAAGCGAGTGGATTGTCTATCTTGATGATGATGCTGTTCCCCATAAGGACTGGGCGGAACATCTGGTGAAAGCGCTTGAAGCTACGGACGCCTCGACAGCTGTTGTCGGCGGAAAAATTGCACCGCGCTGGCCCGATGGAATGGATGCGGACCATATCACGCAACGCTGGATGCTGTTGCTTTCATGTGTGACGGAAGAGGGCGTTGGCGCAGTATCGGACGGACACAATATTTGCGGCGCTAACTTCGCAATCCGCCGGAGCGCGCTGGAGGCGGTCGGTCTGTTTCCTCTGGGGCTTGGCCGTATTGGCGCCCGCCTGATTAGCGGCGAAGAAGCTTATGTCATCGCGCGGCTGGAAGAACTTGGATTTTCTTCACGCTATGACAGCGCTTTTGTCGTGGAGCACATCATCCAACCAGAACGCATGCAATTAGAATGGGCGGCGAAAAGAGCATATTGGGAGGGATTCTCACGGGCGCGGCTGTTCAAGAAGCTGGGAAGACCTTCGCCGCCAGCAATGAATCCGTTTAAGCTTGCCGCCACCCTGCCGGCGCTTTTTGGATTGAAGACATTTTCTTCCGATCCTGATTTCGCCATACGCTACAATATGGCGCTTGGATCGCTCGCAGAGCAATTCGCGCGCGCATAAACGAATCGTCCTGACACAAACAGCGATGACCAGTCGTCAGCTGTGAGCGACAGCAGGCCTGTTTGCAAAAGCAGGGGCGCCACGCAGGCACAAAGCGGCGCCGCTCAACAGACCGAACACAAGACCGGGGTCAGGAGAGGGCGCGGAAACCGATCGGGGTATCAGAAGCGCGATCACCGTCCAGCTTGCCGCCGCGCCAACCAGATTTCTTGGATTCATCTGGCTGCGCGTGTAGTAAGTCGAGAACCGGAATGCTTTCAAAACGCTTGCAAGATGCGCCGAAAACGTCACCAGACCGAAAATACCCATACTCCCAAGAATGGCGGTCAGAATACTCGACGAGCGGAATGATCCGGGGCCGACGCCAAGCCCCCAGGACACAAAGAAGGCGTCGATACCCTGCCTGGCCCAGAACATGCGCTGCATGCCTGAAAAGGATTCGGATTTTTCCACTGTGAGATCGGCGAATGTTCGCGCCAGCGTATTCGCAAAGGAAGGCGCAAACAGGGAGGTCGCGGCGACGCATAAAAGCGCCAAGGCGCCGGCGGCCATTAACATCAATGTGTTTCTGCCCCTTATGGACCCGGGAGTAAAAAAGGCGCGCAGCAACAGAACGGCGCCGTACCCGCCCAAGGCGACAAACGCGGTTGAGGATAGGGAGAAGACGAGGGCGATGAGAAGAAGTGCAGCGGCGGCGCCGGTCAGTCGCGGATAAAAACCACGCAGCCACAATTCAAAACATAAGACAAGCCATATGAAGCCGACATTGGCGTATTCGGAGGCCTCAGGCAAAATTCCGTTCATGCGTGAAAGGCCGGCGATGGTGTGATCTGTTTGCGAGTATTTTGCATTTCTGAAAAACGCCAGAAACTGTTCGTAACCGGTGCCGCTCAGCAGGAAATCCGAAAGCCCCAAAAAGGCGTGAAGAAGGCCAACCAACGCTGCGGCTTTGGCGAAAACCAGATGAGCGTTTTCTCTTTTCATCGCAATATAGGCGCAAAGGGCGGCGGCCATTGTGCCCAGAAGGTAAACGCCAGTTGTAATGTTTTCGGGGGCAAATCGTAACGGCGCCACTGCGAACATATCGCGTGAAATAATTGGCGTCATTGGCGCAACTTCCATTGCCCCTGAAAAAATATGAGGCAGGGTGAGCGCGGCGACAAAACCGAATATGCAGAAGAAAACAAGATAAATATTTTGAAGGATCGCTTCCGGCACCAGGCCGGACCGGTACCTCCCCGGCAAGAAGGCGCTGGCGCATAGAAAAACCAGCCCGAAGACTGCCGGTTGAATGGAGGCGTTGCCAAGGGCGGGGATTACAATCGCCGCCGAGCCGCCCATGAGACTGAAAAACATCAGGGCGATCAGTACGGCGAGCGGGCTGCGCCAGATTAGGAGCGGTGTGCACACTGCCAGCACCAATAGCCCGAAGATAGTGAAGCTCATTACGCGCAACCTCGTTCGGCTGCGGCGATTGCGGCGCGCATATTCTCATCGAAGGCGGGCGCCGAAAATCTGGAGGCGTTTTCAATAGCGTCACCGGGGTCGAAATGGGGCAACCAGCTTTCAAATTCGGTGATGGCCTGGGTCAGGGATTGCACAGTCTGCTCTTTGAAAAAGACTCCGGTTTTCCGGTCGACGATGGTTTCCGCAGCGCCGCCTTTGCCATAGGCGATAACGGGCCGCCCGGCGGCGTTTGCCTCCACCGGAATGATCCCGAAATCTTCCTCCGCCGGAAAGATCAGCGCACGACAGTTCGCGTAAGAGCGGCGTAACTCTTCGAAGCTGACATGGGGCAAAATTGTGATGTTCGACTTTGCGCGTTTGGCGATCGATTTGGAGAGTTCTCCTTTGCCAATCATCAAGAGCGGTGCGTTTAATTCGTTAAAGGCGTCGACAACAATGTCGGCCCGCTTGTAAGGCGTCATCTGCCCGACCCAGAGATATTTGTCGCTCACGTCATTTGATGGATGGAAAAGGTCTGTGGCGACCGGTGGATAGACGACGCTTGCGTCACGGCCCCAGGTTTTTTTGATGCGTTTGCGGATAAAATTGGAGTTTGCGACGATGCTGTCGATACGCGCCGCCGTAGAAATGTCCCACATGCGAAGATAGTGAAACAGGGGCGGCATGACCGTTCGGCTCATCGCGCCTGCTTGGCTTCGGTAATCATGATAGTGATCCCAAAGGTAGCGCATTGGCGAGTGGCAATAGCATATGTGAAGCGCATCCGGCGCCGTGATGACGCCTTTGGAGGGGCCGGACTCGCTGCTGATGACGAGATCGTATCCTCTCAGGTTTACCTCTTCGAGCGCAACGGGCATGAGCGGCAGATATTTCTGATAATGTTTCTGCGCGCCGGGCAGTTTGTTGATAAAAGTGGTGATGACTTTCCTGTTCCGTATGACGTCAGAGACAGCTTCGGGATCATAAACATGTGTAATAATGTCAGCTTGCGGATACAGATGCAGCAGGCGCTCAAGCACGCGTTCACCGCCGCGCATGCCCACTAGCCAGTAATGGACAATCGCGACGCGCGGATATTTTTTCAGCATATCCATGGAGAAATCCGGGGCGATGGGCGCGCCGTGGTTCTATGCACTGCTCCGCACTTTGTAATAGTCTTTGTACCGATGGTAATAATAATAGGGATCGCCAATGGCGAAACGGGACTGCCGCTTCGCGTTCACCTGGGTCAGAACGACACCCATGGTGTCCCGTACACGCGCCGGCAACAACCGAATAGTTTCGCGGATGGCGTCGCGTGAGGTTTTACGCCAGTGGACCGCCAGCACCACGAAGTCGGCGTAAGCGGCCAGTTCGCGCGCCTCGGAGACAGGCAGGATGGGCGCGGCGTCGAGAATGACAAAGTCGAACCGTTCGCGCAGGGAAGCGATCAACGCGCCAAAAGCGCCTTCATGATGAAGCCGGGATTTTCTCGGAAAGCGCTGGGTGATCGGCAGCACCGCACAACCGGATTCCTCGTCATAGACTAGCGCCTGATCCAGTGTGGCCTTGCCTTCAAGCACAGCTTTCAGTCCGGGAGAATTTCCCGTGTCAAAAATCTTGGACAGGCCTGTGCGCATGCGATCGCAATCGACAACGACTGCGCGTTTATTTTGCGCCGCGACGGCGGCGAGACAAGCGGAGAAAGTGGATTTGCCTTCTCCGGGAAGCGCTGAGCTGATGTATATGACCTGCGACTTTTTTGGCGACGCCATGAATTCAACAGAAGTGAGAATGCTGAATATTGCTTCGCGCAAGGGAGAGCCATCGCAATGGATGACCGTTTTCAATGCGGTTTCCTTGCGCTGCTTGAAGGATTTGTTCAGCGGCATGATGCCAAGGCTTCTGACGTTCAACTCGCGCTCGACTTCTTTGTTCGTCGTCAGGCCTGAAAAATTCATCTCGGTAATGAGGCAGACCGCTGCGCCGAGGATGACGCCAAAAATCGCGCCAAAACCAAGGTTGAACATGATATTTGGCTTGCTGGGGGAACCGGGCGTTCTGGCTTCGGACAGAATGCGTGAATCCGATTCTTCAATGCCTTCGCGCGCAACGGTTTCCTTGAAGTTTTCCAGATAGCTTTCATAAAGCGCCCTGGATGTTTCAGCTCGGCGTTGCAAATCGTTCAACTCCGCCTCTGCGCGATTGTTGCGGACGAGATTGGATTTCGCTTCCTCAAGGCTCGCGGTCATGGATGTGACGCGCTGACGCGAAACGCGCGCTTGCGCAGCAAGACCTGAAATAATGCGATCGATTTCCGCCTGGATCGCCAGATCCAGATCGGCGAGTTTGCGCTCTTCCTTTTGCAGCTCCGGATGTTCGGGGCCGTAGCGGCCGCGAAACTCCGCGACCTTGACGCTTAAAGCGGCGCGTTGCGACCGAAGCGATGAAACGACGCTTGAAGAAAGGGACTCGCTCAAATTATCTCCAAGCGATCCTTCGGCGAGGGCAGCTCTGGCTGTAGTGAGGCGCGCCTCGTCCTCGGCTGATTTCGCGTTCGCGAGCGCCAGTTGTTGATTAAGAGCAGAAATATCCTGTTCAGTCAGAGTGACCCCGGTTGAGCTCAGCATGTCGTTTTCAATGCGGAACTGCTGAACCCGTTGATAATCTTCCTTGGCTTGTAGGCTTAACTCGTCAATGCGGGCTCTCAGAAAGTCGGCCGTGCGCTGGCCGTTTGTTCTTTTCTGAGTCAGCTGATCGGTGACATAGGCTTCGGCGAAGGCGTTGGCCATCGCCGCCGCTTTTTGTGGGTTGCTGTGTTCATAGCCAATGCGCAGGGAATAGCTGTCGCCAATACGCACAGGCATGAGACCGCTTCTGGCGATGTCGATGACAAGAGGTCTCGCCGCTTCAATCTCTTCTTCCGAAAGCTCTACAGCGGGCGGCGCGTCGCTTTCAAAATAGTCGATGAGCCGCGCCAGCCCTTTCGGATCCTTGCGCAGCCGGGGGTTAAAATCCGGATCATGAATGAGATCGAGTTTATCGACGACGACCGCAGCAAGGTCGCGCGAGCGCAGGATGCGCAATTCCGTATTCACTTCGGAGTCGCCGCGTGGAAGCCGGCTCAGGACCGAAAAAACTTCCGGCGCGGGGTTAACGGCGCGCGTATTGAGCGCGACTTCAGCCTGGGCGTAATAGGTTTTTGGCTGGCGCAGAGTAAGAACCGCCGCCGCAAGGAAAACCATGATGGTGATATAAGTGAAAAGCCTGAACCGCCGGAAAAAGAAACTGAGGATAAGTTGAAAGTCGAGCCGGTCGTCGTCCATCCGGTCATATCGGGAAGAGTATTGTTGAGGCGCAAGCCGCTCCGCAGGCGGTTGCGCATCGCTGTTCCCCGTAAAGATTTCCGGCAAACTCACAATGTCACCCTTTCTGGATCAGAACTTATGCCAACCGGTCGAACCATAGAGACACCCTATATCGCAAATACAAGTTTGGCAGTGAGACGAGTGGAGTCGGAGTCATTAAATAGCGGAAAGTCAGCATTGGCGGATCGTCCGCTATAGGCGGCCTTGACCTCAACGCCGATATTTCTGTTTACCTTGTAGGTGGCAGAAAAATCCCCGAGATAGCGATTGACCGAACCATCGATGTTTTCAAAATTGTCGTGGGTTATGCTGAAAGAGGTGCGCAAATTTAAGTTGCGCAGTAATTCATAGTTTACCGCGACCGCTGCGCGGGTTTGAGACACCGCCGAAATTTGCTCAAAGTTGCTTGTCGTGATGTTCTGGTCGGCCTGCAATGACACGCTGATCAGCGTTGTCGGATACCAGTCGATCTCGGCCCGAACGCTGAGCCCGCCAAAATCCGAAAAATTATCGCTTTTGAAGTCGTTGTTGCGGTAGCCGACAGACACAGAACTCGTGATCAGTTCCGTTACATTGTAGCTAAACCCGCCACGCAGAGCGGTGTAGTCGGAATCGCGGTTACAGCATTCCCGATCGTCTTTATATTGATATTGAGCCAGGGCGCCAGTTGCGAAAAAAGCGGCGCTTTCGCTGACGTCATAAGACGCCCGCAAGCGGCCTCCCAAAAAAGTGCGGTCTCTAAAGTCCTGATCGGTTACGCCGCCGTCTTGCGATGTATAATCCGTGGACGTCACGAACAATTGGGGGGCGACTTTCGCGCGGCCAAAGGCGTGCGCAAACAACAACGACGCGGAGTAGGTTTTGATTCCGATGGGGGCGCCGTCGCCCAGGTCGTTTTCAGCGGTGCCGCGAAAGGCGTCTCTGGAGTTGAATGACGTATTCAGCGCAAAACCGGTATTGTCCTTGATCGGACCGGCCAGCGTTGCGTTGACGCTATAATCGCTACGATTTTCGCTTGTTTCTTCAAAATACTGTTTAAGCAGACTGCGCCCTGAGACTTCGGCGCGCAGGGAGCCCCATTGTTTGCGGGCACGCAATCGCGGTTCGATAATCGCGGCGCTGTCAGAGGCGACCTGACTTCGATTTCCTGACCGGGCGTAAACGTTTGAGTCGTGTTCGATCCCGACCTCTAAGGCGGGGAAAACTTCAACGCCGCCCAGCCGCACGCCAATGGGTTGATAGCCGGGCAGGGCGCGACTGCCGGCGACATTCGGCGGCGCGGCGTCAAATATCTCCTGCGCGGCGGCGTCCATATAGACTCCGCTGAACACGCCGCCACTGACGACAAGCGCCAGAGCCTTGGCTTCCTTACTTGGTTTGGTGCGCTGCAACACCCTGCCTGCAGGGGCGTTCAGATCACTAAGCGAGCGGGGCTGGCGCACACTTTGCGCATTTTCGGATAAACGGAGAAACCGCCTGAAAACAGGAGGTTGATACATAGGGCTTGGGTTTATCCTCGCCACGAAAGCCACCCCCAGTCAACAATTTGAGGTGGACTACGCAACCACAAATTTGTTGAAATTCACCTTGGCCTATTATATCTATGTTGCAATGCAATACAAGCGAATTTCGCGCTCGCAACATTCGCTTGGGCCTAGCGCCGCCTTGGATTTTTAGTCAGCAACGGAGTGACAAAGTGCGGCTTCGGCGACCATGGCGGCTCATCGTGAGCGTCTTTGCGCTGCTTGCGTGTCTGGCGGGATTGCTGGTCATTGGTTTGAGTCAGTTGGCTGAACAACGCCCGGCGCTCGACATTTATAATCATGCAATGCCGTACTGGCTGATTTTATTGGCGTTTATCGCGCTGACCTCAGCATGGCTTGTCTGGTCTGCAGGACACAAAATTGTTTTGGCGGCGCCGGTCCTGCTTTTCGCGGCGACGCTCTATCTCAGTTGGGTTTTCATCGGTCCGGAAATCGCCGGTATTGTCCGTCCGCAAAAAGCGTTGGCCGAGCCTGAGGCGCTTAAAATTGTATCTTACAATTTGAACATGCGTAACACCGCCGGGACGATTGCGGCTGAATGGATCGCCGCGCAAAAGGCGGATATTGTCCTCTTGCAAGAGGCAGGAGATCGATCCCAGGAGATCCTCGACGCGCTGATTACGGAATATCCTTATCAGATAGACTGTCTCAGTTCCAAAGCGCATTGTTCAACCCTGATTTTGCTGCGCGAGCCCCCGCGTTTTTCCAGGGGATTGGCGAAGGGGGACCCGCAAAACCGCAAAACGCTATCCGCCGCCTATGCGGAAAGCTGTTTTTCCGGAGCGCTGACACGAATTATTTCGGTGCATCTTTCGCGCCCCGGCGGCGCACGCAAGCAAGAGCGCGATATGGTGCGCCTCGCGAAGGAGACGCAGAAGTTTCCCTCTGACTCGCTTATTGTCGCCGGCGATTTCAATGCGACGCCATGGTCGTTCGCCCTGCGTGGTCTCGACCATGCGCTGGGTGTGAAACGCATAACTCGTGGGCTGATGACCTGGCCGGCGGATGACCCTTATTTGCCGCCGCTTTTGCCTATCGATCATGTTTATGTCGGGGACCGCTTTCAGGTGAAGGATATTCGTCTCGGCCCCGCAAACGGCTCCGATCATCGTCCGGTCATTGTGAGTCTGGCGCTGAAAACAGCCGCAGGCGCGACCAGCGACAGTGACCCGGAATGTCTTTGAGGCGCTATAGCACGGAATTCCGCCTGCTTGTCGCGGCAACAAAATCACCTGCAGAAACCATACGTTTTTTCGACGCCAGCCCTGATGATGAGCTGAGCTGGACGTTGTTTCTATCGCTTGTGCAGCGCCACCGTGTGACTGGTCTCGTTGCGGCCAATTTGCTGGCGGCGGCTGATCAGTGCGAAACAGGCGTGACGCCGCCGCGACAAGTGCGCAGCTCGCTGCAGGACTGGCGGCAAAAAACATTGCTTTTAGAGGTGCGTGCGCTTGCAGAATTAAAGACGGTCCTGCGCGCTTTTCATGACCGGGGAATGGAGCCTCTTCTCCTGAAAGGGTTATCCATGTCGCAGTCGGCTTTTGGCCAACTGGGGCTTAGACATAACCGCGATATTGACCTTCTGGTTTCGGAAAATGACGTTGATGAAACGCAGAGACTGCTGAGCGACATCGGCTTTGTGCGCGTCGAACCCGCCTCGGATGCGCCTGAGGCGTTGGTGAAAAAGTGGCGTGAAATCAAAAAAGACTTTGTCTTTATGAACGCCCGAACAGGCGCCATTGTCGAGGTGCATTGGCGCTTGTTTGACAATCCGCACCTTGGTCCCAGAGCTGGTGCGGCATCGAAAAAAATTGTCCTGTTCGATCAGGTCGAATGCAACATGCTCACGGATCGTGAGAATTTCCTCTATCTGTGCCTGCATGGCGGCCAGCACGCTTGGTCGCGGCTGAAATGGCTCGCAGATGTTTATTGGCTGATGCAAAAAACGCCGCACACAGACGCCGATAATTACTGCATGAACGCTGTGGACGCGGGGTATGGCAACGCCATCGGTCAGACGATGATCTTGCTGCGCGATCTCTACGGTCAGTCGTTGCCGGCGGCGGGCGCCGTCGCCGCGAAACGTCTCGGCGCAAAGCTGCTCGCGCTGTCGGCAAAGGTCACCATGACGAGAGGTGAGGCCCAGGAGATCGAGGATCTATGGTTGGGCTCTACTTTCAAAAACTTGGGGCATTACTTCCTGACAAGTAAACGCCAATATTTGTTAGCAGAAATGCGGGATGACATTTACGAAAAGCTCCATTTTGACGCCAGAATCGGCTAAGCGGCGATTTTTTCAATTTTCCTGGTTAATTTTTGTGCAAGTGCGGCCATAAAAACGTTGACCATTTGTAAGGAAGAATGCAAGGATTTCGCATCTGCAACAAATGCGGGGGATATTGGCTATGACTAATAAACTTAACTACGAAGCTCCGGAGTTGGAATTGGTCGGCTCTTTTGAAGAGGTCACGCTGGGCAACAGCACCGGTGACGATCTTGATAAAGACTTTGTCGCCGGCACCAGCTTCGACGACCTGACATTTTCTTGAGTATGTCCTTGCGGCAATCTGGCGGGTAGTGTTCCGTCGGATTGCCGAAGTTGCGTATTCCCATGACTCAATCTGTCAAAGTCGATGCGGAAGGTGTAGTTTATACTACAGTATCCGATGGAGCCGTATTACTGAATACGCGCACCAATGTTTATTACTCGCTCAACCCTGTCGGCGCGGATATCTGGAAAAACCTGCTCCAGGACAGGCAAGAGGGCGCAATTATCGCTGATCTGGTCGCAAGATACGACGTCGCTGAAGAGCGCGCGACGCAAGATTTTCATTCTCTAATTGAAAAGCTTGAACAAGCGGGATTGGTGATCTGCGATGAGGGCGTCCGCTAGGACTTTCTTCCAATTACGATTACGCGACATGCGGCTTGTGGCGATGGCTTGGTTGCTGAATTTTTTTATTCGCACTGGCCTTACGCTCACCTCCTATAAATTTCTTGGCCCACGTCTTCCTGAAAAGCCTGATGGGGCTCCGGCGCCGGAGACTTTTCTACGCCGGGTGCGCTTTGCTGTTTTCTACTCAGGCAAGGCGGTCCCGCGATGCACATGTCTAGTCCGCGCGCTTTCCGCACGCACGCTTCTCGCGATGAAAGGACATTCATCAACGCTTCATGTCGGGGTGGCGAAAAACCCTGGCGCACAGATGGAGGCGCATGCCTGGCTCACCAGCGGAGACAATGTTGTCACTGGTGAGGAGG
>JAUHYK010000054.1 GCA_030426465.1 Alphaproteobacteria bacterium
CCGCTGTCGACGATCTTGGCCAGCACGTTCTTCATGTCCCAGGGCGCCAGGAACTGCCCCTTCTTGACGTTGATGACCTTGCCGGTTTTCGCGGCGGCGACAAGCAGGTCGGTCTGGCGGCACAGAAAAGCCGGGATCTGGAGCACATCCACAACCTCAGCAACGCGCGCGCACTGCCCGGGCTCATGAACGTCCGTCACCACCGGCAGGCCGGTCGCCTCGCGGATGTCAGCAAAAACCGGCAGAGCCTCTTCAAGACCGACGCCCCGCGCCGAACCGGCGCTTGTGCGGTTCGCCTTGTCGAAGGAGGATTTATAGACGAGGCCGATTTTCAGCCGGTCAGCAATCTCTTTCAGGGCGTGGGCGCATTCAAGCGCATGAGAGCGGCTTTCCATGGCGCACGGCCCAGCGAAGACAGTCAGTGGCAGATGGTTGCCGACGGTGACCTTCGGGCTGATCTCGACAGGCGTTTCTGACTTTTCTTCCGGCGCGGCCATGGGTGCTCCTTCACTTGCCTCATCATAGCGATTCCGGCGATCAAGTTCATGGCCCGCCTCGCTCTACGCATCAAGTTTCTGTGGTATCTAACCTTCATGTCCAATTCGCTCGATATCGCCCGAAATGTCCTCGCCCTCGAAATCAAGGGGCTGGAGGCGCTGAAAGCCAGCCTCGGCGCCGATTTCGCCGCCGCGGTGGATCTCATCCATCAGGCCAAGGGCCGCGTCGTCGTCACCGGGATGGGCAAGTCCGGACATATCGCCCGCAAGATGGCCGCGACCTTTTCCTCAACCGGCACACCGGCGCTTTATGTCCACCCTGCAGAAGCAAGCCATGGCGATCTCGGCATGATCTCCAAAGATGATGTCGTCGTCGCCCTCTCCAAATCCGGAGAAACGGCGGAACTGGGCGACCTCCTCGCCTATACGGCGCGGTTTTCAATTCCACTGGTGGCGATCACCAGCGTTCACGGGTCGGCGCTGTCGAAGTCGGCGCAGATCGATCTGATCCTGCCCGACATCGAAGAGGCCTGCGGCGAGACATTCGCGCCGACGACATCGACAACGATGATGATGGCGCTGGGGGATGCGCTTGCGGTGGCGCTGTTAAGGGCGCGGGGATTTTCGGCGAGCGATTTTCAGGGTTTTCATCCCGGCGGCAAACTTGGCGCGGCGCTCAGAAAAGCCCGCGACCTGATGCATAGCGCCGACACGCTGCCCCTCGCCGCGCTCAATACGCCCATGACGCAGATTGTAGCGGTAATCTCGGACGGCGGTTTTGGCTGCGCCGGTATTGTCGATGAAAAAGGCGCATTGAAAGGCATCATCACTGATGGCGATATCCGCCGTCATTTCACCACGGATGCACAATCGAAAACCGCCGCTGAAGTGATGACCAAAAATCCGCGTACGGCGCAACCCGAAACGCTTGCCGGCGATATTCTTGCCTATATGAGCCGCAACAAGATCACAGCGATCTTCGTTATCGAGGACGACCGGCCCGTTGGCCTCGTCCATGTTCATGATTGCCTGACGATTGGCGTTGTTTAGCGACGACGCAAAATTCCGCGGAACAGGGCGCCAGGTTTTTTATCTTCGTCTTTCGGCGCTTGCGTTTCTGCTTCCGGCGCAAAACTCTGCTCCACCGGAGCAGGGGTATCGTTTTGTGTCTCCGCGGCAGGCGCTGGTGACTGAAGACGCGATGAAAGCTCTTCCTGACGCTGGGCGACATCATCCGACAGCCGGCGCAGATCGTCGCTCATCATCTGGATGTTCTGAACCTGGCGATCCATGGAGCCGTAAAGTGCGTGAGCCTCTTCCTGCGCATCGCGCACAAAAGAAGCAGCTTTCAGCGCGCGCTTGGAAAACAAAAGGGAACCCAACAGCGCCAGAAGCGTCAGCAGGAGAACACCCGCCTGAACAATCAAAAAACCGTTGGAAAACGTATCAGCACCCGACATAAAACACCCCTTTAACGCAACCCGGAAGCCGCATTCCCCTGACGTCACCCCCGTGACTATGTAACAGGCTACCGGCAGAACGCCGCCGGGTCCACCCATGAGACTGTTTTTGCAGCATGACTGAGCCCACTCGCCCCGCTCTCCTCTGGCTTCGTCAGGACCTTCGCCTTGACGATAACCCCGCGCTTTCAGCCGCCCGGGCGACCGGCGCGCCGGTTATTCCGGTATATGTGCTGGATGAAAGCATCGACCACGCGCCGGGCGGGGCGTCGCAATGGTGGCTGCATCATAGTCTCGCTTCACTCGGCGCCGATCTTGAAAAACTCGGCTCGACACTTGTGCTGCGGTGCGGTGAAGCAGCGAAAATCATTCCCGCGCTGGTGGAAGAAACCAAAGCCGCCCATGTATTCTGGAACCGCCGCTATCACCAGTTATGGATTGAGATCGATAAAAACCTAAAAAGCGATCTGGGCGAGCGCGGCGTAAATGTAGAAACCTTCAACGGCAGTCTCCTGCGCGAACCATGGGAACTGAAAACCGGCTCCGGCGGGTACTACAAAGTTTTCACCCCGTTCTGGAAATCCCTGAAACAGGCGAAGCCCGCCCGCACTGACACTGAAGCGAAACCCCGCAAGATCGAACCCCCTAAGCACTTTCCGAAAAGCGACAAGCTGGATGACTGGGGACTTCTGCCGTCAAAACCAAATTGGGCGGCTTCATTCGAGGGTCGCTGGACGCCGGGCGAAGCGGGCGCCCGAGAGCGCCTGCGCCACTTCCTGAGTGACGCAATAGATGACTATAAACAGGGCCGGGATCGTCCGGACAAGGACTATACATCCCGCCTCTCCCCGCATCTGGCTTTCGGCGAAATCAGTCCGCTCACTATCTGGCAGGCCACCCACGCGAAAATGTCCGACGGCGCCATTAGCGACAGCGCCGGCGACAAGTTCCTGTCTGAACTCGCTTGGCGCGACTTCTCCTACAACCTGCTTTTTCACAATGCAGACCTTCCCACCACCCCCCTGCGGGAAGAGTTCGCGGCCTATCCCTGGCGTAAAGACAAGAAAGGTCTTTCCGCTTGGCGTAAGGGGCTGACGGGCTATCCCATTGTTGACGCCGGCATGCGCCAGCTCTGGCAAACGGGGTGGATGCATAATCGTGTGCGGATGATTGTCGCGAGCTTCCTCATCAAGGACCTTTTGCTTCCCTGGCAAGAAGGAGAAGAATGGTTCTGGGATACGCTCGTGGATGCAGATCTCGCGAGCAATTCCGCAAGCTGGCAATGGGTTGCAGGTTGCGGCGCTGACGCCGCGCCTTATTTCCGCATTTTTAATCCTGTGTCGCAGGGCGAAAAATTCGATCCGGATGGAAACTATGTCCGCGAATTCGTTCCCGCACTGCAAAAAATGCCTGCGAAACATATTCACGCCCCATGGAAAGCGCCGCAGGAAGTGCTTGACAAAGCCGGCGTCAAACTTGGAAAATCTTATCCGGAACCCATATTAGATCACGCCGCCGCGCGTCAGCGCGCGCTTGACGGGTATAAAACAATAAGAAAGTAAAAAGCGCGCAAAAGTTTTATGACCGGCGGCGGGAACTGTTTCGCTGTGAAAGGGTCTTAGAACTATGTCAGCGCCAGAAAGCACTCCTGGAAACGCTCTCGCAAGGCCGGTTTTAGATACGCGCGGCCTGCCGTTTTTCTTCCGCCAGATTTTGAAGATTGCGTCTCATATTCAATATGGGACGCTGGAATTCGAACTGCCCGACGGACGGCGCCTGACGATCGAAGGCAAAGAGGAAAAAGACGCTACAGGCGTTCTTCTGATCCGTCGCTATCGGTTCGCGCGACGGGCGATGTTCGGCGGTGATATAGGCTTTTTTGAAAGCTTCGCCGACGGCGATTGGGAGACGCCTGACCTTGCCGCGTGCCTTTATATATTTGCGCGCAACGCCGACCATGTGCAGCGCGCGTTTTCCGGCTTTCCTTTGGTGGATTGGCTTCAAAATCTCCGGCGCAAATTTGAAAAGAACACAAAAGCGGGCGCCAAACGCAACATCGTCGCCCATTACGATCTCGGCAACGGCTTTTATGAAAAATGGCTGGACCCGACCATGACTTATTCGTCGGCGCGGTTTTCTCCGCTCACCAACAGCCTCGAAGCGGCGCAGCTCAACAAATATGAAAGCCTTGCGAAAATGATCGACCTTAAGGAAGGCGATCATGTGCTGGAGATTGGATCAGGCTGGGGCGGTTTTGCGGAATACGCCGCTGGAAAATACGGCGCCAAAGTCACAGGCCTGACCCTGTCGCCGGCGCAACTGGACTATGCCCGCAAACGCATTGAGCGCGCCGGACTTTCCGACAAGGTCGAATTTCGCCTTCAGGATTACCGGGACGAGACCGGAACCTTTGACAAGGTGGCGTCCATCGAAATGTTTGAAGCAGTGGGCAAGGAATATTGGAACGCATATTTCCGTAAGGTGCGCGAGGTGTTAAAGCCCGGCGGACTTGCGGGGCTGCAGATCATCACGATCGCGGATCGTTTTTTCGAGAACTATCTGAAAAATACAGATTTCATTCAGCGCTATGTATTTCCGGGTGGCGTTTTGCCCAGCAACACGGCGCTATCGAGCCTCACTGATCAGGCCGGACTGAAACTCAAGGGCATACAGGATTTCGGACAGGATTACGCCCGGACCTTGCATGAATGGAGCGACCGCTTCCTTGGTGCCTGGGACGAGATTCGCACGATGGGCTTCGACGATCGTTTTTCGAAATTGTGGCGGTTCTATCTCGCCTATTGCGAAGCAGGCTTTCGCGCCGGCACGACGAATGTTAGGCAGATGACAGTCCAGAAAGCTTAAGTTTTTTCGGTCGCGTTTTCTTAACGCAAACCGGTTTCCACTTTGCTTGAAAACGTTTTATGCGGGCTCTTTCTTCACTTCCACGAGCCGCTGGTCACGGATCACATAGACGCGATCCATCCGGTTAGCGAGCCGCTGGTCGTGGGTTGCAATCAACGCCGCCAACCCTTCCTTACGCACAAGATTTAAAAGCGCATCAAACACCACATCGGATGTTTTCGGATCGAGATTGCCCGTCGGCTCGTCAGCCAGCAGGATTTTCGGCTTATTGGCGAGGGCGCGGGCGATCGCCGTGCGTTGCTGCTCACCGCCGGAAAGCTGGCCCGGCTGGTGATGGACGCGTTCGCCGAGGCCCATAAGCGTCAAAAGACGCCTCGCCTCAGTCTCCGCTTCTTTCTTTTTGACGCCTGCAATCAGTTGCGGCAGCGCGACATTGCCCAGCGCGGTGAACTCGGGAAGCAGATGATGGAACTGATAGACAAAGCCGAGCGTCGCCCGGCGAATACGCGTTCGTTCCGCGTCATTCAGAGGCGATGTTGCACGGCCCATAATATGGACCTCGCCTGCGGACGCCGCTTCCAGAAGACCGGCGATATGCAGCAATGATGATTTGCCCGAACCTGAGGGGCCGAGCAGCGCGGCCGTTTCGCCGGGGCGAAGCGAGAAATTGATTTCCTCGACAACGACAAGATCGCCGTAATGGCGCGCAACATTGTCGAGACGGAGAACGGGCTCACTCATAACGCAACGCCTCCACCGGATCGAGACGCGCGGCGCGGCCCGCCGGATAAAGCGTCGTGATAAACGACATAAAGAGTGAAAAACCTGCAATCAGTCCGACTTCACGCCATTCCAGCTTCGCCGGCACGCCATCGAGATAATAAACTTCCGCCGGGAATAGATCGTGCCCCACCAGCGCCGAAAGTCCGTTTTCAATTGCGTCGATATTCAAAACAAAAAGGGCTCCGAGCACGATGCCAGCAAGCGTGCCAAGCACCCCGATAAGCGCGCCGGATAATAAAAAGATGCGCAAGACCGAGCCTTGCGTGGCGCCCATGGTGCGCAGCACCGCGATATCGCCGGTCTTGTCTTTGACGAGCATGATGAGGCCGGTCACGATGTTCAGCGTCGCCACGATAATAATGAGAAACAAGACCAGGCGCATGGCGAAACGCTCCACTTGAAGCGCATTGAAATAGCCCTGAAAGCGTTGCTGCCAATCGCTGACATAAAGCCCTGGCGCAACGGCCATCAATCGCTCGCGATAGGCTTTGATCTTTTCAGGCTCAGCGACATTCACTTCAATGTTCTGGACGCCGTCTCCGAAACCGAAAAACAATTGCGCCTGCTCTAGCGGCATGAAGCCATAAATAGCGTCATACTCCGCGTTGCCCACATGGAAGATCGCGCCGACGGTATAGACCTTTGAGCGGGGCGTGCGGCCGAACGCCGTTTCCGCACCCTGCCCGGTCAGCAATCGAACCTTGTCGCCCGCCCGAACACCGAGCTGTGACGCGACCCGGCTGCCAAGCAAAATTTCATTCCCGCCTTTGTCTCCGACTCCGAAATTCTCCGCCGAGCCGTCGAGAATATGGTCCGGTCCGGTGATATAATCATTAGCAAGAAGATCATCGCGCCGGACGCCGCGAACCACCATGCCAGTCTCGCCATTGGCGCTCGCAAAAACCGGCTGCTCAATCAGCGGCGTCGCGCTGGTGACGCCCGGTATCGCAGCGAGCCGCGTCGACAGATTCTCATAATCCGTGATTGGCGCCTCCATCTCCACATGCGCGTGGCCGTTGGTGCCAAGGAGCTGGTCGAGCAGCGTCAGGCGAAAACCTTGCATGATCGACATGACGCTGATCAACGCCATCACGGCAAGCATGATGCCGCCAAAGGCGATCATGGAGATCAGCGACACGCCTTTTCCCGATCGCGTCGCGCCGAGATAGCGACGCGCCACCATCCATTCGAAATAGGAAAAGGGCCGCGTTGAAGAGGCCGCGACATTTGTCATTTTCTTTTCTCCGGGCCTGAAAGGCTTGAGCCGTCTTGCTAACCTACTTTTCCCGAAAGGCAAATCGCCCGCAGCGCTCGTTGCCCGCCGCAACCGCACGCCCTCACGCTTGCCATGCGCCGCCGCTTTCTGTTGAATATGCCGCTAGGGTGATAGTGGGGAGGACCGTCAAAGTGGGAATAGTCAGTAAAATTGTGGGATATTTCCTGCTCGCAGGCGTGATGTTTGCGGGCGGTGTCTGGGCGGTCAAGGAATTTGGCGACGGCGTCGCGCTTCCCGCCGGTCTCGAAAATGCGAGTTATTTTCTTGGCGGCGCCGGAGCGATTTACTGGGCGTGGTCAATTTTTGCAGACGCCCTCTCGGCCTGGCGCGAAGCGGGCGGCATCGGCTTTACGATCAAATTCATCCGGAATTTCTTTGTGACCTTCGTGCGCAGCATCGTCGCCCCCGCGCTCGCGGCCGTCGCCGCGGTCAGCAGTTCATGGAACATCCTGCAACAGATCGGCGAAAATCAGGGACCGACCATGCAGGCGCTGGCGACGGGCGGCATCATGCTTGGCGCAGCCAGCATCGCCATCATCACAAAACTGCCCGACACGCATCCCAAGACAAAAATCTAGGCGTAGTCGAGCGCAGCCTTGACCTTGGCGGCGATTTCGCCGGCGACATCGTCAAGCGACGCGTTTGATTTCTCACCCGTGTGGCGGTCTTTCACTTCCGCTTCGCCGGCGCCGAGACCGCGCGGACCAATCGTGATCTGATAAGGCAGACCGATCAGGTCCATACGCGCGAATTTCTCGCCAGGCCGCGCGGGCGTGTCATCATAAAGAACGTCGACGCCAGCCGCTTCAAGCTCGGCGTAAAGTTTCGCACAGGCCGCGTCACAGGCCTCATCGCCCACACGCAGATTGACAAGTCCAACATGGAACGGCGCCACAGGCATGGGCCATTTACAGCCCGCCTCGTCATGATAGGCCTCAATGATGGCGCCGAGCAGACGCGACACGCCAACGCCGTAGGAGCCCATCTGGACGTTGATGTCGCCGCCATCGGGCCCCGCGACGACCGCCTTCATCGGCGCTGAATATTTCTCGCCAAAGAAAAAAATGTGGCCGACCTCAATGCCGCGCGCGGATATGCGGTTTTCACTCGCGACCTTTGTTTCGAATTCTTTTTCGTCGTGCATTTCATCAGTCGCGGCGTAAAGCGACGTGAACTGATCGATCACCGGTTGCAGATCACTATCAAAATCCGTTGTCTTCGCAGGCACATCCATATCGACGAGGCCCTTGTCGCAGAAGACCGCGCTTTCGCCCGTATCAGCGAGCACAATGAATTCATGGCTGAGATCGCCGCCAATGGGCCCGGTGTCGGCGCGCATGGGAATCGACTTCAATCCCATCCGCGCGAAAGTGCGCAGATAGGCCACAAACATCTTGTTATAGCTGTTGCGCGCACTCTCTTCATCAACATCAAAGGAGTAGCAGTCCTTCATCAGAAACTCCCGGCCGCGCATGATGCCGAAACGCGGGCGGATTTCATCACGAAACTTCCACTGAATATGATAGAGCATTTTCGGCAGGTCCTTGTAGGACCGAACGCCGGCGCGGAAGATCTCCGTGATCATCTCTTCATTGGTGGGCCCGTAAAGCATCTCGCGATCGGCGCGGTCGGTGATGCGCAGCATCTCCTTGCCATAAGCGTCATAGCGCCCGCTCTCACGCCATAGATCAGCGGACTGGATGGTCGGCATCAGCATCTCGACCGCATGCGCCCGGTCCTGCTCTTCGCGCACGATCTGCTCGATCTTTTTAAGGACCCGGAATCCCAGCGGCAGCCAGGCGTAAATGCCCGCACCCTCCTGACGGATCATGCCTGCGCGCAGCATCAACCGGTGCGAGGCGATCTGGGCGTCGGCGGGGGTTTCTTTCAGAACAGGCAGGTAAAACCGGGAAAGGCGCATAAGGGTCCGCAAAACTTAAACTTCGCGGAGCCTTCTAGTCGGTTTTTCGGTCGAGGGGAAACCCCGGTTGGGCGCGCTTGATTTCCAGTTATCCGGCGCAGGCCTTCGCCGTTTCGACGATGTGATAGTCGCCCTCAGCGGACCAGCGCCCACTCAGCTTGACGGCAGCGCCTTCCCCCACGCTCATTTGGGCGGGATCTATGTCCGTTGCGCTGAGCCGGTCAGCCCCGGTCGCAGCGATTTCGGCCGACGAACACGGATCGGCAGTGGCGATGATCGAATGTGCGTAAGTCGCCATAACCCAGTAAATGAGAGTCATCGCGATCATGAAGCCCAGCATTTTCATTGGGACCCCCTGCAATATTCACCTGAATTGAGAATGGTTGTTCCGGCCTCATCGAGGCGGAGATCGAAACGGGCCAGAATCTTGCGGCTCGCCCAGCCCTTTCGGGGCTGTTCACGATAGACGATCACCCCGTCCGTCTCTGCGATTGCGTCTTCCTCGACACGGATGATCGCGGCGCTGTTGCCGGCGAGAAGATAGGTCTCAGCGGCTGCGCAGGGGCCCGGCCGCACAATCACGACGTCCCAGGCCGCGCCAACCCCGGCGACGGCGAAGGAAATCCCAGCGATGATGATGCGGCCTGCTTCCATGGGCCGGGCGCTGCATCATCCGCGCCACGTTAAGGATTAACACAGAAATCAGGCTTTCCGGGTTGATTTACGGCCTATATCGTCCCCGGGGAGCCTCAATGAAGATGCTGTCCCGGGTCCCGATTTGGGCTTGTGAGGCCCGATGGCTTTTGCTATGTCGCCCGCTCCTCGCCAGTGGTTCCAAGGAATTGCTGGATACCATTTGTTCCCTGGGGCTTTGCTCCATGGCGCGACGTGCGGTCGTGGCGGAATTGGTAGACGCGCAGCGTTGAGGTCGCTGTGGGGCAACCCGTGGAAGTTCGAGTCTTCTCGACCGCACCATTTCTCCCAGGAAACTCCCGAAATCCTGAAGGCCTCCACTCTTGTTCTCGAGCTTAGAGGGGAGCATATGCGCCCTGTGATCTGACGGGAGCAGTATCGGTTTCATGGCCTCTGACCGGCTTCAGCATTCAAGCGCCAGCGCCGCAGCAAAACTCCTGCGCGGTGACGCCTCCGTCGAATGGGCGGTCACACCGGGACGGATCCCCTATGACGCCGCCGTCGATTATATGGAGGCCCGGGCCGCCGCCATCCATGCGGGAGAGGCCAGCGAACTCGTCTGGCTTTTGGAACATGAGCCCCTTTACACCGGCGGGACCAGCGCAAAGGAAAGCGACCTCCTCAATGCCGACCGCTTTCCGGTCTACAAGTCCTCCCGCGGCGGACAATACACCTATCACGGCCCCGGCCAGCGCGTCGCCTATGTGATGCTCGACCTTGAAAGCCGCGGCAAAGACATCCGCTGTTTCGTTCACGGGCTGGAGCAATGGATCATCGAGACACTCGACGCCTTCAATGTGAAGGGGGAGCGGCGCAGCGACAGGGTTGGCGTCTGGGTCGACCGCACTGAGCCGGGCGGCCCCTTGCGTGAAGACAAGATCGCCGCCATCGGCGTGCGCGTCAGAAAATGGGTAAGCTTTCACGGCATCGCGCTTAACGTCGAGCCTGACCTCTCTCACTTTACCGGCATCACCCCGTGCGGCGTCACCGATCCCGGCCTCGGTGTGACCAGCCTCGTCGATCTCGGCCTACCGGTCACGATGGATGACGCCGACGAGGCGCTGAAAGCGTCTTTTCACAAGGTTTTCGGCCCGACTCTCGACGTCGCTTCGCCGTCATGGTGAAATAGTCCTTGGGGAGACGGATTCCCGAAAGGCAGGCTTGGCCATGGCGGAAAAAATACTCGTCACCGGCGTCAGCGGATTCATCGCCAAACACGCAACGCTTCAGTTGCTGGAAAAAGGCTATGAGGTGCGCGGCACCATCCGCACCCTGAACAAAGCGATACAGGTCAAAAAATCGCTGGAAGAGGCAGGCGCCGACATCAGCCGCCTTTCCTTCGCTGCGGCCGATCTTTCCGAAGATAACGGATGGGAGGATGCGGCCCAGGGGTGCGACGGCGTTCTCCATATCGCCTCCCCCTTCCCGACAGCGCAGCCGCGCCAGCGCGACGCCCTTGTGCCCGCCGCCCGCGACGGCGCCATCCGGGTTTTGAACGCCGCCAAAAAAGCCGGTCACATTGTCATGACCTCATCCATGGTCGCGATGATGTATCGCGCCGGACGGCCTTCGGTTATGCCTGTCGCCGAAGATGACTGGACCGATGAGGACTGGAAGCGGAACACGCCTTATATCGTCTCGAAGACCGCTGCGGAACAGGCGGCCTGGGATGCAGCAGTCATTGGCGGGTTCAAACACCGGCTGACCATCGTCAATCCGGCGCTGGTGCTGGGACCGCCTCTCGATGACGACATCTGCGCTTCGCTCGATTTGATCCGGCTCATGATGACCGGCGCTTATCCCGCCATGCCGGATGTTTCTTATCCGATCGTGGATGTGCGTGATGTTGCGGCTATTCATGTGGCGGCGCTTGAAAAACCTGAAACCGGCGGGCGGCGCCTCATCGCTTCGGCTGACACCTTGTCCCTGAAGGAGATCGCCGCCATCCTTTCAACTGCATTTCCCGATCGCGCGAAGAAGATCCCTTCCGGCGTCCTGCCGGATTGGCTTGTACGCATCATGGCGATCGTTGACCGCAACATCGCAACGGTCTTGCCGGACCTCGGCGTGGCGCCGCAGGCGGATACCGCTTACGTCACAGACCTCACTGGCGTCGTATTCCGTCCCGGGGCCGACGCCGTCATTGACGCAGGACGCGCGCTTGAGCGCGTTAAGGCGATTTAATTTACAATTTTATCAGAAAAACCATTGGGTTTGCGGACATTTTACCCTCTGTGGTGTTAGATTAGATCAAGAGTTTTATGGAGGCGTTCATTATGGCGGCATCACGGATATCAGCACTGCTCGCGGGCTTTTCTCTTCTGGCTTTTCCGGCATTCGCGCAGGACGCGACGCCCTCCGCCGAGATGCCTGAAGCCGCCGCCCCCGAAGCCGTGGCAATGCCTGTTGATGACGCCGAAGCCGCTCAAGGCGAAGCGGCCGAAGAGACCGTCGAAGTCAATCCCGACGAAATGGCCGACATGCTGAATTCAAGCCAGCAATTGAAACAGACCTTCACCCTGAAACGGACCATTAACGGCGAAGTGGTCGAAACCGATAAACGCACCGTCACTTTTTCACGCGATATGCCCTATCGCGAAACCGAAGCCAGACAAACGACGCTTGAGCAACTGAAAGCCTCCTTTGATGGCGAAGCGTTGACGCGCACGGAAGCTTTCGAGGAAGCCAAACTTGATTTCATCGTCGCCGATACGGATCGTGACGAAGCCATGACGGCAGGCGAATTTGCAATCCTGGTCGATAGCTGGCGCAAAAACGACGCCCGCACCGCTGATGCGCCGACGGAAGAAATCGCGCGCCAGCGCCAGTATGACGCCTTTCTTGAAGAACTCGATCCGTCCGCCGCACAAATGCAAACCGAAGCCTATGCGCGAGAAAAGTTTGCGTTCATGGCCGGCGCGTCAGAAGCTATGAGCCTACAGGATTATATCCGCGAATATTTACTGGATTTTGATTCCATGGACGCTGATAAGGACACCGTCTTGACCGGCGATGAGCTGATGCGTTTTCGCGCGCTCAATCGCGGCGAAACGCTGGATATGTAATCAGCCTTTCAACAGGGTCAAAAATCGCGCCACGGTGAGAAAGTCAGCCTTGAGCCGCTCTTCTCTCGCCTTTGCTTCTTCATCGACGCCCCATTGCTCTTCCTGAAAGCGCTCGTCCACACGCGACGCCTCGAAGATCTTTTCCGCGTCGCCGAATTCTTTCCAGAGCGCCAGCGCAAGAACAGCTGAGCCCGCAATCGCCGCCGCAATTTGCAGGGCGAACAGGGTTTCAGGGGAGGCCTTCTGTAGCGCCCGCCTCACGGCTGCCGCCGAGGCGTCCGCCTGCGGCACCGCCATGATGCCCACCGTCGTCACGAGGATGGCGCCGAATTCCTCGCGCAAGAACTCCACATAAGGGCCCCAGACCGCCGCCTGTCGCGACGCCAGCTTGTCCGGCTCTGAAACGCGGTAACAAACAAGGTCTGAGCCGAGATATTTCACGATCTCTTCGCGCCATTGCTCAGTGTCGGCGTCACGCCCGTCGATCGATGCAGATAAAAGGCCCGTGAGCGGCATGGTCGCGCGATCGATGTGCTCACCCTGCCCCGCCCATTCCGCGACAACGGCGTTCGCCAGCGCCAGCCCAGGCGCCGACAACACATTCCGGCCCATGGTCTTCGCCATGCGTCCGTCCAACTCGATCGCATGACGGCCTTCATGGGGGACGGTTGAGACCTCTTTGTAAAATCTCTTGGGACCGACGGCTTCGCTCATGAGCGTAAATCCTCCGGCCACTCGGCTTTCGCATTCTTGTCGAAGGAAAAGAATTTCCATGTCTCCAGCATAGGCCCCTGAAGCGGCGCCGAGAGCGTCATGTTCCGCCCTGTCTTTGGATGCGGAAAGGTCATGGACCGGCAGAATAGATGAAGCCTCGGCGACACGCCTTCAATTTTTGAAGCGGGCCCACCATATTTACCATCCCCCACAATCGGGCACCCCATGGCCGCCGCATGAACGCGAAGCTGATGGGTTCGGCCCGTGACGGGGCGCATGGCGACGAACGAAACCGTCCCCGCCTCTTCAATGATCTGGTAGTCGGTGATGGCTTTTTTGGCGTCCTCGCCTTCGGCCGGAATAACGCGTTCTTCCTCGCCCTCGCCAATGCGAACCATTTTCTTGGCAATAGGCATATCGATAGTGCCTTCAAACGGGCGCGGCGCACCGGCGACCAACGCCCAATAAGTCTTCTCCACGTCATGACCTTTAAAAGCGTCGCCGAGCCGTTGCGCCGCCTGCCGAGTTTTGGCGACGATCATCAGTCCGCCTGTATCCTTATCGAGACGATGAACGAGACGCGGGCGCTCGCCATTTTTCTCCAGCGCCGCGAGCATGCCGTCGAGATGCTCTTTTGTTTTCGAGCCGCCCTGCACGGCAAGCCCGAAAGGTTTGTTGAGCGCGATGATCTCGTCATCTTCAAATATGATCAGCCGGCGCACCGTCTCTGCGTCCGCCTTGTTGGGTTGCCTTGGTTTTTTTTCGGTGGGCGCATCGGACAGCGGTGGAATGCGTACGTCCTCGCCAGTTTCCAGCCGACGGTTCGCTTTCACGCGCCCGCCTGCGACACGGACCTGGCCTTTGCGCAGATATTTTTCCAGCTCGCCATGACGCACTTGCGGGAAATGCGTCTTGAACCATCGGTCAAGACGCATGCCTTCTTCATCGGCTTTGACTTTGCGTGTCTGAACGCCGCTCATGTGAATTGCCGTCCTATGGCCAGCCCGCCCAAAAGGGCGCATACGGATAAAATGACCGAAGCAAGAAGATAAGCGCCCGCAATCATCACTGTGCGGTCGCGATAGAGCGTCACGACATCGAGAGAGAATGTCGAAAAGGTTGTAAAGGCGCCGAGCAAGCCGACTGTCAGAAAAGCGCGCAAGGCGGGGCTTGCCGGTTCACGGTACGCGAGCCAGACAATGATCAGCCCCATGGCGAAGGAGCCCATGATGTTCGCCGCAAGCGTTCCCCACGGGAAATTCGGCCCCAAAAGGTGCATCGCCGTGCGAGACACCCCGTGCCGCGCCATCGCCCCGACGGCGCCGCCCGCCGCCACAGCCAGCCAGATATGTAGGCCCATCAGCCTCTCCTCATAAACGGCGTCAGGATTAGCCGCAAAAGCGGTTTATCTTCAACGGATTCGAGACCGATTTTCATCTCCGGGGCGCGCGGCGATGAACTCCGTGACGCAAATAGCGGGTCCCACAGGCTCAAAATCGATGCGTAATTTGAGTGGGTGTCCTTCATGACCGCATGATGGTGCACCCAATGGATCGACGGGGTCACCATGAACCGCGACAGAACCCGCTCAAAACCGGTCGGCAGCCTGAGATTAGAATGGTGAAACATCACGGCGCAGATAAAAACCGTTTCGAAGGCGATGACATGGGTGAAGGGGATCGCGAGAAGCGCAATCGGGATCAGGCGCAACAGCGCCGAGATCATCACTTCGCCAATGTGAAAGCGGAAGGCGCTGGTCGTGTCGAGAAATTCGTCGAAATGATGGATTTGATGAAAACGCCACATAAGCGGCACACGGTGCCAGGCGCGGTGCATCCAATAGGTCCACAGATCAAGAAGCAGGATGTCGGCGATGAGGATGAGTGCGCCGAAGCGCAGCGTTTCAGGCCGCTCCCATAATAGGTGATTGGCGCCAAAGGCGGTAAGCGGCGCGATGATGAGCGGCGACAGGACAAGCACAATACCCCACAAGCCGAGATTGTGGATCATTCTGTGTTTCGTCTTTGGACGCGGCGCCGCGGCGGCGAGACGTTCACCGATAAAGAGGAGCGCGAACACCGCTCCGCCAACCAGTGGTTTCACGCCGCCGGCGGTCGTTACAAAAGACTCAATCGCCTGCATCAGGACCCGGATTTCTCCCGCCTTTTACGATCCCAATAGTCAAGCCGCTTGGCTATTTCCTTATCGAAACCGTATTGCGTGGGCTCATAGAATTTCTGACGCGGCATGGCTTCCGGAAAATAGCTGAGCCCCGCAAAGCCGCCATCAGCATCGTGGTCATATTCATAACCTTTGTGATAGCCGAGTTCTTTCATGAGCTTTGTCGGCGCGTTCACGGCGTGCATGGGCGGCATCAGGGACCCGGTCTCTTTGGCGACCGCTTTTGCATTGTGAAAAGCGACATAGGCGCGGTTCGATTTCGGCGCTGTGGCGAGATAAGTCACAAGTTGGCCAAGCGCGATTTCACCTTCGGGCTGGCCGAGAAACTCGTACGCCTCCTTCGCGGCGATAGCGAGCGGCAAGGCTTGCGGATCGGCATTGCCGACATCCTCCGACGCCACAACGATCAGGCGGCGGAAAATGAATTTCGGATCTTCGCCGCCAACGACCATGCGCGCCGCCCAGTAAAGCGCGGCGTCGACATCCGAGCCGCGAATGGATTTCTGCAAAGCGCTGGCGAGATTGTAGTGGGACTCATCGCTTTTATCGTAGACAGGCGCCCGGCGCTGGACGATCTCGCCGAGTTCTTTCGGCTCAATCGGTTTTCTCCCTACAGGTTCTGCGAAAATTTCCTCAGCGAGATTGAGCATGAAGCGGCCGTCGCCATCGGCCATATTGCGCATCAACTCGCGCGCTTTTTCCGTCAGCGGAAGATCGCGGCTTTCCTCGTTTTCCGCCCGCTTTAGAAGCAGTTCCAGCGCTTCGTCGTCGAGCCGGTTCAGGGTGAAAACCTGCGCGCGCGAGAGCAGCGCGGCGTTCAATTCGAAGGATGGATTTTCCGTTGTAGCGCCCACAAGGGTGATGACGCCTGATTCCACATTCGGCAGGAAACTGTCCTGCTGCGCCTTGTTAAATCGATGGATCTCGTCAACGAAGAGGAGCGTGCCTTTTCCCGCTGCGCGACGCGCCTTGGCGCGCTCGAACACTTTACGCAAATCGGCGACGCCGGAAAAGATCGCCGAGATTTGCTCGAATTCGAGGTTGGCGTCATCGGCAAGAAGCCGTGCGATGGTCGTCTTGCCGACGCCGGGCGGCCCCCAGAGCACAAGCGAGGACAAGCGCCCCGCATCAAGCATGCGCCGCAACGGCGCGCCTTTCGCCAGGAGGTGATCCTGGCCCACAACTTCGGCGAGCGTCGTCGGGCGCAGCCGGTCCGCAAGCGGACGCGGCGCATCTTTTTCCAGCCCCGCCGCGCCGAAGAGATCGCTCATAGCGGTCCTATCTGCCGACCCGCCAGGGCACGATGCGCCCGCCGGTGTCGACTTCCAGCTCCCAGCTTTGCGCAGGCTTGCTGATCTCGCGCTCAAGCTCCGCCGCCGTATTGACGCTCCGGCCATTGACCGAGACGATCTTGTGTCCTGGGCGCAAGCCCCTGCGGGCCGCGAAGGAACGCGACGCCACCTCGGAAACGACAACGCCTTTGGACAGGGGATCAAGACCAAGCTCTTCGGAAAATCGCGGTGACAGATTATCTACCGTGACGCCGTTCAGCGGATGGTTGCCTTCGAGTTCACGCGTGTCGCGCGCCGGGGTTTCCGGAGGCAGGCTGAGCCTCACTGTGGCGTTGCGGGTTTTGCCGCCCCGCACGAAAACCACATTGGCGCTGTCGCCGTCATTATTGACGCCGATCCGATATTGCAGGGTCTGCGCGTCATAAACTGGCTGTCCGTCGACCTCGATGATCACATCACCGGGCTCCAGGCCCGCTGTATCCGCCGGGCCCCTGTCCCAGATGTCGTCCACGATGGCGCCGGCCGGACGATCAAGTTTCAGCGCCCTCGCCATATCCGCTGAGACTGTGCTTGATGATGCGCCTAACCAGGGACGAACAAGCGCCGTGCCGGAGATCGCCGACTTGATCACCTGTTGTACAAGGCGCGAGGGGATCGCAAAGCCAATGCCGTTGGAGCCGCCAGAGCGCGAATAGATCGCCGAATTGATGCCCACGACCCGGCCGTCAATGTCGATCAAGGCGCCGCCGGAGTTACCCGGATTGATGGCCGCATCGGTCTGGATGAAGAACTGATAGTCGGAAATCGAAACGGCGGTGCGCGCCAGCGCCGAAATGATGCCGCTTGTCACCGTCTGGCCGACGCCAAACGGGTTGCCGATGGCGAGCACCACATCACCCACATGAATGGAGTCTGAATTTGCAAAAGTGAGGTAAGGCAGCGGCTCTTCCGGCTTGATGCGCAGCACGGCCAGATCCGTCTGCGAGTCCGCCAGAACAAGCTCCGCTTCGAATTCGCGCCGGTCATTGAGCACAACCTTGATCTCGGTCATGCCTTCGATGACATGGTTATTGGTGACGACAACGCCATCAGGACTGACGATCACGCCGGAGCCCAAAGAATTCTGTTCGCGCGGGCCGCCGCCGCCGAAGAACCGCTCAAAGAACGGATCGCCTGCAAACGGACTGCGTTGTTGCACCACACGCTTTGTGTAGACATTGACGACAGCGGGCGCCGCACGCTCCACAACCGGCGCGAAAGACATTTTCACATCTTCCATGGAATGCGGTACGACCCGCGGCGCCTGGGCGATCGCCTCACCGGCCATTTCGCCTTCGGTTTGCCCTGGCGGACTGGCGGCTTCCGGCGCCGGCTGGGCGCAGGCGGCGGATGCAATGAGGATGGCAATCGAGGGTATCAGTCCGTGAAAGAAAAGGCGCATGAGGTACCTATAGGCAGCTGATTTTCCGATGCGGCGTCACCGCCGCGAAAATATAGGGGATCGCACCCGCAATTGCAGCGCATGCGCTCCATATTATTAGGGCCCACTCCGGCGTTCTCGTTCCTTTATGATAGGCTGGAACGGCCCAAGCTTGTGCTGATCCATTGAAAAGTCGTCATCAAAAGGCGGGAAAGGCGCATCGACAGGCTTGCGTGAGCGATCCGGATAATCGTTTTCAAGCCCTGTTTTTTCAGGCCTGCCATGGCTGTTGATATAAGCCGCAACATCCCAAGCCTCTTCAACCGACAGCATGGGATAGTCGAAAGTCGCACCGAAAGGCATATTGGCGTGGATAAACCGCGCTGAGTTAATGAGCCGGTGCATACCGGCGCCCGAGTTGAAACTGTCCGGGCCCCAAACTGGCGGATAAAGATAGCCTTCCCCATCGCCAGCAACGCCGTTCCGGGCGCCCTGTCCGTCTGCGCCATGACAGGCGATGCAATAGGTTACGTAAACCTCTTTGCCCGCTGCGGGGCTGGCGGGCCGATCAAGCAATTCAAGCGGCGGCGAGCTTCTCCCCTCCATACCTTCTGGCGCCGCTTCGCTGAGAAAACGCATATAGGCGATCATCGCCTGAATTTCCGCGGAGTCATCCGGCAGGGCGCGCCCATTCATGCTGCGCTCCATGCAACCATTGATACGCTGCGTTAGCGTGCGCACTTCGTTTTCACGGGCCATATTTCTCGGATAGGCGTCATAAGCGCCAATAAACGAAAGCGCGAAGCGCTGCCGGCCGCCGTCGAGATGACAGGAGTTGCAGGCGAGATTGTTGCCAGCATAGCGCATTGCGGGATCTTCGACCTCAGGACCGATCACCGAAAAGGTTCGTCTGATCAGCCTCTCTCCATACAGGATCTCATCCTTTTGCGGGCTGTCCGCCAGCCCGGCTGGATCCGGTTGCGGCCATGACGGCGCTTCGTCAGCGGCGGCCCCGCAAAGGAGCAAGACGGCAAAAAAAGAGGCGAACACTGCGCCCCGCAGCATGTTTGGCTGTTGCATGGCTGAGATTTTAGGCGTGACAGTTCAAAAAATGCAATCCGGGTAAAACATCGTGCGACGTCACAGCGCCTCGTACAATAAAAGCAAGCCGCCAAAGAAAAAGGCGGCCCGGAGGCCGCCTTGAAACCTTGTTGAATAACGCAAAGCCTATTCGTCGTCGTCATCCTCAACGCCGATGACGGGGCCTGAGTCCTGACCTTTGGCGTCTTCGTCGCGATCGACAAATTCAATGACCGCGAGCGGCGCATTATCGCCATAGCGGTAGCCGGCTTTCATGATCCGGATATAGCCGCCATCGCGTTCGGCGTAGCGGGGGCCGAGCGTATCGAATAGCTTTTTCGCCATATCCTTGTCGCGGATCGACGAAATCACCTGACGGCGCAAATGCAGCGACTGGCTTTCATCTTTGGCCGCGTGCTTTGCCTTGGTCACGAGCTTCTCGACGATAGGACGAAGCTCTTTGGCTTTCGGCAAGGTCGTCGTGATCTGCTCATGCTTGATCAGCGCACAGGACATGTTCGCGAACATCGCCTTGCGGTGTTCGTGGGTCCGGTTCAGTTTTCTCAGCGCCATCCCGTGTCGCATGGCTTTTTCTCCTAGAGGCCGACGTCCCGCCGGTCTTGGTTATTCGTCAAATTTCTTAGCGAGTTCTTCGATGTTTTCAGGCGGCCAATCGGGCACATCCATACCGAGGTGAAGGCCGAGGCCCGCCAGCACTTCCTTGATCTCGTTCAGCGACTTGCGGCCGAAATTCGGCGTACGGAGCATTTCCGCTTCGGTCTTCTGGATGAGATCGCCGATATAGACGATGTTGTCGTTCTTGAGGCAGTTCGCCGAACGCACAGAAAGCTCAAGCTCGTCAACCTTGCGCAGAAGCGCCGGGTTGAACGGAAGCTCTTCGCGGGCGTCGCCGCCCATGTCTTTCGTGGGTTCGTCAAAATTGATGAAGATCTGAAGCTGGTCCTGAAGGATGCGCGCAGCATAGGCAACCGCATCGTCAGGCGACAGCGAGCCGTCGGTTTCCACGTCCATGATCAGCTTGTCATAGTCGAGAACCTGGCCTTCGCGGGTATTCTCAACGCGATAAGCAACGCGGCTCACCGGCGAATAAAGGCTGTCTACCGGGATCAGGCCGATCGGCGCGTCTTCCGGACGGTTCGCTTCGGCCGGGGCGTAGCCCTTGCCGGTGTTGACCGTCATTTCGATACGCAGGTTCGCGCCTTGGTCGAGATGGCAGATCACATGGTTCTTGTTGAGGATTTCAACCGCAGAGGTTTCCTCAATGTCGGCGGCCGTCACCGGACCCGGCGTCGATTTCTTGAGAACAAGACGCTTCGGCCCGTCCGCATGCATGCGCAGCGCAAGCTGCTTCACGTTGAGAACGATGTCGGTCACGTCTTCGCGCACACCCGGAATGGACGAGAACTCGTGAACAACGCCGTCAATCTGGATCGACGTCACGGCGGCGCCTTGCAGCGATGACATGAGAATCCGGCGCAGGGAGTTGCCAAGAGTCAGACCAAAGCCACGCTCCAGCGGCTGGGCGATGATGGACGCTTTTCGGCTGGCATCACCACCTGGCGAAACTTCCAGTTTCGTCGGGCGGATAAGCTCAAGCCAGTTTTTTTCGAGGATGTTTGTCGTATCCATAGGTGGATCGCTCTCTTTATTCCGTATCGTGATTAAACGCGGCGGCGCTTGCGGGGACGGCAGCCATTATGGGGGATCGGCGTGACGTCATGAATAACAGTAACCGTTAGGCCGGCGGACTGGAGTGCGCGAAGCGCGCTTTCCCGGCCCGAACCCGGACCGCGCACAGAAACGCTGACTGTCTGAAGGCCATGGTCCATGGCTTTCTTTGCAGCGTCTTCAGCCGCGAGCTGCGCCGCATAAGGGGTCGACTTGCGTGAGCCTTTAAAGCCCATGCCGCCGGCTGAAGACCAGGAAATCGTGTTTCCCTGTTCGTCCGCAATCGTGACCATGGTGTTGTTGAAGGACGCGTTCACGTGAACAACGCCAGTCGAAATATTTTTGCGTTCGCGGCGTTTAACGCGCGCTGCGGCTTGCTTGGCCATTGATCCGTATCCTTACTTCTTCTTGCCGGCGATCGGTTTCGCGGGGCCCTTGCGCGTGCGGGCGTTGGTGTGCGTGCGCTGGCCGCGAACCGGCAGGCCGCGACGGTGACGAAGACCGCGATAGCAGCCCTGGTCCATAAGACGCTTGATGTTCACAGCAACTTCGCGGCGAAGGTCGCCCTCCACCATGTAATCGCTGTCGATTGTTTCGCGGATCTGCAAGACCTCAGAGTCCGACAGTTCGTTGACACGGCGCTCGGGCGCGAGGCCAACTTTTTCGCAAATCTCGGCGGCTTTCGCCGGGCCGATGCCGTGAATATAGCGCAGTGCAATGGTGACGCGCTTGTTCGTCGGAATATTAACGCCTGCTATACGAGCCACAGGAAATTTCCTTCTTTTTCATCTCGCCCCTTTTCCCTTGGCCGGGCCAACCATTTTAAAGGTCCGTTCGGACCCGCCTCTTACGCAACTCAAACGCCGCCTGTTTCCAAGCAACAACACCCGCGACGGCGAATAGGGGTCAACCCCTGCCGGGCGGGCGGTACTCCTTCTGACGGAGAGCGCGTTGATAGGCCTACGCGCGCCCCTCCGTCAACCGCTTTTCAAAGCTATTTCAGCCCTGAATTTGGTCCAATATCGCGTCTATGGCGGCGGAAACGGCCTCGACCGTCTGCATTCCGTCCACGACCCGCAATTTGCCCTGCCCCTCATAGTAAGGGATCAGCGGCGCCGTCTGTTCGCGATAGACTTCAAGCCGTTTCGCGAAGGTCTCTTCATTATCGTCAGCCCGAACTTCTTCGCCCCGGGCCTTGGTTTCCTTAATGCGGTTGCGGAGCCGGTCGATCAGCGCCGCCTCGTCCACGCGGAGCTCCACGACGGCGTCGACAGCCCGCTCCTTCTTGGTGAGGATCGCGTCCAGCATCTCGGCTTGCGGTATGGTCCGCGGGAAGCCGTCCAGCAGAAAGCCGGGGGCGCAGTCGTCAGCCTCGATGCGCTCCTCAATGATGGCCGCGACGATATCGTCGGAAACGAGGTTGCCGGCGTCCATGATCGCCTTGGCCTTGAGACCGACCGGGCTCTTGGCGGCGACCGCGGCGCGCAGCATGTCGCCGGTGGAAAGCTGGGGAATTCCATACCGCTCAACAATATGGGCGGCCTGTGTGCCTTTGCCGGCCCCCGGAGGACCGAGGAAAATTACAATCATCGTCTCCCCCCGCGCAGCTTAGATTTCTTGATCAGCGCTTCATATTGCTGGGCGACAAGATGACCCTGGATCTGACCCACTGTATCTAGCGTCACGGACACGACGATCAGCAGCGACGTGCCGCCAATATAGACCGGGATCGACTGTCCATAAGCGGATTTCAGGATTTCCGGGAAAATACAGACCGCGGTCAGATACATAGCGCCAATCACCGTCAGGCGGGTCAGCACGAAATCGAGATATTCCGCAGTGCGCGGACCCGGGCGGTAACCCTGAACGAAGCCGCCATATTTCTTGAGGTTGTCAGCCACTTCTTCGACGTTAAAGACCACAGAGGTATAGATGAACGTGAAGACGATGATAAGCGTGGCGTAAAAAGCAATGTAGAGCGGCTTGCCCGGCGCGAACAGGAAAGTGAGGTCCTGTAGCCATTGCGGCGAACCATCGCCCACAGCGCCCGCAGCCGTCGCCGGCAAGAGCAGCAGTGATGAGGCGAAAATCGGCGGAATGACGCCCGAGACGTTGATTTTCAGCGGAAGGTGGGACTTTTCCCCTTGCGTCATCCGCTGGCCCACTTGCCGACGTGGATACTGGACCAGAATCCGGCGCTGAGAGCGCTCCATAAAGACCACAAAGGCGATGAGCCCAAGCGCCAGCGCCGCGATAACCAGGATCGCGCCGCCGCCGATGCCGCCGCCTGCCCGGCCTTGATCGAGCAGCGAGGCTGTAACCCGCGGCAGCTCAGCCACGATGCCGGCGAAGATGATCAAGGACACGCCATTGCCGACGCCGCGCGCAGTGATCTGTTCGCCAAGCCAGAGAAGGAACATCACGCCGCCCACCAGAGTGACGGTCGTCGTAATCAGGAAATAAGGCCCCGGATTGATCACGGTTCCCGGCGAACTTTGCAGCGAGACGGCGATGAAATAACCCTGCATGGTGGCCAGAAAGACCGTCAGATAGCGGGTGTACTGGTTAATCTGACGACGGCCCTGCTCGCCTTCTTTCTTGACCTTCTCGAGCGACGGGATCACCGCAGACATCAACTGCATGATGATCGACGCCGAGATGTAAGGCATGATGTTCAGGGCGAAGATCGCCATGCGCTCAACCGCACCGCCAGCGAAAATGTTCAGCGTGCCTAGAAGCCCGCCCTGCTGGCTCTGGAAACCCTGACTGAAGGCGATTGGGTCAATGCCCGGGATCGGCACGAAGGTGCCGAGGCGATAGACAATCAGCGCGCCGAGCGTGAACAGCAAACGCTTCTTCAGCTCTTCCGCTTTCGCAAAAGACGCGAGATTGATGTTCGACGCGAACTGTTCCGCTGCAGAAGTCATCAGCCTGTCACCTGTTCAGCTTGCCCTATCGGGCGGCCCCTCACGCGAAATGCGCCCGGGCCATGTGGCGATTGCGGGCGGCGCCCGCAACCCCGGGTCAACACCCTACTCGCCTTTGGTTTCGCTCTGGACCAGCGTGACCGAGCCGCCTGCCTTTTCAACCGCAGCCTTAGCGCCAGCCGAAGCATGTGCGACCACGAGATCGAGCTTGGATTTGAGTTCACCGACGCCAAGCAGCCGAACGCCGTTCTTGGCGCGGCGCACAACACCCGCCTCAACGAGGGCGGCGACATCAATCGTTTTACCTGCATCGAGTTTGCCGGCGTCGACAGCAGTCTGAAGACGGCCAATATTCACTTCGGCAAAAGCCGCGCGGTTCGGTTTGTTAAAGCCGCGCTTCGGAAGGCGCATGTAAAGCGGCATCTGGCCGCCTTCATAGGCGCGAATGCCGGAGACGCCCGAGCGTGATTTCTGGCCCTTGACGCCGCGTCCGCCGGTCTTGCCCTTGCCGGAGCCGATACCACGGCCAACGCGAATGCGCGATTTACGCGCGCCTTTATTGTCGGAAAGTTGATTGAGTTTCATTTTCTTACCTCGACTTGCGACAGCGATGTCCATGAACCGCCGCCTCGCCTGATCGCCTTTCTCGGCGACAAAAATGACGGGGCGCTATGGCCCTGCCGGTTTAGTCTTCCACCACCTCAACGAGATGGGAAACCTTGCGGATCATGCCGCGTACAGATGGTGTATCCTCGAGTTCACGCTCGCGGCCGATCTTGTTCAGACCAAGACCAACCAGCGTCGCGCGTTGATCTTGCGGACGACGGATCGGGCTGCCGGTCTGGCGGACTTTCAACATTTTCTTCGCCATAACGAATTCCTTTACGCAGCATCTGCCGCTTCAGCGGAAGAACCGCGGGCGGGGAGAATATCGGAAACCTTTTTACCGCGCTTGGCGGCCATGGTCCGCGGGCTTTGCTGGTTCTGAAGCGCATTCACCGTCGCGCGCACCATGTTGTACGGGTTCGAAGACCCAAGCGACTTGGCGACAACGTCCTGAACGCCCAACGTTTCAAAGATCGCGCGCATTGGGCCGCCGGCGATGATGCCGGTTCCCGGAGGCGCCGACCGCAACACAACTTTACCAGCGCCCCAGCGACCCGAGGCGTCATGATGCAGGGTGCGACCTTCACGAAGCGGCACGCGCACGAGATTGCGCTTGGCTTCCTGGGTCGCCTTGCGGATCGCTTCAGGCACTTCGCGAGCCTTGCCTTTGCCGAAACCAACGCGGCCTTTCTGGTCGCCAACGACGACGAGCGCGGCGAAACCGAAGTTCTTCCCGCCCTTCACAACCTTCGCCACGCGATTGATGGCGACTAGCTTGTCGACGAACTCATCGCGTTCTTCACGTTCGCCACGGCCTCTGCCTTGTCCACGGCCGCGACCACGTCCTTCTTCACGCGCCATCTTAAAACTCCCTAGAATTTAAGGCCGGCTTCGCGCGCGGCTTCCGCAAGCGCTTTGACCCGACCGTGAAACATATAGCCGCCGCGATCAAACACGACTTCCTTGACGCCGGCTTTCACCGCGCGATCAGCGAGGGCTTTACCCACCTTCGCCGCTGAATCCTTATCAGAACCCTTGCCGAAGTCTTTCTCCAGCGACGTCGCCGACGCAAGGGTTTTTCCCTGCGCGTCATCGATGATCTGCGCCGAGATATTTTTCGACGAACGGAACACCGACAGCCGCGGACGGTCAGTGGAGACGCGCTTGATCTTACGACGCGTGCGACCCGCCCGTGAATCCTGTTGTTTTCTCTTTTGATCGGCCATAGCCCGATTTCCTCTAGCGAAGCGTTACTTCTTCTTGCCTTCCTTACGGAAGATGAATTCGTCAGCGTATTTCACGCCTTTGCCTTTGTAAGGCTCCGGCGGACGGAACGCGCGGATCTCTGCAGCGGCCTGTCCAACCTTTTGTTTGTCGATGCCGGAAACAGTGATTTCCGTCGGCTTTGGCGCCGCGAGCTTGACGCCTTCCGGCGCGGGGTAATCGATGTCGTGGCTGTAGCCAAGCGCCAGCGAAAGCGCCGTGCCTTTCATCTGCGCACGATAACCAACGCCCACAAGCTCAAGTGTCTTGGTGAATTCATTGGCGACACCGTCGAACATGTTCGAAATCCGGGTGCGGCTCATACCCCAGAGCGAACGCGCGGGCTTCGAATTGTCAACCGGCTTCACCGTGACTTCGTCATTTTCGAGCGCAACCGTGCACAGCTCGTTGACGACGAACTCAAGCTCGCCTTTCGGACCTTTTGCCGTGACCGTCTGACCGTTGACCGTAACGGTCACGCCTTTGGGCACGGAGATCGCTTTTTTACCGATGCGGGACATTTATCTCGCTCCCAGCCTTAGTAAACTTCGCAGAGCACTTCGCCGCCCACATTGGCGTCCCGTGCAGCTGCATCTGACATGACGCCCTTCGGCGTCGAAACAATCGAAATGCCGAGGCCGTTGCGAACGGACCCGAGATCGCGAACCGAAGAGTAAACCCGACGGCCAGGCTTGGAGACCCGCTTGATCTTCTGGATCACCGGAGCGCCTTCGTAATATTTCAGCTCAACTTCAAAGTTCGGCTTTTCGCCGTCCTTTTCGACGCGGCTGTAACCGCGGATGTAGCCTTCCGTCTCAAGCACGTCCAGAACCCAGCCGCGCAGCTTCGAGGCCGGAACATTCATGGTCGAGTGCCGACGCATCTGCGCGTTGCGGATGCGGGTGATCAGATCGCCGACAGGATCATTGATAGCCATTGTTCTCTCGGCTCCCTTACCAGCTTGATTTCACGAGGCCCGGGATCAACCCGGCCGAACCCAGTTGACGTAGCGCGATGCGCGACATCTTCAACTTGCGGTAGTAACCGCGGGGACGACCACTGACCAGGCAGCGATTGCGGATGCGCGTCTTCGATGAGTTGCGCGGAAGCTCAGCAAGCCGAAGCGCCGCCATGAAGCGGTCTTCGCCGGACTGTTCCTGATCCCTGATGATCGCCTTCAGCCGGTTGCGCTTGGACTCAAACTTTTTCGCCATGCGGCGGCGTTTGAGATCGCGCTCGACCATTGATTTCTTCGCCATGTCTTCTCCTTCTCAAGCCGGTTTCCGCGTCGCTCCCGGACCCTGCCTAATGCCTTTTCTATTTCCGGAACGGAAAGTTGAATTCCCGCAGCAATTCGCGCGCCTCGTCGTCATTGGTCGCGGTCGTGCAAACGATGATGTCCATGCCCCGGATCTTGTCGACTTTGTCGTAGTCAATTTCCGGAAAAACGATGTGTTCTTTGAGGCCCATCGCGTAATTGCCGCGTCCGTCAAAACTCTTGGCGTTGAGGCCGCGGAAGTCACGCACGCGCGGCAGCGCGATGGTGATGAGACGATCCAGAAATTCGAACATGCGATCCTTGCGGAGCGTCACTTTCGCGCCAACCGCCATACCTTCACGCAGTTTGAAACCAGCGATGGATTTCTTGGCCTTGGTGATGACCGGCTTCTGACCGGCGATCAGCGTGAGGTCTGCGACCGCCGCGTCAACCGCCTTACGGTCGTTCACAGCATCACCGACGCCCATATTGATCACGATCTTGTCGAGGCCAGGCATCATCATCGCGTTCGAATATTTGAACTTGTCGTTCATCTTCGAGCGGATGGTGTCGCGATAAAGCGTCTTCAGACGCGGTTCATATGATTGAGCTTCAGCCATCGATAACCTCACCCGACGCTTTCGCGACGCGCACTTTCTTTCCATCTTCGATCTTGAAGCCGACGCGGGTTGGTTTGCCTGTCGACGGATCTTTTAGCGCCACGTTGGAAATATGGACCGACGCTTCGCGCGTGATGATCCCGCCTTCCTGCTGAGGCGTTTGACGCTGGTGTTTCTTGATCAGGTTAACGCCGCGCACAACCACACGGTCGGCCTTCGGCATCACCTGAACGACTTCGCCTTCCGCGCCCCGGTCTTTGCCGGCGAGCACGACGACTTTGTCGCCTTTTTTGATCTTCGCAGCCATTACAGCACCTCCGGCGCAAGCGACACGATCTTCATGTGCTTGGCGGCGCGCAGTTCGCGGGTCACCGGGCCAAAGATACGCGTGCCGATCGGCTCTTTGTTATTGTTGATCAGAACAGCGGCGTTGCGGTCAAACCGGATCACCGATCCGTCCTTGCGCTGGATGTCCTTCGCGGTGCGTACGACCACGGCCTTCATGACCTGGCCTTTTTTCACACGGCCGCGCGGAATCGCTTCCTTCACCGACACGACGATGATGTCGCCGACGCCGGCATATCTGCGCTTCGCGCCGCCTAGCACCTTGATGCACTGAACGCGCTTTGCGCCGGAATTATCGGCGACGTCCAAATTTGATTGCATCTGGATCATGGTGATCCTCCTGATGGGCCCTCATGGCCCGCTTCACTCATTCCTCCCGCCCCGGCTCCTCGAAAGGGGGGCGGTCGGGCTTAACCTTTTGCTCCGAGGCCGATAACTTCCCAGCGTTTCAGCTTGGATTTCGGCGCGCATTCCTGGATGCGGACCAAATCGCCGACCTTGTATTTGTTTTCCGCGTCATGAGCGTGAAAACGATTTGAGCGACGGACAACTTTCTTGAACAGCGGATGCGTAAACATACGCTCGACATTCACGATGACCGTTTTCTCGCCCTTGTCGCTCACAACGGAGCCTTGCAGAATGCGTTTTGGCATTGCTTTCGCCTTTATCCTTAGTTCGCCCGGGTTTTTTCGCCGAGAATGGTTTTGATCCGGGCGATGTCCTTGCGCACTTCGCCGATGCGTGTGGTCTTTTCAAGCTGACCCGACGCTTTTTGAAAGCGCAGGTTGAATTGCTCCCGCTTGAGCTGGAGGAGACGGTCCTTCAGTTCGTCGGCGGTCAAATCGCGTGCTTCACTGGCGTTCATGACTTTAGCTCCCTACTCGCCGATGCGCGTTACGATGCGCGTCTTGATCGGCAGCTTGGCTGCGCCCAGCAACAACGCTTCACGCGCAATCGCGTCCGGCACACCGTCAAGTTCAAACATGATGCGGCCAGGCTTTACTTTGGCGGCCCAGTATTCAACCGAGCCCTTGCCTTTACCCATCCGTACTTCGGTCGGTTTCTTCGACACCGGCACATCCGGGAAAATGCGAATCCACACACGGCCCTGGCGCTTCATGGCGCGGGTGATGGCGCGGCGGGTGGCTTCGATCTGACGCGAGGTTACGCGCTCCGGCTCCATGGCTTTAAGACCATGGGATCCGAAGTTCAGATCCGTACCGCCCTTGGCGGCGCCCTTGATGCGCCCTTTGTGCATCTTGCGGAATTTTGTTCTTTTCGGCTGCAGCATGACTGGCTCGCTCCAAAATCCTTTTTTGCGCTAGTTGCGCTGCTGATGACCGACGCCGCCCGTCTGGGCTTCGATCAAACGCTTTTCGTGACCCATAGGGTCGTGTTCCATGATCTCGCCCTTGAAGATCCAGACCTTTATGCCGATGGCGCCATAGGTCGTCTGGGCGGTCGCCACGCCGTAATCGATATCAGCGCGAAGCGTATGAAGCGGCACGCGACCTTCGCGGTACCATTCCATCCGGGCAATCTCAGCGCCGCCGAGACGGCCGGAGACGTTAACGCGAATGCCAAGGCCGCCCATCCGCTGGGCTGTCTGCATTGCACGCTTCATCGCGCGGCGGAAGGCGACACGGCGCTCAAGCTGTTGCGCGATATTCTCGGCAACCAGCGTCGCATCAATTTCCGGCTTGCGGATTTCAACGATGTTCAAAACCGTTTCCGACGAAGACAGCTTCGACAGTTCCTGACGCAGCTTTTCGATATCGGCCCCTTTTTTGCCGATCACGACGCCCGGGCGGGCTGTGTAAATCGTCACCCGGCATTTCTTGTGCGGACGTTCGATAACGATGCGCGATACGCCAGCCTGCTGAAGGCGCTTTTCGAGATACTTCCGGATCGCAAGGTCTTCATGCAGCAAGTCGCCATAAGCGGCTTTGCCGGCGAACCAGCGCGAATCCCAGGTGCGGTTGATCCCGAGACGGAGGCCGATTGGGTTTACTTTCTGGCCCATTAAGCGGCCTCCTCAACTTCTTTCACGACGATCGTGATTTCAGAAAACGGCTTTTGAATTCTGCCGACGCGGCCACGGGCGCGAGCTTTCCAGCGCTTCATGACCATGTTCTTGCCAACAAAAGCCTGATCGACAACGAGCTGATCGATGTCGAGATCATGGTTGTTCTCGGCGTTTGCGATCGCGCTTTCCAGAACTTTCTTGACGTTCTGGGAAATACGCTTGCGCGAAAAGGTCAGCTCGGCGAGCGCCTTTTCAACCGGCATGCCGCGGATGAGCTGCGCCACGAGGTTCAGTTTCTGCGGCGAGGTGCGGATCAGGCGGCCTTTGGCCATGGCCTGGGTTTCGCCTACGCGCCGGGGATTTTTACTCTGCCCCATGACTATTTCCTCTTCGCCTTCTTGTCCGCGCCGTGACCGTAATAGGACCGGGTCGGAGAGAATTCGCCGAACTTGTGACCGACCATGTCTTCAGTGACATGAACGGGGATGAATTTCTGGCCGTTATAGACGTTGAACGTCAGTCCGACGAATTGCGGCAGGATGGTTGAACGGCGTGACCAGGATTTGATCCCGCCTTTGTGTTTTCCGTCCTGTGACTCTTCCGCTTTCTTCAGGAGATAGCGGTCGACGAACGGACCTTTCCAGACTGAACGTGGCATGTCGTATTATCTCCGGCCTATTTCTTTTTCTTGCGCGCGTGACGCGAGCGCAGGATGAGTTTGTCAGTTGCTTTATTCTTGCGAGTCTTGGCGCCCTTGGTCGGCTTGCCCCACGGGGTGACCGGGTGACGACCGCCCGAGGTGCGGCCTTCGCCGCCGCCATGGGGGTGATCGACCGGGTTCATCACGACGCCGCGCACCGCTGGACGCTTGCCCTTGTGACGGTTGCGCCCGGCCTTGCCGATCGACTGGTTCATGTGATCCGGGTTGGAGACGGCGCCAATTGTCGCCATGCACTCACCAGAAATGAGGCGAACTTCGCCGGATTGCATCCGAACCTGTGTCATACCGCCATCGCGGCCGACGAGCTGGGCGTAAGTCCCAGCGGAACGTGCAACCTGGCCGCCCTTGCCTGGCTTAAGCTCAACATTGTGAATGATCGTTCCGACCGGAATGCCTTTAAGCTTCATGGCGTTGCCAGGCTTTACGTCAACCTTTTCACCGGCGATGACTTTATCGCCAGCCTTGAGGCGCTGCGGCGCGAGAATGTAAGCCTGCTCGCCGTCGAGATATTTCAAGAGCGCAATGAACCCTGAACGGTTGGGATCGTATTCAAGGCGTTCGACCTTCGCTTCGATGTCAAACTTGTTCCGTTTGAAGTCGACAATGCGATAGGTCTTTTTCACGCCGCCGCCGCGACGGCGAACGGTGATGCGGCCGGTGTTGTTGCGTCCGCCACTCTTCTTGAGGGGCGAAAGCAGCGACTTCTCCGGCTTCTTCTTCGTGATTTCTTCGAAGGTCGGCAGCGCCTTGTAGCGCTGGGGCGGCGTGAGCGGTTTGAACTCTTTGAGAGGCATGGCTCGCGAAAGGGTTGGGATTCAGGAAAAGGGGTTCGGGTCTTAGACGAGATCGAGGTTCTCGCCCTCCTTGCGCTTGACCTTCGGGCGGAAGAGCGTCTTGTCGTGGTTCATCCAGCCGATGGCCCAGATGACCTGCTCGGCCACCATGCGGCCGCGCACCTTGGTGGACGTCGACTTCTCGTACTCTACACCGGCGAGCTGCACGAGGCCCTC
>JAUHYK010000055.1 GCA_030426465.1 Alphaproteobacteria bacterium
AGAGCGGTTTGGCTGAAAACGCTCTCGCCCCTAAGGTTTTACCGCCGACACAAGCGAGTAATAAGGGCTTGTCTGGATTGCATCGACACTGACAAATCCGGCATCCTCCAGATATTTCGTCAGCTCACAGAATGTATATTGCTTGCCTTTCGTGCCGCGGAGCATGAGGACAGAAAATGATGCGGGCGTCACCGGCCCGTCTTCATTGTCGTTCATGAGGATTTCGTGGAGAATAATTCGCCCGCCCGACGGCAGAACGTCGAAGGATTTCTTTGACAGTTGCGCGTTGATGTCGTCATCCCAGTCATGAAATACATTGGAAAAGAACAGCGCGTCATAGCCGGTGGGCCAGTCTTCCCGGAACATGTCGACAGCAACTGTGTCAACGCGATCCGCCACTCCCGAAGACGCGACGAATAATTCAGACGCCGCATCGCACATGGTGTCGAGGTCCATAATGGTGGCGCTAAGAGAGGGATTTCGCTGCGCCGCTGCGATGGAAAAAACACCGGACCCGCCGCCCACATCGAGAAGTTTTTTCACCTTGCTGAAGGCGCCGGAACGCGCCGCCGCCACCGCTGCAGGCAAGGAGTGAGCTTGCATGAATTTTGCGATGCTGCGCGCTGCGTCAGGGGGCACCTTGCCCTCTTCCCAGCCATTTGACGGCATATCCTCGCGGGGCGTTTTTCCTGATTTCAAAAGCGACAATAGCTCGCCATGCAAAGGCGTGCCATTTTTGTAAACTTCAAATAGCGGCGACCAGGAATAAGTTGTGCCGGAAAGCAGATATGTTCTGGCATGGGGCGTCAGGCGCCAGACGCCGTCACGCCGGTTCACCAGCCCCAACGCCGATACGAGCGACATCACCACGCCAAGGGCTTTCTGGTTGAGCGAAAGCTTGTCGGCAAGATCATCAAGGCTCAAAGGTGCAGCTTCAAGCGCTTCAAAAACGCCCGCTTCATGCACGGCTGTCGCCGCCGGGAAGTAATGCATGGAGAGCCAAATATCCCAGATCGTGCGATCGTCCACGGGCGGCGCTTCATAAAATTCCGTCATACTTTCTCCCAATATATGTTGAGTGAAGCGTACAACACAGGACCGGGGCCATGCGCTTTTTTGCGCATGGAATGACGACTGCCCGCGTTCTCTCACAGACGCCTAAACACCGCCGCACCAGTTACCCCTGGGCCGATCAACACCAAGACCGGCGGCCACCAGCGCGGCGCCGAGATCGGCGCCGTCGGCCTCAATGCGCGCAACAACACGGCCGGCATATTTGCCCTGCTCGATCTCGCTGAGGTCAACCTCACCGTCACGCAGGAAGTCCTCGACAAACGACTTCGCCTGGCGCGCAAGCTCGCGCTCGGCATCGCATTTGGGCCGGAAGAGTTCAGGCGCATCAACTCCAGCGAGGCGCACAGAGACCACAATCTCCTGGTCGAGCCAGATCGCGACCCGCATCTTCACCGTATCGCCGTCAATCACCCGCTCCACATGGCCGCGGGCGGGCCCGGAAAATTCCGAGGCATGGATCGGCGCCAACGCAAGGCCAGCGCAAAACCAGCTCAATAATAAAAACACCCTCATGCGCACGCATAGGTAACGTCTTTATTGTTTGTTTTTAATATATCTGTAATTATTTATTTACTTATTACTTTACTTTATTTGCATTCTGCTCATATCCACAAGCATCAACAGGCTCATCCCGATCCCTCCCACAAGGCCGTAGGCGAGCGCCTTTTCAACATTCTCCGGCATAAAGCCAAGCGTATTGAACGGCATCAGCCACGGGAAATAGAGCCCGTATTGAGAGGCCTGCGCGAAGATCGCAAAGAACCCGCCGCCGACGCCGAGCGCCATGGGAATGAGAAAATTGCGGAAACGGAACGCCGCCCAGAGCTGGACCGCAATCAGAAGGAATGACGAGAGGTAAACAAAGGCGAGCCGTTCAGCGACGACAAGACGCCATTGCTGCACCATCAGCATGACATCCATCCCGCCGAACATCTGATCATCGTCATCCATCATGGTCTCCGCGAGCGCTGCAAACGGCGCCGGGTCCATGAGCTTATTCGCCGGGTTGAGTTCGCCCGCGAGCCAGCCGCCAAAAGCGAGGAGCGCGCCGGTGAGCAAACTCATCAGCGCAATGAGCCCGAGCGCGACAACCGCCTTCGCCGCAAAGACACGCCATTTCGGTACAGGGAGCGCGAGAAGATGCGCCCATGTTTTCGGTCCGTGCTCCAGTTGCGCCAGCAGCGTGGCGATGATCGTCGCCGTAAGCGGCAACATGAATGTCGCCCACGCCGTCAGTCCCGCAAAAAGATAAAGCGGCCAGGCGCGTAAATTTGCACCGCTCGCCTGTAAGGAGAAAAACAGAAGCGCCACAAGCGCCGGTCCTGCAAGCATCACCAGCATGATCTTGGAGCGTTTCAGTTTTATCAGTTCGACCTGAATGGAGGCGAGCATAGCGTTTCCTCACTCCTGTTCGAATTGCGGCTTGGCGCCGACAAGCTGGAGGAACAATTCTTCCAGCGTCCATGGCGCAATGGCGAGATGATGCACATCAATGCCCGCTTCATTTAGCTTTCTATTGATCGCGGCGGCGCGGGCCTTGGCCCCCTCCGCCGAAGACAGTTCAATCACGAGGCGGCCATTGCGGCTTTCCACCTTGCGTGCGCCGCCGCCCAGCATCGCGGAAGCGCTTGCGTCATCGGAACAGCCGATTTCGAGACGCGGCGCGTGAAGCCCGCGCAGTTCATCCATCGCGCCCTGGAAAACGATCTTGCCGAGATGGATCACGGCGACATGGGACGCCATTTGTTCAATCTCGGCGAGATGATGCGATGATACAAAAACGGTGGCGCCCGTCCGCACCGGCAGGGTCTTGATGAAATCGCGCATTTCGCGAATGCCAACGGGATCGAGCCCATTGGTAGGCTCATCAAAAATAAGAAGTTTTGGTTTGCCGAGAAGCGCGCGGGCGAGACCAAGGCGATGGCGCATGCCGAGAGAATATTTCCGGACATGACGGTCGGCCACATGGGAAAGCTCCACCGTCGAGAGCACCTGATCAATCTCGGTCTTATCGAGCTTCAAGAGCCGCCGGGTAATGTCGAGATTTTCGCGGCCTGTCAGATGTTCGTAATGAGCCGGCGTTTCAAATGCGACGCCTACGGATTTCAGAGCCCTTAAGCGATTGCGGCGCAAATCCTCGCCGAAAATGGCGATGCGGCCGCGATTGGGGTTGAGCAGGCCAAGCAGCAGCCGGATGGTCGTCGTCTTGCCGGCGCCATTCGGGCCCAGAAATCCGAAAATCGCGCCTTCCGGCACGGAGAGATCAACGCCATCGACGGCGTTGACGCCGCGAAAGCGTTTGCGCAGATCCTCAGTCTCGATTGCAATGCCCATAGCCCCCATCTTCACGGGGCGTAAACACCCGCGAAGCCTCCTTTTCATGTCCGCCGCTCCGGCTTGTCACCGCCGGTTATGGGAAAACATGGCCCTGCCGCTCCGATCAGGCAAGACGCCTTGCGTCAGTCTGACCGGAGAATGCGATAAAAGGGGAAGGCTGAGAGACGCTACTTCACGCCAGTGAAGACGAGTTTCTGAACGCGGCGGCCAGTGTTCACTTCGGTTGTGTAGATATTGCCGTCGCTGTCCACATCGACGCTATGGAGCCAGATGAATTCGCCGGGATAACGGCCATTGCGCCCGACAGCGCCAAGAAATTCGTAAGTTTTGGCGTCCAGAATCCAGACCTGCCCGTTCATCATGTCGGAGACATACATATAGGCGTTGTCCGGGGAGAACGCGACATCGGAAACGGTCCGTGTGCCGCCTGTTTCCGGCGCGAAGACAATATCCTGAAGAAAGACGGTTTCGCCGTCACCATCTGTTTCGAAAACCTGCAACCTGTTATTGCGCCGGTCGCAGACATAGATGCGGTCGTCCGGCCCTTTCACAATACAGTGGACGATATCGCCAAAAGTTTTCGATTCCGGATCAGCGCCGCCATCGGCGTTGCTGGACGCCTGTGATTGATCGAATGAACCTTCGCGCGTATCATCATCGGGAGATGCGGCGTACGCGCCCCAGAAACGGGTGAACTCGCCTTCCTCATTAAAACCGATGATACGCTTGTTGATATAGCCGTCAGCAATCAGGGTTTCGCCGGTCTCGGGGTCATGGACAATATCGGCGGGATTGCCGAGCGTGGCGCGATCGAAATTGCCGGCTGTCTGATCCTTGCGCCCGATGGACCGGATGAAAACGCCGTCTGCGTTAAAGCTCAACACGACATGATCGCCGTCGCCATTGCCGCCGATCCAGACCGTATCCTCCTCATCGACGAAAAGTCCGTGCACATTCGCCGGCCATTGATTGACGCCGTCGACCTCTGGCGCAAATTCGTCGCCGCCCCATTCGCCAACCAACTCGCCGTCCTGCGAAAATGTCAGCACATGCGGCGCCGCGCGACAGCACACAGCGATGGGTGGGTCCTGATCGAGACCAGTATCTGAAAAACCTAGGGAATTGGGCCGCTGCAAGATCCAGACATTGTCATGACGATCGACCGCCAAGCCCGGCACCTGACCGAGAATGACATCATCGGGAAGATCGGGCCAGGCGGCGTCGACCTTAAAGTGCGGAATTGGGCGGTCGGTGAATTGCTGTATGCGGACATTGACCAGCGCGCCGCCGCTGTTCTTGTCTTCTGACGCGGCCCCACACCCAGCCGCCATGAAGGACGCCGCAACCCCCAATGCACTCGCCCGAAAAACCATCACCGATCCTTCAATTGCTGTTTCGCAGCCAATCGTAATCGGAAATACGCAACCGCGCCATGGAGCGGGCAAGCGAACAGGCCAATGCGCCAGGCCGATAACGGGAAAATGAAGTGAAAGAGACGCCGCCTAAAAATCGACCGCCCGGCCGCCGCGCTCCCAGTCGCCATAGCGGGTCGGCTCCTCGCCCTTGGGACCGTTGATCTCCTTGGCACGGTCTTCTTCAGCTTTCGCTTGGGCCGCTTTACGGCGCGCCTCAGCCTCCGCCAGCGCCCTTTGGGCGGCGGGCGGCAAGTCCTTGCGAGGGGGGGCGTGAGTCTCGTCAGCCATATTGAAGCGCGCCTTTCGCGCCCACATATAGGGGCTCTTGATCGCAATGGAAAGAAAGAGGCCCCGCCCATGAACACACTTCGCACCGGCATGCTGCTTGCGGCGATGACCGCGCTTTTCATGGGCGTCGGCTACCTGATCGGCGGCGCCGGCGGGATGACCATTGCCTTTGTGGTGGCGGCGGGAATGAATGTTTTCGCCTATTGGAATTCCGACAAGATGGTCCTGCGCATGTATAATGCGGAGGAAGTCGACGACACGCACGCCTCCCGCGTTGCGCGCCGCTATGCGCAAACCGTGCGCGAGCTTGCCGCCGGCGCGGGGATGCCCCAGCCGAAAGTCTATATCATCGAGAATGCGCAGCCCAACGCCTTCGCCACGGGCCGCAATCCGGAAAACGCCGCGGTCGCAGCGACGACGGGCCTGCTGCGCATGCTGACCGAACAGGAAGTCGCGGGCGTCATGGCCCATGAACTCGCCCATGTGAAAAACCGCGACACGCTGACCATGACCGTGACGGCGACGCTCGCCGGGGCGATCACCATGCTGGCGAACTTCGCCATGTTTTTCGGCGGCAACCGCAATAATGGCGGCGGCATTATCGGCGCGATCGCCATCATGATTTTCGCGCCCATGGCGGCGGCGCTGGTGCAAATGGCGATCAGCCGCGGCCGCGAATATGAGGCCGACCGCATGGGCGCCGAAATTTGCGGCCATCCCGAATGGCTCGCCTCGGCGCTGGCGAAAATTTCAAACGGCGCGGCGCAGATCCCCAACGCTACCGCTGAGCGTCATCCGGAGACGGGTCAACTCATGATCATCAATCCGCTGTCGGGTCGCGGTGCGGATAATCTTTTCTCTACCCACCCGGGAACGCAGAACCGCATCGACCGGCTGATGGAAATGGCCGGGGAAGGCGCCGCGCTTCGCCTCGACCCCGACGGCCCGTCGCCATTTGAAGGGCGCCGCAAAGGTCCGTGGGGTTAGGTGTTATTTTGCGCGCTAGAGCGCGTCGAACAAATCAGGCTCCAGCGCGCCTTCGATTTTCAGAAGTTTGCGTTTTAATTCCGCGCCGCCGGGCGCAGAGAAACCCGTCATGGCGCCGGAGGCGCCGACAATGCGATGACAGGGCACAATGATAGGAAACGGATTGCGCCCGAGCGCCTGACCCACGCGCCGCGACTGCGCCACATCGCCCAGCGCCTTTGCAAGATCGCCATAGGTCTTCGCTTCACCCGGTTTGATCTTCAGTGAGAGCCTGTAAACCTCGCGCTCGAAATCGCCGACGCCGTACCAGTCGAGAGATGCATGGGAAAGATCGCGGGGCTCACCCTCGAACAGCGCCTTGATGTCACTGATCACCGCCGCAATGGCGTCGGACGGAACACGCTCAACGGCGCCGGGCGCACGGCGCATGAGACGTTTCACCGTCTCGCCATCGCTCGCCTCAGCAAAGCTGACCGCACGCACGCCATTCGGCCCCCAGGCGACACCGCAGCGGCCCAGTGATGTGTCGAAAAGAACATAGGAAAAATCGCTCATGCCCCGAAATTAGCATGAATCTGGCTCGGCGGACGCCCGCTTCCTGCGGTCCGAAATGGCGCGGCGGATTTTCAGCCCGTTAGCCAAAATTCATATAACATGTTGTTTTCAAACACTGCTTGGTAATCGCGAAACGCCCCCGGAAGCCGAGGCCGCAAGCCAGCCCTCACCTGACCACGCCGCAAACCAGGCCGCGCCCGCCGGCGATCGACAAATCCCATTCTCTCCAACCCTTCTGATTGTTCATGGAACATGCTTCCCTCCGGCCTGTTCTGTTCAGGTGAAATTGAGGAGCGCTCCATGAAAAAGACCATCGCTATTCTCCTGACGTCGAGCCTTTGCCTTTCCGGCGCCGGACATGCCGACCCGGGGCAGGGAAAGGGCAAAGGACAATACAAAGCGAAGCATGAAGAGCGCGCCGACTATGGCGAACGCCGTTCTTACACGCGCCTCGGCGACTATGAGCGCGGCGTCTACAGAGATTATTACGCAAGCGACTGTCCGCCGGGCCTTGCGAAAAAGAACAATGGCTGCCTGCCGCCAGGCATTGCGAAAAAGCGATATCAGGTGGGGCGCCGTTTAGGACCCGATGTCTATGTGCAAGACGCCCCCTATGACCTCATCCAACGCCTGCCCTATCTCGATGACGGATATGGCTATCGAATTGTTGATGGCGATCTCGCCGTCGTGGAGCTCGCGACACTCGTCGTGCTGGACGCGATCGGCGCTTATTAGAATTTAATGGGCCTCGTCCCAGTTCTTGCCTGCGCGCGCGTCCACAATCAACGGCACCGACAATGTCACCGCCGGCGCCGGGGCGCCGACCATGATGTCAGAGACGATTGCACAGGTTTTATCCGCCTCATCTTTCGGACATTCGAAGATCAATTCGTCATGAACCTGCAGCAGCATTTTAGCGTTCAAATGCGCTTTCTTCAGCGCGGCGGGCATGCGGATCATCGCCCGGCGAATGACGTCCGCCGCGGCGCCCTGAATTGGCGCGTTGATCGCCTGACGTTCTGAATAACCGCGCATGGCCGGGTTCTTGTCATTAATGCCGCCCACATAGGTGCGCCGGCCGAAGATCGTCTCCACAAACCCTTCCGCCTTTGCGGATGCAATCGTGTCGTCCATATACTGACGAATGCCGGGAAATTTCTTGAAATAGGCGTCGATATAATCCTTCGCTTCGCTGCGGGATATGCCGAGCTGATTGGCGAGACCGAAGGCGGAAATGCCGTAGATGATGCCGAAATTGATCGCCTTTGCGCGGCGGCGGATCATCGGGTCCATACCCTCCACGGGCACATCGAACATTTCCGACGCGGTCAGGGCGTGAATGTCGACGCCATCCGCAAAAGCCTGCTTCATTGATTTCAAATCGGCGATATGCGCGACAAGGCGCAATTCGATCTGGCTGTAATCCGCCGAGATCAGAACATTGCCTTTTTCATGAATGAAAGCGGTGCGGATTTTGCGGCCGTCTTCGGTGCGGATAGGAATGTTCTGAAGATTGGGGTCGGTCGACGCGAGGCGTCCCGTCGTGGTCGACGCCATGGCGTAAGATGTGTGCACGCGCCCCGTTTCCGGATTGATCTCGGTCGGGAGCGAATCCGTATAGGTGCTTTTAAGCTTGGATAGCCCGCGCCATTCAAGCAGCACTTGCGGCAGGTCGTGGCCTTCCGCTGCAAGCTGTTCCAGAACATCCGCCTTGGTGGACCAGGCGCCCTTGGCCGTTTTCTTGCCGCCGGGAAGGCCGAGCTTGCCGAAAAGAATTTCGGAAATCTGTTTCGGCGACCCGAGATTGAAATCCTCGCCCGCAAGCTTGTGCGCTTCCGCTTCCGCCGCGGCCATGCGTTGCGCAAAATCCGATGACAGCCGCGCAAGCACCGCCTTGTCGATTTTAACGCCTTCGCGCTCCATAGCGACGATGACCGGCGCGAGCGGACGCTCCAGCGTTTCGTAAACTGTCGTCTTGCCTTCGGACGCGAGGCGCGGTTTCAAGATCTCCCAGAGCCGGAAGGTGATATCGGCGTCTTCGGCGGCGTATTTGGCCGCGTCCTTGATGGCGATCTGATCGAAAGTTTTCGCTTTCTTGCCGGTTCCGGCGACATCTGAAAACTTGATCGTCTCATAATCGAGATGGCGCTTGGCAAGCTCATCCATTCCATGCCCGCCCTTGCCGCAGTCGAGCGCATAAGACATCAGCATCGTGTCGTCGAAAGGCGCAATATTGATCCCGTAGCGCGACAGAACCAGCGCATCGTATTTCAAATTCTGTCCAACCTTGAGGATGCTTTCATCTTCGAGCATGGGCTTTAGAATTTTCAGCGCCTTGTCGAGCGGAATTTGTTTGGCCGCATCCTCATCATCAAGCGCAAGTCCGTCCGCGCCATGACCAAGCGGGATGTAACAGCCCTCACCTGCGCGCGTTGACAGCGAGACGCCAACAAGATTGGCGCGCATGGCGTTAAGACTGTCCGTTTCGGTGTCGACGGCGATCACGCCGCGCTCATGGGCGCGCGCAATCCATGCTTTCAATGCCGGTTCGTCGAAGACGGTTTCATAGGCGATGTCGCCTTCCGGCGCCGGAGGCGGCCCTGAGCGCGCATCAAGGTCGGCCATGCCAACCTCGCGCTTGACACGATCAATAAGCTTGGTGAACTCCATCTCTTCAAGGAACGGCAACAGCAAATCGAGATCGATTGACCGCATCTTCAACTCATCAACAGCGAGCTCCAGCGGCACGTCGGTGCGCAGTTCAACAAGCTTTTTTGAAATGCGCGCTTGTTCGGCGAATTCGATGAGGTTTTCGCGCCGCTTGTTCTGCTTGATCTCTTCCGCACGCGAGAGCAGCGTTTCAAGGTCGCCATATTCTTCGATCAACTGCGCCGCCGTTTTGATCCCGACGCCTGGAACGCCCGGCACATTGTCGGACGAATCGCCCGCAAGCGATTGAATGTCGACCACATGCTCCGGCCCCAGTCCGAATTTTTCAATCACCTCATCGCGGCCGATCTTCCTGTTCTTCATGGGATCGAACATCGACACCTTGTCCGAGACAAGCTGCATCAGATCCTTGTCGGAGGAGATGATCACCACCTCGCCGCCATTGGCCTCAACGTTGCGCGCATAGGTGGCGATGATGTCGTCGGCCTCGAATCCTTCAGTCTCGATACATGGAACGTTGAAGGCCCGGGTCGCTTCGCGCACTAAAGGAAACTGCGGGATCAGATCTTCCGGCGCATCGGGGCGGTTGCCCTTATAATCGGGATAGATCTCATTGCGGAAAGTTTTGCCGGAGTAATCGAAAATCACTGCGAGGTGCGTCGGATCATGCTCGTCCTGCATATCGGTCAACAGCTTGTTGAGCATGTTTGAAAAACCAAGCACGGCGCCGACGGGCAAACCATCTGACTGGCGCGTCAGGCCCTCACGCGAGCGCGCCATGGCGAAATAGGCCCGGAATAAATAACCGGACCCGTCAACGAGATAGAGACGCGTTTCACTTTTGGATTTCGCCGCCATTTGTCGTAGCGTTCCTTTCCGGGCTTCAAAGTCCCGCCTCAATAGGAGATCGTTCATGAAAGTTCTAGGGATTCGATTCTGCAAAGTCGCTCATGCTGACGACGCCAAAGCCGTCGCCGATCTGCTTGGGGAAAACGGACTTGGCCTCAGCCCCATGGACCTCGGCCAAAGCGACGGCTTTTCCGGCGCGGTTTTCCCCGTCGATGAAGGCGCAAAACAGGGGCTTGGCAGCTGGATTGAGCTCTGGGCCGCGGGCGAACAAATGCCCGAGATGACCATGCTTCAGATTGTCGTGGATGACGCCGACGCCTATGCAGAGCGCGCGAAGAAAAACGGCCTCGACGTCAAAGGCCCCGACGACGCACACGGAGAACGCATCTACTATCTCGAAGGCGCCGGCGGGCTTCCCATCGCGTTTTTGTCGAAGGCGACGTAAACCAGCGGCGTCAACAGAAACTAGACTCGCCTCCTGTTTAAAGGCAGATTGTTTTCTGGGCGCAATCGGCGGGGGGCCGTCCATGTTCAATCTTCTGCGTTTTATGCTGATATTGTCGGCAACGCTGCTGACAAGCGGTTGCGCGTTCTGGCGGCCCGATAAAATCCATTACACGGTGGATGACGATGCAGGCGCATTTGCCTGCCGCGATTGCGCGCCGTCCCCGGATAATACGGACTTCATTGGCCTCGCCCTCTCTGGCGGCGGCGCGCGCGCAAGCGTTTTTAGCGCCGCGGCGATCGAGGCGCTGGCGGAAGAAGGCGTGATGGATCGCGTCACGCATATTTCCAGCGTCTCCGGCGGCGGCTTTCCCGCAGCCTATTACGCGTTGCATAAACCGTCGCCCTGCACAGCTCAGGAACGCGTAAATGGCGCGCGCTGCATCAGCGACGACTACAAAGCGTTCAAACAGGCGATGACGCATAATTTTCTACGCGACCTTACTTTCCGGCAACTCCTGAAACCGGGCCGGCTTACAAGCCCAACGCGCCGCCTGTCGTCGCTACAGGATGCGCTGGATGACCAATTCATTGACGGCGCCAGCTTTGATGACCTACCCGCCTCACCGGTTCTCCTCATCAATGGCGCCCGCTACGATGACGCCCGGCGCTTCGTTTTTTCCAACCTTGCCATTCCCGAAGAAGACAGCGCGACGCCGCCCTTCACCCAGAAGACGCTTCGCACCGCATCGTTCTCGCTCGACGGCTGCACGCGCCCAACGCCTGCCGACTTTCCGGTGGCGCTCGCCATCGCCGTTTCCGCCGGTTTTCCGCCCTTGCTTGGGCCCGCAGCGATTGAGGCGTCAGATTCCTGCGATGACGGTGAAACACGCTACTGGCATCTTGGCGACGGCGGCATTCTCGACAACACCGGCGTCGAGACGCTTGAAGACTTCGCCCTGAACGCAAGCGGCGACAGCGCGCGCCCACAACGCGCCATCATCTTTTCGTTCGACGCCGGGAAAAGCACATCGCCGGAAGCGATGATGAAAACCCGGAACCTGAAACTCTGGACCACCGACCCGGGGCGCGTCGTCGATATTGTCGGCAAGCGCGCCCAAGCCTACCGGGAGGTCGTGTTGGGCGATGAATATGCGAAATCCGGCGTGTCATTTCTGGTGCTGACCATGCGCTATACCGACGCCCAAATCGACACATGGCCCGCAGACTGTGGCGCACGCCATGGCGGCGCTGACGCGATCAGCGCGCATCTCGCAACCATTCCCACGAACTTCAAAATCACAAAATGCGACGCCGCGTTGATGGAGCGCGCGGCGCGTGATGTGGTGCGCCGCACCCTCGATGAGAACCGGGATATGCTTAAAGATAACGGCCTGACGCTGCGGCCGCGCTAGAACCGATTCCAATCCGGCTGGCCATCAAGTTTTTTCAGGTCGATGGGCGATCCTGTTGATCAGCATAACAGTCAGCAGTGTAAACACGGCGCCGACGCTATAGACCACATGTACAAAGGTTTTGGCGTTGGCGAATGACGGCAGCTCTTTGGCCAGACATACAGCCACGCCGCAGCCGCGCAGATTTTCCAGAGCACGCGCCTCCGTGGTCAGTAATCCGATATAGTCGTAATTCACGACCTGGGCGTTCCAGTTCATATATAGAAAAACAACATACAGACCGTATGCCGCTATGCGTTCCTTCATCGAAACCGTGCGATTGACAAGGAACAGACCGCCCACAATCGTAATATGGACGGCGACGAACATATTCCAGGTGTTAAAAGCCAGCTCCCGCTGGGAGGCGATCACATCCAACAATTCGTAAAGCGTCATACATCCCCCCTTACGACGCTACAAATGTTAGCGCTTTTGCGCTTCCTCACCCGCCATGCGCATGAACTCCGCAACGCGCGGCTGGATTTCCGAACGCCAGCGCGACCCGTTGAAGACGCCGTAATGGCCGACTTCCGGCTGAATATAATCGAGCTGCAATTTCTCGGGAATGTTCACGCACAGATCATGCGCCGCCTGCGTCTGGCCAATGCCGGAGATGTCGTCATTCTCACCTTCAACCGTCATCAGCGCGATGTCCGTAATGGCTTCGGGTTTCACAAGCCGGCCGCGATGCATGAACTTGCCTTCGGGAAGCGTGTGCTCCTGGAAAACCTCCCGGATCGTCTGGATGTAGAACTCTTCGGTCATATCGAGCACGGAGAGATATTCATCGTAGAATTTTCGATGCTTGTCGGCGCCGTCGCCATCGCCCTGCACCAGATGCTCGTAGTAATCATACTGAGCATTCATGTGGCGGCCTGAATTCATGGACAAGAATGAATAAAGCTGCACGAACCCCGGATAGACGCGGCGCATGGCGCCGGCATAGGGCCCAGGCACCGTGTAAATCATGTTCTGTTCGAACCAGTGTAAAGGCCGTTCCTTTGAAAGCTGGTTCGGCACAGTAGGCGAACGGCGCGTGTCGATGGGACTGCCCATAAGCGTGATCGACGCCGGACGAAGCGGGTCCTTGTCCTCAGCCATCACCGCTCCGGCGATCAGCAGCGCCGGTCCCGGCTGGCACACCGCCATGGCGTGCGTTCCGGCGCCTATCGTCCGTATAAAGCCGATCAGATAATCGATATAGTCATTGAGGTCGAACCGCCCAGCCGAAAGCGGCACATGACGAGCGTCAGTCCAGTCAGTGATATAGACGTCATGATCAGGGATCATCGCCTCCACCGTGCCGCGCAACAACGTCGCGTAATGCCCGGAAAGCGGCGCCACGATAAGCACTTTCGGATCAGGCTCATCATTGCCTTTCGCCGCCGCCAGCGCGGTCTTATCGCGCTCGAAATGGAGCAGCGTGCAGAAATCTTCTTTCACCGTTTCCCGGATCACCAGCGGAACTTCGACGCCGTTTACAAAAGTGGAATCGATCCCCCATTCCGGCTTCGGGTAGCGACGCATGACATTTTCGAAAACATCGAGGGCTGCGGCGGTCGAGCGACCGAACCAGCTTTCAGCGGCGGGGTTCATAGAGGAACGCCAGAATTTGGCGCCCATTCCGGCCGCCATGCGCGCAGGCGCAACGGCGGCGTAGGCAAGCTCATAAGCGGTGTACAACATGGGGTGCGGCGCGTCCTGACTCTACTTGGGGGCTCTGGGCCCTATATATCCGTTTTATGCTGCATAGCACAAAAAATGCGCAAAAGCCTAAAGAGGCCGGGACTATGCGCCGGATCGTAACGCGGAATCAATCATTTATGAACTTTTTGCAAACTTCCACAGGCTCGCGCACAGGGTCTGTAGGCGTTTGTTTTTAAAGTAAAAAAGATTTTTTTCACTATTTGCGGATTTCGCGGCGCAACAGCGCGGCGAGTTCCTGGGGGCTGATCCCGCCGACAATGGCGTGCTGGGGCTGGCCTGCGCGGTCGTTAATATAGAAAAACCGGCCGTGATTGACGGTATAGCCCAGCGCGCTGTCTTTTAGCGTTTCTTTCTGGGCGACCAGCTTGTAGGCGCCCCGGGCGGCGGCGGCGGCCTCCACAGAGCCGGTAAGCGGGACGATGCGGGGGTCAAAGGCGAAGTAGTCCGTAATGGCTTGCGGCGTGTCACGCTCAGGGTCCACGGAAATGAAGATCGCCGCCACCTTGTCTGCGTCGTCGCCAAGCTCGTTCAGGGCTGCGCTCATCACGCCAATATCGCCCGGACAGACATCGGGACAGTTGGTGAAGCCGAAATAGACCAGCATCACCTTGCCCTCAAAGTCTTCGTCGCTGACCGCATCGCCGTTCTTATCCACAAGGTTGAACTCGCCCGTGAACTGTTCGGAAAGGGCGATAACGCCCTCTTTCGGGATCGCAACTTGCGGCTCACGCGCGCCGCAGGCGGCGGCGAGACAGAACAAGCCGGTGACGAAAAATTTGGGGTCTAGGAAACGGATCATGCCGGTCTCCGATCAGAACTTGTGGGGAGCCCTTCCTTAGCAGCTTTCCTTTCAAAGGACATACGAGCTAAAAGCGCGGAATGCCGCACATCCTCGCCGAAAATCAGGACACCCAGGACGCCTTGAACGCGCTGCGCGGGCCGGTGCGGTTGCGCACCCTAACGGCGCTTCGCTGGCTCGCGGTTTTTGGCCAGTCGGTTGCCATCGTCATCGTCCATTTCGCACTCGGCTTTCAAACGCCGCTGGGACTTTGCCTTGCCGCGATCGCCGCCAGCGCCTGGCTCAATCTCTTCACAATGCTGCGTTTCTCGCCACAACGGTTTTTGTCCGATCGCGAGGCGGCGGCCTATATCGCCTTCGACATCACCCAGCTTTGCGCTTTGCTGTTTTTCACCGGCGGCATTCAAAATCCCTTTTCCGCGCTCATTATTGCGCCCGTGACGATTGCGGCGAGCGTTCTGCCCTTGCGCTTCACCATCGGCATCGCCGCCCTCGCCATCGCCGGGGTCAGCATCCTTGCCGTAAATCACATGCCGCTTCCCTGGTATGCAGAGGAAGCGCTGGATCTGGCGCCGGTTTACAAGGCTGGCGTGTGGGCGGCGCTTTCCTTTTCCATTGCGTTCTTCGCCGTCTACGCGCACCGCATCGCGGCAGAGTCTGCGCTGATGAGGTCGGCGCTGGCGGCCACACAATTGGTGCTGGCGCGCGAAGAGCGACTGACGGCTCTTGGCGGGCTCGCGGCGGCTGCGGCGCATGAACTCGGCACGCCGCTCGCGACAATCCAGGTGACCGCGAAAGAAATGCTGCGCGAGGTCAAAAGCGCCCATCCCGAAGAAGACGATCTGATCGATGACGCGGCGTTGCTCGTTAGTCAGGCGGAACGGTGCCGCGATATTCTCGGGCGATTGTCCCGTCACGGCGACGCAGGCGACCTGATGCATGACAAGCTCAGCGTCACGGCGCTGATGCGCGAAGCGGCGGGGCCATTCCTTGATCAGCCCGGAGGCCCATCCATCACGATCGAAGGCGAAAGTCTCGACGGCGCGCCAGAGCCGGTCTTGAAGCGGCGCCCTGAAATCACTTTCGGCCTGCGGAATTTCATCGAGAACGCCGCCAGCTATGCGCGACAGCAGGTGCTGATCCGGGCGGAATGGGACGCAGCGCGCCTGATCCTGTCTGTCCATGACGACGGGCCGGGCTTTTCCTCTGAAATTCTCACCCGGCTCGGTGAGCCCTATGTGAGCGCTCGGGGCGGCAAAACCGGGCTGGGCCTTGGTTTTTTCATCGCAAAAACCCTTCTGGAATCGAGCGGCGCGACGATCCGCTTTGATAATCGCCCACTCAGCGAGGGCGAGCGCAAAAGCGCTGGCGCCTGGGTTCAGGCGGAATGGACGCTCGGCGCCCGATCTTCTGGCCTAATTGCTTGAAATCCGCGTGAAAAAGCGCATTTATGGGGCGGATATTCCGGTACACAAAAAACGCCCCAAACAAAGCTGCAGTTAACCCTATGACCCATCTCGATGAAGCCCGCGTAGACGATCAATCCCTGCCGGAGGACGCGACGCTTTTGATTGTCGATGATGATGAACCTTTTCGCACAAGGCTCGGACGGGCGCTCGAAAAACGCGGCTTCCAGCCGATCCTCGCCGCCGGCGTCACTGACGCGGAAGCGATGATCAAGGACATTCCCCCGGCCTTCGCCGTGGTCGATCTGCGACTGGAAGATGGCGATGGCTTGCAGGTGGTGGAGCGCATTCGCGAAAAGCGCGACGACTGCCGCGTCGTTATGCTGACCGGATACGGCAATATCGCCACTGCGGTCGCCGCCGTGAAAGCCGGCGCTATCGATTACCTTTCGAAGCCTGCCGACGCCGATGATGTAGAAAAGGCTCTTCTGGCGCGGCCGGGCGAGCGTCCGGCGCCGCCGGAAAATCCCATGTCCGCCGACCGGGTGCGCTGGGAGCATATTCAGCGCGTTTATGAGCTGTGCGACCACAATGTCTCCGAGACCGCGCGCCGTCTTGGCATGCACCGCCGGACACTACAGCGCATTCTGGCGAAACGCGCGCCGAAATAGGCTTAAATTCCTGTTTACTCATAAGGGCTTGCGGCGAAGCGTGCGCAGCGCGCGATGAACCGGTGACGCTGCATGGCATTATGATTTGCCCTTCCCGCCTGTAATTGCCACAACCGGCGATACAGATTTTTAGAAGGGGTCTTCCATGCGCTCATTCCTACCGATGCTCGCCGGCGCCGCCATGCTGGCGCTTGCGCCTTTAGCAACATCCGCCGCCGACATCGATCTTCCCTATGAAGAGTTCACGCTCGCCAATGGTCTCACGCTCATTGTTCATGAAGACCGCAAGGCGCCGCTGGTCGCTGTTTCGATCTGGTATCATGTGGGGTCGAAAGACGAACCTGCAGGCAAGACCGGCTTTGCGCATCTGTTTGAACACATCATGTTCAACGGCTCCGAGAACTTTGACAGTGACTGGTTCGGGCCGCTCGAAGAAGTCGGCGCCACGGGCCTGAACGGCACCACCTGGTTTGACCGCACAAATTATTTCCAGACCGTCCCGACGACAGCGCTTGAGCGTGTGTTGTGGATGGAGTCCGACCGCATGGGACATCTTCTCGGCGCGCTGACGCAAGACAAGCTCGATGAACAGCGCGGCGTCGTGCAAAACGAAAAGCGTCAGGGCGACAACCAGCCTTACGGTATGATGGAATATTCAACGCTCGCCGGTCTTCTTCCCGCCGGTCATCCTTATAGCCACTCCACCATTGGCTCCATGGAAGACCTTGAAGCCGCATCGCTTGAAACCACCAAGCAGTGGTTCAAGGATTATTACGGCGCCGCGAATGCGGTGCTCGTGCTCGCCGGAGACATCGACGCCGAAACAGGCAAAGCGCTTGTCGAAAAATATTTCGGCGACATTCCCGCCGGCCCGCCGGTGACGCAAACAAAAGCCAATGCGCCCAAGCTCGCCGTCAACAAACGCGAGATCATGTATGACCGCGTGCCGCAACCGCGCCTTGACCGCAACTGGGTGGCGCCCGGCCGCACAACCCGCGACGCCGTGTTGCTCGACCTCGCAGCCCAAGTGCTGGGCGGCGGTAAAACCTCCCGCCTGTACAAGCGCCTTATTGACGATCTTCAGATCGCCACTTCCGCGACGGCCAATAATCAGGACCAGGAGCTGCTTAGCTTTTATTCCGTTACCGTCGACGCGAAGGCGGACGCAGATCGCGCCGAAGTTGAGCGCGAAATGGAAACGGTGCTGGCCGAGTTTCTCGCCAAGGGGCCAACCGCGGCTGAACTCTCCCGCGCAAAAACAAGCATCAAGGCGGATGTCCTGCGCGGCCTTGAGGAAATCGGCGGCTTCGGCGGCAAGGCGACCGCACTGGCGCAAGGCGCGCTTTACGCCGATGATCCCGGCTTCATTCTGAAGCAGCTGGAATGGCTGGAAGCGGCGACGCCGAAAGAGGTTCTCGCCGCAGCCCGCGACGTGATGACCGCCGGCTATTATCAGCTCGAAGTTCTTCCTTTCCCGGAATATTCAACGACCGCCTCAACTGTCGATCGTTCGACCGGCCTGCCCGCCGTCACAACGACGCCGGATCTCGTTTTTCCGGACATTCAGGAAACGACGCTCAACAATGGCGTGAAGCTGGTGCTGGCCGAACGCCACACCATGCCGCTGGTTGAAATTTCCGTACAGTTCGACGCCGGATATGCGGCGGACTCGGTCGATGGCGGTAAACTCGGCGCCTCTTCCTTCGCAGCCTCCATGCTGGACGAAGGCACCCAGCGCCGGTCCGCATCCGACATCGCCGAAGAAGTCGAAGCGCTAGGCGCAACCCTCGGCGCCGGCGCCAATCTCGACGTCAACGCCGTCAGCATGTCGGCGCTAAAAGAAAACCTGCGTCCGTCGCTCGATATTCTCGCCGACGTTATCCGCAACCCGGCTTTCGAACAGTCCGAAATCGACAAGCTGCGCGGCCGCTGGCTTGCTGCGATTGAACAGGAAAAAGCAGCGCCGGTGCAACTCGCGCTGAGGCTCCTGCCGCCGCAGATTTATGGCGACGGCCATGCCTATGCTGTGCCGCTGACGGGGTCTGGTACGGTCGAGTCAATCAACTCGCTGACCCGCGACGACCTTGTGGGGTTCCATGATAAATGGATGCGTCCCGATAATGCGACGATCTTTGTCGTCGGCGACACCACCATGGATGAAATGAAGCCAATGTTAGAGGCCGCATTTAACCGCTGGTCAGCGCCGTCAACGCCAATGCCGCAAAAGAACGTCACAGAGGTTGACCGTCCAGCGCAGGGCAAGGTGATCATTGTCGACAAGCCGGGCTCGCCGCAGTCGCTGATCCTTGCGGCGCATGTGGCTCCGCCGTCGAACGCCCCCGACGCCATCGCCATCAATGCGATGAACGACATTATCGGCGGCCAGTTCTCCGCGCGGGTGAACATGAATCTGCGCGAAGACAAAGGCTGGGCCTACGGCGCCTACACTTTCCTTCAAGGCGCCAAGGGCCAGCGTCCTTTCATGGTCTACGCGCCTGTACAGACCGACAAGACGATGGAGTCGCTCAGCGAACTCCTGAAAGAACTCAACGCCTATAAAACCACGGAACCGGCGACGCCTGCGGAGCTTGAGCGCACTGTGCTCAACAATGTCCGCTCCCTGCCGGGTTCCTATGAAACGTCGGGCGACGTGCTGGGCAGCCTGACATCGAGCGCCCGCTATGGCCGTCCCTGGAATTATCCGGCGACCGTGAAAGACAAATACGAAGCGCTCACCATCGCCAACATCACAGAGGCGGCGGCGGAAGTCATTCATCCGGAAAGTCTAGTCTGGGTAATTGTCGGTGACCGCGAAGAGATCGAAGCCGGCATTCGATCACTCAATCTCGGCCCCATCGAGGTGATGAGCGCCAGCGATCTCTAGGGACTGACATAGACGCAAACAAAAACGCCGCCCCAAAGGGCGGCGTTTTTTTATTCGGTCGATTAGCTGGCGAATTAAGCGCGAACCATCCGGATCACATCCGCCTCAAGGGCGATTGCTTCGCCATCAAGGAACAGGACCGTATAAGGGACATAGCCGCCAGGCTGGCCATTCGGCAGGCGCGTCTTCACGCGCACATCCACGGCCCAGCAGGGAACGCCCTCATAGCCGCGAAGATCGGCGAACACCTGATACGGCTCGCCAGTGAAATCGTAACGCGCCGAGCGCGGGTCCGTCAGCCGTTCCCCGAAATAGTCGACGGTGAGCGCCTCAAAATCAGCAGGCGCAGCGCCAAAATCAGCGGCGATCGCAGCAGCGCCAAAGGCGAGAGTCGCAGCGAAACCGGCAAGAGCTTGTTTTATTTTCATTTTATGCCCTTTCGTGTTGGAATTTTTGAATAAAGGAAAGCATGACATCACTGTCATTAATCCGTCATATACATGTCATCTAACTGTCACGTCAAGAAAAATGCGCAAAATGTGCGCAAGATTTTTGTGACACTCGGGCGCACCCCGTGCATTGTTGAAAATGATGAACGTTGCCCCGCCGGAACAGCCGCGCAAAAGCGGCGCAGAAAGCGCCAAAGATTGGCCTCGGGACGTATCCCCCGGCCCGCTTTTTGAATAATGTAACGAAACCTGTGGGGTGGTAAGAGCAAGGGGAAATCCATGGCGCGCTCGCTTGAACGGTCGGTGAAGTTTGTCCGGCCCGGTCGCTACATCATGAACATGTTGCTGTTCCTGATCGTGGTCGGCGCGATCATTTACTATCTGTCGCCATGGAGTCCGCAGCCCTCGCCGCTGCTGCTGGACGCCTTTGAAGCGAATCCGGCGCTCAACGGCCTTATCCTCGGCGTCCTCGCCATCGGCATCATTTACAATCTGCGCCAGGCCGGGGTCATTGATCCGGCGGTCCGCTGGGTGGAGGCGTTCCGCGAATCCGTCGACCCCGCGCGCTCGCGCCTGCCGCGCGCGCCAAGCCTTATCGGCGCCATGTCGCGGCTTCTCCTCGATGCGGACACCCGCTCAGGCAAGCTTTCGCCGGAATCGTCCCGCGCCATTCTCGATTCCATCGGCACACGGATGGATGAAGGCCGCGAGATGGGGCGCTATCTCATGAACCTTCTCGTGTTTCTTGGCCTGTTAGGCACATTCTGGGGCCTCCTTGAAACCGTCAACGCCGTCGCCGCCACAATCAACGGCCTCGCCAGCGCCGGCGGATCGCCGGAAGACGCGGTCTCCCAGTTGATCGGCAATCTGCGCGAGCCGCTGTCAGGCATGGGCACCGCATTTTCATCCTCCCTCTTCGGTCTCGGCGGCAGCCTGATTGTCGGCTTTCTCGACCTTCAGGCCGGACAGTCGCAAAACCGTTTCTATACGGACCTTGAAGACTGGCTCGCCGGCATGACCGAAACCGTCCGCGCAGGCGGAAAAGGAAGCGCCAGCTATTCAGCCGACATCGCCGATGGCGACCTTGTGGGCGCCATTCAGGCGCTGGAAGCGGCGCTCGCGGCCAACACAGAAACACAGATCAAGGCCGCCGCCGGACAGACAGCCGAACTCAAAGATGAAATCAGAGCGCTCAACCGGACATTGATCCGCGTTGGCGGCAAAGAATAACGGCGGCGGGGAGTAATCATGGCGCGACGGCGCTCTCGCAGCGAAGCCAATATCTGGCCGGGCTTTGTCGACGGTTTGTCGACCCTTCTGCTCGTCCTGATGTTCGTGCTGTCGATCTTTGTCGTCGCGCAGTTTTACCTCGGCGACCGACTGAATGTGGTCAAACAGGAACTGGCCGACAAGGATTCCGAACTCGCGCGCCTGATCGCACAGATCAATTCCCTGAACGATCAGCTTGGTCTTGCTCAGGCTGACAAAGAGCGCCTTCAGGCGCAAATCCTGTCGCTTGAAGACACGATCAAGGAGAAGGATTCAGAACTCGCAGGCCTCGCCGCCGCGCTCGCCACCAGCCAGGCCGCCGTCGCGGCATCCGCGGAAGAGTTGGAGGCGGAAAAGGCCCTCTCCGACGAACAAAAGAGCGAGATCGCGACCCTGAATGCGCAAATCGCTGCGCTGCGCCGCCAGCTTGCAAGCCTTCAGGAGGCGCTCGACGCCGCCGAAGCCAAAGACAAGGAACAGCAAGCGCAGATCGAAAACCTGTCGCAGCGCCTCAACGCTGCGCTCGCCCGCAAGGTGCAGGAGCTGCAGGAAGTGCGCTCGCGTTTCTTCGAAGCTTTGCGCGAAGCGCTTGGCGACCGCACCGACATTAAGGTCGTGGGCGATCGCTTCATCTTTGAGAGCGATATTCTCTTTGGCTCATGCTCGGCAACCCTCGGGGAGGCTGGGAAGGTTGAACTAAACAAGCTCGCGAGCGCGCTTCTCGATATTCAGGGCGATATTCCAACGGAAGTGAACTGGGTCTTGCGCGTCGATGGCCATGCGGATGCATCGCCGCTGGGGCCTTCCTGCCGCGCGGCGTTCGATTCCAATCTCGATCTTTCTGCACAGCGCGCGATTTCCGTTGTACAATATCTGAAAAGCCAGGGCGTGCCGGAAAGGCGTCTGCTTGCCACCGGCTCCGGCTCTGCAGCGCCGCTGGTGTCGGGTTATTCCGCCTCAGCGCTCGCGCAGAACAGACGCATTGAATTCAAGCTGACGGAGCGCTGATACGCTCGAAAGGGGGAAGCATGAAGAAAATCCTGATCGCCGCCGCAAGTTTAACGGCGCTTTCGGGCGGGCTTGTACTCGCCCAGCCGCAAACAGAGACCCAGACCGATGAGCAGAACGAGACCCAATCGGAAATACGCACCTCCGAAGAAGAAGCCGCGCAAAATCCGCCCGACCCGCGGGTGATTGCTGAGCAATTGCGCGCCAAGGCGAAGCGCATTCCCCGCCGCAATCTCGCCGCCGCCTTGCGCGCGGCCCGCGATGATCGCGACGACCGCGCGCGCACCATCGCGGCCCGGCCAAATCTCGACGCCCTGCGTGATGATCTGAAACGCACCGAAGCGGAAGACGCTGAACGCGACGCTGCTGAGGTCCGCTCCCTCTCCAATCAAAGCTTCGCGGCCGCGCCGCGCCAGACAACGCCCCCACCGCCGCCGCCCGGGATCCGCGCCATGCCCGCCTCAAGGCTTCGCAGCGCCGACGCCGAGGAAGTCAGCCGCGCGCGCGTGCCGGTGTTGCTGCCCGCCGAACTGCGCGACCGGATGAAGGTCTATGGCATGGAGAATATCTACACAGCGACGGCGCGAATTGACGCCGAGGCGCGTCTGTCGATCTCCGGCACTTGCAACCGCGTGGTTGGCGGCGCGCCGGACACCGTCGCTTTCCGAAAGCGCATCGCGGAACGGCCGCGGCGCCTCGCCGGCACCGGGGCGAGCTATCAGTTCAGCCGCAATGATTTCGGCGTGGATTTGAGCTTTTCGAAATTCGGCTGCGGCTATGTCATGACCCTTGAATGCGGCGACCCCGGCGCCGACCCGCGCTGCGCCGCCGATGATTATCTCACCGGGCTGGCGCAATCTATGATCCTCGCAAACCCTGAACTGGCGGGAGGCGAATGATGACCATGCTAAATAAAACTTTCTTTGCGTTGCTGATGTCCGTTTCCATCGCCGCCTGCGATCAGCTTGGCGGCGAAGCGCCTGATCCCGTTGATCCGGGTCCGGAAGAGCCCGGCGATCCGATTGAACCTGATCCCATCGATCCTGATCCGGAAGAGCCCGACCCGCTGCCGGAAGAAGAATTTCTGGTCGACAGCGAGGGCCGTGAGTTCAGCTATGTGCCTGTTGGAGACCTGCTTCCCAACTCCGGCCCCGGCAATGTGGACAGCACAATCTACCGCCCGGACATTCTGTTTCCGCTTGAAGACGCCGCGTTCCTGAACAGTCAGGTTTATCGCTATGGCGGCGGCCAAGGCTCAATTAACGGAATGAATGGCTGGCAATGCGAGCCGTCAAATTACGACTATCCATGGCAGGACACATTTTGCGAGTCGCGCTCGCGATCTCAAATCATGTGCCCCGATGGCGGCCATGAGGGCGTCGACATCCGCCCCGCCACCTGCATCCCCGAAAGCGGCGCAACCCATTGGGCTGTCGCTGTCGAAGACGGCCGCATCGTCGGGCTCGAAGGATCGAAATACACGGTTCGCCTGCAAACCGAAGACGGCACGCTATACCGCTATTTGCACCTTAAGATGGATCAGCTTGCGGTCACCGATGGTCAGTTTGTCACCAAGGGTCAGCGCATCGGCAGAGTGTCAAACGACTTTTTCAACTCCGTCGGCGAGAGCGTGCCCACCACCTATCATCTGCATTTCGAGATGTACCAGAACTATGCGCCCGATGAAGAAACCGATCCCGTGTTCGATCAGGTCAATCCTTACATGACGCTGGTCAACGCCTACGAGAAAAAGCTGCGGGACGAATAAATGTCAGCGTCCTGCCGGGTGTAGCGCAGCGGCGATGACGGCGCTTGCGCAAAAAACCGCGCCTGCGCCGTAAAAAAGATAGTCGGGCCCATAGGCGTCATAAATGACGCCCCCGGCGACCGGGCCGAGCGCTGCGCCGGCGCCAGCGGCCAACGCCGCTAGACCAAATGCACGTCCCATTGCGTTATCGTCGGAGATATCGGCGACCCACGCATTCTTTGTAATTTCGACCAGCACCGCGCCGATTGCAGCGGCGAGGAATACGCTGATCACGGGCCAGAACCCGCCGGTCAGCGGCGCCAAGGGATAGCAAAGCCCGGCAAAGACAAGTCCCGATGACATGACGGCGGCGCGGGAAAAGCGGTCTGCAAAGCGGCCTAGAACGCCCGGCAAAATCGCCCAGGCTACCCCCATTGGCAGGAATGCCGCCGCCAGCATGTAAAGCTCAACATCGAAACGCGCACGCAAATAGATCAAATAGAAAGGCTGGATCAGCGCCGCCGCAAAAGCCGCCAGAAAGATGACGACAAAAATTCGAATGTAACCCGGCGGCTTGTCGGACTTTTGTTTTTCCATATCAGGAATTGCTGCGGGACGGGTTTCCGGAATAGCGCGCCAGACGAAAACCAGCGCCGCCAGCGACACAGCGGAAAAAATCCAGAATGAAACAGTCCAGGCAAGTGCGGGCGCTACGCCCACCAAGGTGAAAGCGACAAAGCCGCCCGCCATGCCGCCACGCGTTTGGGCGGCGATATTGCCGCCCATGGCCGCGCTCCGCTTGCCCGCCTGGGTGATGTCCGCCGCCATCGTCGCGGCTGTGATGGTGATGATGGCGAGACCAAATCCGTGCAGCAATCTAGCAGCGTAAAGGCCCGCAACATTTTCACTCAACGCATACGCAATATTGGCGCACAGATAAGAAAGCGCTGCGAGCAGGAAAAGCGGCTTGCGCCCGGCAAGGTCCAGCCCGACACCCGCCAACGGCCTGACCACAAAAATCGCCGCTGTGAACAGGCTGTATAATAAGCCAATTTCCACCGCCGAGGCGCCAAGGTCCTCTGCTCTCAGCGGCAATGCGAAAGTGATGAACACCGCCGGCGATGAAATCAGAAACAGACTTCGGCGCAGCTTTTTCAGCCGGACATCCCTGTCGTCCACTTTGTGCGCGCCGCCGCCAGAGGATTTCAGACCAATCACTTATCCACCAAAAGCGACCTGATGCATGATCCGGCCCGGCAGAAAGGCGAGAATGCCGGCGATAATCAGTCCACCGATGAAAATTCCCCTGAAAGGCCGCGCATGGTATTTTAACCCCGGCCCACCTTTCACCAGCAAAAAGACGCCAGCAACGACGCCGAACGCCGTCATGATGGTGAAAAGGTGGATCCAGGAAAACCATTTGATGAGCGGCAGGCCCGGATAGAGCGCCGGGCGCACGAAGATGCTGCTGATGGTGATGACGGACATCAAGATGATCCAGACGACGCCGAGCATCTTGTGCGGCAACGTTCCTTTGGGCGCTACAAATTGAACGACGCCAAGCACAAAGGCGGCGAACGCTGCGAAAGCGTGCGCCTGAATAACCCACGGGGCGTTGAGCAACGGAGCGAGCGTCATGGCATCCCCCTCGCCGGAGCGTACTGGCGCCCGGGCGAACGAATTCACTTTGTTTTTTAAAGCTAACTGCCTAATCCAGCTTTTTCAAGGAAAAAGCGACCCAGACACCGGCGAGCGTCGCCGCCAGTCCGAACCAAGTCAGGGCGTATTCGAGATGGCGGTTGTTGAAATCAAGCCGAGTCGTCCCGCCTTTGGGCCAGTCCCGGCCCGCAACGTCGAACTGATCGATATAGTAAGACGGCGCGTTGAGCCCCGCGTCAGCGGCGAAGGCTTGCGGGTTACGCACAAACCATAATCCGTCTACAGACTTTCCCGTCGATTGAAACCAGGAGGCCGGCGGCGATGGATGTTCAGCCGCGCGGAAAAGACCCGTAAACGCATCTTCATCCTGTATGCCGGCGCAGAAACACGGAACAGACAAGGCGTCCTGAGGTGCAAAACCGCGATTGACATAAACTGCGCCTGTCGCGGTCTCCACCGGCGCGAACACATACGCGCCGGGCGCGCCGTCATAAGTCCCGAAAACGCGCGCTTCGTTTTCAGCCTGCAAGCGGCCGGCAATCGCCACCGGCGTATATTCCATATTCTCGCCTGCGCTAGCGCGGCGCACCGCCTCGGCGAATGCAATCGGCGCCGCATTCACGCGCGCCTCAACCTGCGCGATCAGACCTTGCTTCCATTCAAGACGATGCATCTGCCACGACCCAAGCGTGATGAGGAGCGCGAAGGCAATCGTCACCACAAAGGTCAAGGCAGGGCGGAGGTGGAAGCGGTAAGACGACATTTGTTTATTCGTCGACACGGCCTTCTTCGGCCTTGTTCGCATATTGCAGCGCGATCATGGTCGCCTTCAATGGGCGCAGCAAAGCAAGAATTAAAAAGAAGGCGAAACCGATGCTGATCCCCAGCGCCACGCCAATCGGCGCAAACCAGACGAAACGGGCGATAAAGGCCAGCGCGACCGCGACAAAGCCGACAATGAAAATGACAAACACTGCAGGGCCGTCGCCGGAATCGGCTTTTGCGTAATCGAGCCCGCAGATTTCACAGGCGGGCCCAAGCTTTAAGAAGCCATCATATAATTTTCCCTGACCACAGCGCGGACATTTTCCACCAAAGCCGGCGGCGTAAGGAGAGACAGGCGGGTAATAGGTCATGAATAAAGCTTATTCCGTTTCTTCCATTGGGGGCGCCGGCGCGATCAGGATTGCGGCGTCAATCATCTCCGCGACGTCGCCTCGGTGATAGGCCTTTGCGGCTTCTGTCAGTCCGCGCAATGTTTTCACTTTGCAGACGGAAAATTTTTCATCGTCAGGTTCAAGATCGCCGTTTGCAATTAGACCTTCACGCAACGCCGCAGGCAGGTCCGGACAATTCATCAAGACCAGCAGCAAACCGCCATCCCGCTTGGCGCCGTAATAATAGACAAAGTCATCACTCTCCGATGATTGCACGGCGTAACCGCCGCGACCGACCCGGCGGAACCGCAAATAGGCGGGGTCATCATCTTCTTCCCGGTTGATGAAGCTGTAGGCGCCACCCTTCATCTTGCGGGCCGTGAGGCGGTCACACTCATCGCCCCGTTCGATCTCTCCGTCCTTGAGCGGACAGGCGAGATAATCGCCATCGCTTAAGGGCCGCGCTTTCCCAGTGCGCGCATCAAGCACCGGCAAGTCAGAGACAAGGCACCCGCCAAGCATCAGCATGGCGGCAAGCGCAAATGAAAAGCGGATGAACGTCAGAGAGCGCATATCACCCTCCCCTGGCTGCTGCAGAGTTGCAGCATAGATCGTCTGCGGGGAAAGAGGAAATCGGTTTGTCGCACCTGAAGCGCGACAAACCCTCGCTCATTGGAGACCGGCTAGGACAAAAGCCCCTGATTGCCGAGCACATAGATAAAGGCGAACAGGAACAGCCAGACCACATCAACAAAGTGCCAATACCAGGCGGCGCATTCGAAGCCAAAATGGCGCTCCGCTGTGAAATGGCCCGCCATCGCGCGGAACAGGCAGACGATCAGGAAGAGCGTTCCGATGATCACATGAAGACCGTGGAACCCGGTCGCCATAAAGAACGACGATCCGTAAATGCCGCCGCCGGAAAATTTGAACATGCCGAGGGACAGGGCTTCGGTATATTCCACCGCCTGCAGCGCGGTGAAAATCATGCCGAGAATGATGGTAAGCACGAGCCCCTGCACCAAGCCTTTTTGATCATTGTGCTGAACAGCATAATGCGCCCAAGTCACGGTCGTGCCCGACAACAAAAGTATCAATGTGTTGATCAGCGGCAGGCCCCATGCGGAAAGCGGCTGAACGCCAACAGGCGGCCAGACGCCGCCCATAGCGTGCACACGGCCGTCATTACCGATAAAGGCTGGATCGCCATTTGCGTTGAGCATTTGTGCGCCGTCAGCGAGCATCACCGGTTCAAATGCCGTCGGGAAAAGCGCAGCGCCGAAAAACGCCCAGAACCAGGCGGCGAAGAACATGACTTCCGACGCAATGAACAAAAGCATGCCATAGCGCAGACCAAGGCGGATCACCGTCGAGGTGTTTTCGCCGCGAAGGCTTTCACCGATGATATCTCGCCACCAGCCGATCATCGTCACCAGGACGCCGGCGAAACCGAGCATGAACATCCAGTTGCCGGATAACCCAACCATCTTTGCGCCGCCATCTTCATCGGCGCCGCCAATCATCAGGCCGCCTGCGCTGGACTTCATCCAAGCGACGGCGCCGATCATCATGATCGCGGCCGAGATCGATCCGACCAGCGGCCATGGAGACGGGTTAACCAGGTGATATTCGTGTTTGACTTCGTCGCCGGCCATGGCTGGTCCCTCTCAAGCGAATCCTGAAATTTGTCAGTGGTTTCTATACTGCGGCGCGCCGAAAATCCAAGCGCCAACCCCCATTAGGGGCCGCTGGCGCCCGCGCTATTCGGCCGCACTGTCCCCGCCGCCGCCACTCTCAGCGTCGTCCCATGGGAAAAAGGTATAGGCGAGCGTGATCGTCTGGACGTCGTCAAGATTGGTGTCCTTCGCGATTGCGGGATCGACGAAATAGGTGACCGGCATGGAAACGGTCTCGCCTGGCTGCAAAGTCTGTTCGGTGAAGCAGAAGCATTCGATTTTCTTAAAATAAATCCCGGCCTTGGCGGGAGTCACATTAAAGCTCGCCCGCCCCGTGACCGGCTTTGAGGAGAGATTTTCCGCCTCGAAGAAAGCCAGCGCGGTCTCGCCGATATGAAGGGTCTGAGAGACCTGTTCCGGCTTGAAGCGCCAGGAGAGCCCGTCACTGATCGCCGCATCGAACCGGACCGTCACCGGTCGCTCCAGCACCTCTTGTGCGCCTGCCTCTGCGCGCTGGATGGTGCCGCCCCAGCCTGTGACCTGACAGAACGCGCGATAGGCGGGCACGGCGGCGAAGGACATGGCGACCATGCCCACGGCGACGCCTGAAAAAATCAGCGCCGTCTTGCGGTTTCGTTTCGCGCCTTCATTCATCACGCCCGTCTTCCCTTTAATTCATGCTGAGCTTCAAAATCGTCACCACGAAGACGATGAGGATAAAACCCGCCAAAGACAGGGCGATCGCCAGATTACGGCGCTTTCGCTGTTTCAGTTCTTCCGGCGTCATAGCTCTCTTTCCGAATCTGGATCAGAGATAAGTCGCCGCCAGCGACTCCACAAGCAATGCGGCGAAAAGCGCAAACAGATAAAGAATTGAAAAACCAAAGAGTTTTTTGGCCGATCCATACTCGCCCGGAGCAGTACGGAACACCCGCCATGACAGCCAGACAAACCCTGCGCCAAGAACCGCGCTGACGGCGAGATATAGATAGCCCGCCATGCCAATAAAGAACGGGGCCAGCCCGGCCGCGGCGAGGATAAGCGCATACAGGAATATCTGGCGCCGGGTCGAGGCTTCCCCCCGCGCCACCGGCATCATCGGCACGCCAGCGCGCTCATAGTCACCAGACTTGTAGAGCGCGAGCGCCCAGAAATGCGGCGGCGTCCAAAGGAAAATGATCGCGAACAGCACCCAGGGTTCAAGCGGCGCAGCGCCCGATGCGGCGGCCCAGCCGACCACAGGCGGCAAAGCCCCAGCGGCGCCGCCGATAACGATGTTCTGGGGCGTCGAGCGCTTGAGCCACATGGAATAGATGACGACGTAAAAGAAGATGGTGAAGGCGAGCAGCCCGGCGGCGAGATAGTTGGAGGCGAGGGCGAGGAGCGCCACCGACAAAGCCGACAGGAAGCCTCCAAAAGCCGCCGCCTCTGCGCGAGGGACGCGGCCCATGGGGATTGGCCGGCTGGCGGTGCGCGTCATCACCGCATCAATATCAGAATCCCACCACATATTTAGCGCGCCGGATGCGCCCGCTCCAACCGCGATCGCAAAAAGAGAGACAGCTGCAAGCCCCGGATTGAGTGCGCCCGGCGCCGCCGCCATCCCGACAAAGGCCGTGAAGATCACCAGCGACATAACGCGCGGTTTTAAGAGCGAAAAATAATCCTCTGGTCCCGCCAGAGAATGTGCAGGAGCAACGCCCCTGCCGGCGTCAAAATTCTCGGATTTCATCGTGCTTTCACTCATGGCGCGCCTTATGCCGGAAACATCGCGTCATGGAAACAAAAACCGAAAAACGGGCGGATCCTTGAGAACCCGCCCGCTCAAAAACTGGACCTGAAAAGCCGCCTAACCTCTGGCGAGCATCGATTTTACGCCGAAGAATACCAGGATCAGCACCATGAAAGCGATGAAATAGGCGAGCAGTGTGCCGGCCTGCATGTCCATGAATTGCAACCAGCTATATTCAAGCTGATTGACCGCCCTGTTTGTGGTGGCGACGGCGGCGGTATCGGGCTGGTCAACGCGTCGCTCGTGCCCGACACGAGCACCGTCTCGGGGAACACCGCCTCCGGCCAGGGCGGCGGCATCGCCGCGACCGGCGACGACCCGGTCGAACTCGACTTCGTCACCCTC
>JAUHYK010000056.1 GCA_030426465.1 Alphaproteobacteria bacterium
TCGGCGTTTCATAACGCTGCAGCCGGTTGAACAGGGCTTTTCGCGATCCCGCCGGATTGCCGCCATCGAGATATTTCCCTGTGAGGGCGCCCTGGCCGATCGGCGAATAGGCGAGGAGGCCCACATCCTCTTCAAGCGCGATTTCCGCAAGGCCCATTTCGAAAGACCGGTTCAACAGATTATAGGCGTTCTGGATCGAGACGACGCGCGGTAAGTTTTGCTCATCCGATGCTTTCAGGAATTGCATCACGCCATAAGGCGTTTCATTGGAAAGCCCCACATGGCGAACCTTTCCTTCTTTCACGAGATCGCCAAGCGCTGATAGGGTTTCCTCGATGGGAACGCCTTTGTCGTCATAGTGCACATAGCCGGTGCGCCCGCCGCCAAAGAGCGGCATGGGGCGGTCCGGCCAGTGCAATTGATAGAGATCGATATAATCCGTCTGCAGATTTTCAAGACTGCGCTCCACGGCGAATTTGATCTGCTCCGGCGTCAGGCGCGTCTCACCGCCTTCCGGGCGCATATAGGCGGCGGGTGAGCGGCCGGCGACTTTCGTGGCGAGAATGACTTTGTCCCGCGCTTTGCGTGACGCGATCCACCGGCCGACAATGCGCTCGGACTCACCTTGCGTTTCCGGTTTTGGCGGCACGGTGTACATTTCCGCCGTGTCGAGAAAGTTGATCCCGCGATCGAAACAGGCGTCCATTTGCAGAATTGCGTCTGCCTCGGAAATCTGGTCGCCATACATCATTGTTCCGAGGCAAAGAGCGGGAACATCCAGATCCGTGCGGCCAAGGCGTCGTTTTTCCATGTGCAAATCCCTTTTTCATGCAGGATGGCGTTCTGTGCGTCTTGGATCGCGGCGGAAAGGGAAGCGCAACCGATGTTGAAAATGCGGTGAAGCGCCCCATTTATAGAGCAAATCGTTCTGGAGGGACGACAATATGAATTTGAAGAAAATGAAGACTGGCCTGCTCGCGGCGGCGTCGGTGATGGCGGCGACGGCGGCTCTGTCGCCTGCGGGCGCCAGCGACCTCGATCCCGCGGTCACCGTACCGACGGTGGCTGTAGAGGTGCCGGTTATCGCCCATGCGGCTGACCACACCGATCAGGAAAAAGCCCCCCTGAACGCCAAGAAATGGGCGCTTTTAGCTGCGGCGGCGGCTAGCCTGGCGGGGCTGGTCAAGCTGATCGGCGCGCGCAAAGTGGCCGAAGCGGTGACTGATGGCGCTATCAAAACAGCCCGGGTTGCGGCTTCTACAGCCTCAGGCGCAGCCCGTGTCGTTGGGCGGGCCGTCTCATCGCCACTGCGTTTTCTGGCGATGCTGCTTGGTCTCGCGCTTTTCGCCCTTGCCGGGATCGGCCTTTATGACGTCGAATGGATCGGCGGTCTCCTATCCGGGGCCGCGCTCGCTGGCGCAACGCTTTTCGGCATGTGGAAAACCCGGCTTGCGTTGAAGCCGGTCAGGGTTAAGGCCAAGCCGGTCCGTGTTATGGATAATGGAAATTAACCAATAAAAACAACAATTTGAGTGAAATTAAGGCGGTTTCGTCTTACTTTTGCCCCATTCGGAACCTACAAAGAGCCTCGTTAGGTCGTTGAAGCTGCCTTTCAGAAATCGAAAGCGTCCGTCCCTGACGCTCTTACACGCACCCCCTAGGAAAACCCCGCCAGAAGGCGGGGTTTTTCTTTCAGGAATTTATGCACAGCAAGGCTGATTTCGGCCCCGTGCTTATTGCGCGCCGGCGGCGCATCACGATACCTCAAGCCATGAGCCGAGTTCTGATTGCCCCGTCCATTTTGTCCGCCGATTTCGCCCGTCTGGGCGAGGAAGTCGCCGCTATTGCGGCGGCGGGCGCTGATTTCATTCATGTCGATGTGATGGACGGGCATTTCGTCCCCAATCTCACCATTGGACCCATGGTGGTGAAGGCGATCCGCGGGGCGACGGATCTGCCATTCGACGTCCATCTCATGATCTCACCGGTCGACGCCTATATCGACGATTTTGCAGCGGCGGGGGCGAACATCCTGACGGTTCACCCCGAGGCTGGCGCGCATCTGCACCGCACGATCCAGCGCATCAAAGGCGCCGGCGTGAAAGCAGGCGCGGCGCTCAATCCGGCGACGCCCGCCAGCGCCATTGAAGCGGTAATCGAGGATCTCGATCTTGTTCTCGTCATGTCGGTCAATCCGGGCTTTGGCGGGCAGAAATTCATTTCGTCGCAACTGAAAAAAATTGAAGCGATCCGCAAGCTGATCGACGCGTCCGGCAAGTCCGTTCATCTGGAAGTTGATGGCGGCGTCGATCCGAAGACTGCGCCCCTCGCGATTGAGGCGGGCGCGGATGTTCTAGTGGCGGGTTCGGCGGTTTTTCGCGGCGGCGAAAGTCAGTATGCGGCGAATATCGCCGCTTTGCGCCCGGGATCGTGATAGCATGGCCCGCGCTCAACGACATTCCGGAAAGGCCTCACGCGATGTAATCTCGCGGGTTCGCCGCGCCTGGGGTGAAAGTCCGTTCTATCAGGCGCAATTGAAAGGCCCGGCGCCGGATCGCCTGTTGTTCAAGCCTGATGATCCTTATGCGCCCGATAAAACGATCGCGCAGGCGCTGGCTCGCGGACGCATAGCGCTAGGTGATGAAAGCATCGACTGTGAGGGTGAACTCGAAAAGCTGTGGAATTTGGCCGAACCCGACGGCGCGCTGAATGCGTGGTTGCAGGAATTTTCCTGGTTGCGCCATCTTTCAGCGCTCGGCGATGACGGCAAGGCGCCTGCGCGCGAGCTGATGAAAGCCTGGCTCGACCGCCATGAACGCTGGTCGGCGGAAAGCTGGGAGCCTTATTTCACGGCGGAACGGCTGGTTGAGCTTTGCGCTTATCATCCGCTTATTCTGGCGGGCGCCGATGCAATGTGGCGCAGCCGCGTGCTCGCCTGCATGGCGCGCCAGACACGCCATCTGGCGCGGTCCGCCCATCGCGCCGCCACCGGTTTCGACCGCTTGATGACGGCGCTCGGTCTTGGCATTGCGGGCTATTCCCTGCCGGGCTGTGAGGGGCCTGCGGAACGCGGGCTTGAAATGGCGCGCCGCGAACTGCGTTTGCAATTGCGGCCTGACGGCGGGCATGTGAGCCGCAACCCTTCACGCCAGCTAAAGCTTGCCTTGCGCTTGCAGTCGCTCATCAAGGCGATTGAGACGCGCGGGTTTCAGCCGCCGGGTTTTCTCCGCCATCAGGTTCAGCGCGCAAGCGTCATGGCGGCGTTCTTTCGCTGTCCCGATGGCAGGCTCGCCATTTTCAATGGCGGGTATGAAGACGATTCAAAAGCGCTCCTCGCGGTTCAGACAGGTACGGATGTCGGTCTCGGACCGGCCGATTTCGCGCGCCACTCGCGCTATCACAAACTCACAGCGGCGCGCGCGCTCCTGATCGCCGATACTGCCGATGACAGCGGCAACGCTTTCAAAAGCACAGGCTCCTTACATTTTTCTTCTGGCCGCAGCCGCATCCTCGTCAATTGCGGCAATGGCGCTCATCGCGGGGTTGCATGGCGCAAGGCGCTTGAACAGCGCAGCGCCCATACGGCGCTTTCCTTTGTGGAAAGCGGGGCGTCGCCGGTGTTCGGGGATGTCGTCCAGCGTCGCGGCGAAGAAGCCGCGGGACGGCTCCTCGAGATCGAACGCCGCATAGAGACCCCAAATCCTGAAGGCGCGTCCTATTTGCGGCGATTGTTCCTTGCGGCGAATGGCGCAGATCTTCGAGGGGAGGAGATGCTGGCGGGTTGTGCGCCGCGTGAAATCGATTCCGCAATCTGGCGGTTTCACCTAGATCCGGGCGTCAGGGCTTCGCTCGCGCGGGACAAAAAGTCGGTGATCCTGCTGCTTCCCAACAAGGAAGGCTGGCGGTTTAAATCCAACTGTCCGGAATTGCTGCTGGAAAAAAGCGTCTATTGCGGCGCTGGCGGCGCGCCGGCGGCGTCTGAGCAGATTATCATTCGGGCCGGCGTTTATGACCGGCGCGAGGAGACGGCGCTCAATGTAAAATGGGCGCTGCAGCGTCTCGACGCGGTTTAGGGGACTGCGGCTGGCGCTACGCGCTACGATGTGCATAAATAACATTACAGGGAGCGGGCGCGGGCGATGCCGGGGATAGTAGAGACAGTACGGGGATTTCTTGGCGCGGAGCGGACGCGGGTCCGTCCTGGTCATACGATAGACCTCGCCAATCTTTTGCCGCGCCCCCCGCGCAAGATCGATCTTAAGGCCGCCCGGAAGATGATGGCCGGCAGGAGCATTCTGGTCACAGGCGCCGGCGGCACGATCGGCTCCGAACTCTGCCGGCAAATTGCATCTTTCGAGCCTGCGCGTCTGACGCTTGTCGATAATGCTGAGTTTGCGCTTTACCAGATCGATCTCGAACTGAAAGAAGCCGGTTACGGCGGCATCTTCAAATCCGAACTTACCGATGTCTGCCGCGCCGAGCATCTACGACGCGTCTTCGACCGCGCCGAACCTGACGTTGTTCTTCATGCGGCTGCTTTCAAGCATGTGCCTATTGTCGAGGAAAACCGTTGCGCGGGCGCGCTGACGAATGTGCTCGGCGCGAAAAATGTTTTTGACGCCGCCATGGAGCATGAGGCCGAGTCCGTGGTGTTCATCTCCACCGACAAGGCCGTGAACCCGACAAGCTTTATGGGAGCCACGAAACGCATCGCCGAACTTTATGCGCAAGCGCTCGACGTTGCGCAAAATGATACGCGCTTCGTCACGGTGCGGTTTGGGAATGTTTTGGGGTCTACCGGTTCTGTCGCGCCGCTCTTTACCCGCCAGATTGAGCGTGGCGGGCCCGTCACCGTCACCCATCCCGAAATCATCCGGTATTTCATGAGCACGCGTGAGGCGATCCAGCTTGTCTTGCTGGCGTCCAGTCTCGACGTGGCGGAGAATACGATTGTCACCCATGACGGGCGCGTCTTCGTTCTTGATATGGGTGAGCCGCTGAAGATCCTCGACTTCGCCAAACGCATGATCGAGGCTTACGGTCTGACCCCGGGCAAGGACATTGAAATCAAGTTCACCGGGCTGCGTCCGGGCGAAAAGCTGTTTGAGGAGATCTTCCTCGATACGGACGCGCTGGTGAAAACCGGGGCGGAGGGCGTCTTGCTCGCGTCGCCGGCGATGATCGATCTGCCGATACTCAATCCCCGGCTTTCCGACGTCATCGATGCGGCCCTGCGCGGGGAGCAGGCGGGCCTGGACGAAGCGGTGCATCATCTGGTGCCCGAGTTCAGCGCAACGAATGGCGCCGCAGCGCATTCGCCGAACCAGTCGAATCGCTAATTTTCCCTTTGAGCCTTGTCGCAGCCTTGCCCTTGGTGCGCCCGGGCGTTAATCCGGCGCCATCCGAAAAGGGGTATGACAATGGCCGACAACACGCCGGTGCGCCGCGCGCTGATTTCCGTCTCTGACAAAACCGGAATTGTGGATTTCGCCAAACGCCTTGCGGGCGCGGGCGTTGATCTCGTCTCCACCGGAGGCACCGCGAAAGCGCTGCGCGAGGCGGGGCTCGCCGTCTCCGACGTTTCGGACATCACTGAATTTCCCGAAATGATGGATGGGCGCATCAAGACCCTTCATCCGCGCGTTCACGGCGGATTGCTGGCGCTGCGTGACGATGAAGGCCATCTGATATCCATGGCCGACCACGGCATCGACGGGATCGAATTGCTTGTCGTCAATCTGTACCCGTTTGAGGAAACGGTGGCGAAAGGCGGAGACTTCGCCGAATGCATCGAAAATATCGACATTGGCGGCCCGGCGATGATCCGCGCGGCGGCGAAGAACCACCGTTTTGTCGGCGTGGTCACCGATCCCGCCGATTATGAAGCCGTGCTTGGCGAGATCGAAAATGGCGGCGCCTTGAACGATGACACCAAACAGCGCCTCGCCATGAAGGCGTTTTCAAAAACCGCCGCTTATGACTCGGCGATCTCTCGCTGGTTTGCGGGCCAGCTTGACGAGACGTTCCCGAAAGACTTTTCCATGGCCGGCAAGCTTGATGATGTGCTGCGCTATGGCGAGAACCCGCATCAGGAAGCGGCGTTCTACAAGACCGGCGACAAGCGCCCCGGCGTCGCGACCGCGCGTCAGGTTCAGGGCAAAGACCTTTCCTATAATAACCTCAATGACACTGACGCCGCCTATGAACTGATCGGCGAGTTCGGAGCGGAAAAACCCGCGGTCGCAATTATCAAACATGCGAATCCGTGTGGGGTCGCGACCGGCGCTGACATGCTGGACGCTTATCTTGCCGCGCTTCGCTGCGATCCAGTGTCGGCATTCGGAGGCATTGTCGCGCTCAATCAAACACTGACCGGCTCGGTTGCGGAGAAGATTATCGAAACCTTCACTGAAGTCGTCATCGCGCCTGACGCCGATGAGGCGGCGATTGCGGCCTTTGCAGCTAAAAAAAATCTGCGGCTCCTGGTCGCGGGCGGTCTGCCTGCGCCGGACGCGCCGGGCTTGGTGATCAAACCGCTGGCGGGCGGGTTTCTCGTGCAGTCGCGCGATTCCAAAGTGGTGACTGAAGACGAATTGAAAGTCGTTACGAAACGCGCACCGACTGACCAGGAGCTTGCCGACATGCTCTTTGCGTTCAAAGTCGCTAAACATGTGAAGTCGAACGCCATCGTCTACGCGAAAGACGGCGCGACCGTTGGGATCGGCGCCGGACAGATGAGCCGTCTCGATTCCTCGCGCATTGCTGCGCGCAAGGCCGACGACGCCGCAAAGGCGTCAGGCGCCGCAGAAAGCCTCGCTAAAGGATCGGTCGTCGCCTCCGACGCCTTCTTTCCGTTCGCGGACGGATTGCTGGCCGCTGCCGAAGCGGGCGCAACGGCCGTCATTCAGCCGGGCGGTTCCATGCGTGACGACGATGTCATCAAGGCGGCGGATGAGGCCGGGCTCGCGATGGTGTTCACCGGCGCCCGGCATTTCCGGCACTAGAGCGCCGGGCGAAAAAGTAGAAGCCGGTTTTTCGCTCAACCGGCGTGACCGCTAAACCAATCTATCGCGCTGTATCCAGCGAAAGTTCATCGAGACGGCGGATAAAGAGCGAGAATTTGCCGACGCTGACGGGGCCCGTCAGATCGAGAGCGGCTGTCGACTCTTCATAAAGCGCAATCGCGTCTTCCGCTGTCGCTGACCATTTCTCGATGACTTTCTCCGTCCATTTCGCCGGCGCGCCCTTGGGCTCAGCGCCTGCGGCGGCGATGACGCGCGCCGTCAGGATGCGCTGACGGTTGGTCAGGTCTTCGATGATCTGGCGGATCGCGATCCGGTCGAAATGATCGGCTGGCGGCTCGCGGCGTGCTTTCTCGCGCATGGCGTCGATATTGAAGAGGCGGCCAACGGCGAAGAAGACGCCGCCAACGCCCGGGTTCGACCAGCCGGTTTCGTTCGCGAGATTGACGATGTCAAAGGCAAATTCGAGCGCCGGGATCGCGGCTGCGTCGCTGGCGATATCTTTCGGCGCGGTGTCATTGATCCATGCCTGCCGGCGATCTTCAAGCGCGGCCGCCGCATCTTCGGGGAGGATGTTGGGCAGGGCGGTTTTGAACTCCGCCACGGCCGCTTCATATTGGTCGACAACGGCCTTCAGTCCTTTCCGCGCCAGCCTGTCTCTTGCTTCGGGATCGCCGAGGAGATGGAATGTCTGTTCACGGAGCAAACGCGAGGCTTCGAGATAGAGGCCCGTCTGCAGGGAGGCCGGAGCCTGATTGTCGAGGGCATCTACGGAGGCTGCAAAATCGTTGAGGTTGAAAATCCGCCGCACCGCCTCATAGGCGAGCGAAATGACGGCGAAATCGACGCCGCTTGTTTCCGCCGCCCGCTGCACAAAGCTGACGCCGCAGGTGTCGACAATCTCATTGGAGAGCCGCGTCGCGATGATTTCCCGGCGTAGCTGGTGGGTGACGATGGCGCGGCCATATTGTTGCAGCGCGTCCGGGAAGTAAGCGACAAGCTCACGTTCAAATAGCGGGTCATCCATGTTATCGGATTTTGCGAGCTCATCGAAAAGCCACATCTTGGCGTAAGCAAGCAGCACGGCGAGGTCCGGACGCGTTGGCCCGAGGCCGTGCTGGCGCATATAGGCCAGGCGTTCTGCATCCGGGAGATATTCAATCGCCCGGTCGAGCCGACCTTCGCGCTCCAGCGTCGTCATGAAGCGCGCATAGACATCGAGGTCGCCAGGCGCGGTGGTCTCCATCTGGGTGATGGCGCGGGTCTGGTCGTAATTGTGCCGCAACACATGCTCGGCCACATCTTCCGTCATGGAGGCGAGGAGGTCGTTACGGTCTTCGCGCTTCAATTCGCCATGCTCGATAGCATTAGACAGAAGGATCTTGATGTTGACTTCATGGTCGGATGAATCAACGCCGGCGGAGTTGTCGATCGCGTCCGTGTTGATGCGTCCGCCATTTTGCGCATATTCGATTCGCGCGAGCTGGGTGAGGCCGAGATTGGCACCTTCGCCAACGACGCTCATATTCATCTCGCTCGCGTCGATCCGGATTGCGTCATTGGCGCGGTCGCCGACCCGCCAGTTCTCTTCGTCTTCAGCTTTGAAATAGGTGCCGATGCCGCCGAGCCAGAAAAGCTCCACCGGCGCTTTCAAAATTGCGCGGATCAGTTCGGATGGCGGCAACTCCTTGTCGGCGATGCCGAGAAGTTTTTTGATTTCCGGCGTCAGCGGAATGGATTTCGCCGTGCGTGAAAAGACGCCGCCACCCTTGGAGATTAGCTTTTTGTCGTAATCCTGCCAGGACGAGCGCGGCAAATCGAACAGACGTTTGCGCTCGGCCCATGATTTCGCCGGATTGGGATCGGGGTCCAGGAAAATGTCGCGGTGGTCGAAGGCGGCGACAAGTTTTGTCTGCTGCGACAACAGCATGCCGTTGCCAAAAACGTCGCCGGACATGTCGCCAACGCCGGCCGCGGTGAACGGCTCGGTCTGGATGTCCTTGCCCATTTCACGGAAGTGGCGTTTCACCGCCTCCCAGCCGCCGCGGGCGGTGATGCCCATGACTTTGTGGTCATAGCCGGCCGACCCGCCCGAGGCGAACGCGTCGCCAAGCCAGAAACCGTATTCTTCGGAAATTGCGTTCGCCGTGTCGGAAAACGCGGCCGTGCCTTTATCGGCCGCGACGACGAGATAAGGATCGGGATCATCCCAGCGGACAATGCGCGGCGGCGTTTTCGGTTCGCCGCTGACGATGTTGTCGGTGAGATCGAGAAGTCCGCGAATGAAGACCTTGTAGGCTTCGCGGCCTTCTTCATAGATCGCGGCGCGGTCGCCGCCTGCCGGCAATTGTTTCGGATAGAACCCGCCCTTGGAGCCGGTCGGGACGATCACCGCGTTCTTCACGCGCTGCGCTTTGACGAGACCAAGCACTTCTGTACGGAAATCTTCGCGCCGGTCTGACCAGCGAAGGCCGCCGCGCGCGACCGGACCGAAACGCAAATGCACGCCGTCGACCCTGGGGCCCGAGACGAAAATCTCGCGATAGGGTTTGGGTTCCGGAATTTCCGCGACTTTGGAGCTGTCGACCTTAAAGGAGATATAAGTCTTGATCGAACCGTCTGCGAGGCGCTGGTAGTAATTGGTGCGCGTGATCGCCGCGAAAAGCGTGCGATAGCGGCGGATGATGCGGTCTTCATCGAGACTGGCCACAGCATTCAGCGCGTCTTCAATCGCGGCGTCGGCGGCCTCGACATCCTTGATCCGCGCATCGGCGCTGGACGGGCCATCAGGATTGAAGCGCGCATGGAAAGCCGCGATCAACAGCCGTGCAATCGACGGATGATTGCCAAGCGCTTCCTGAATGTAGGTCTGGGAATACGCAAAGCCTGCCTGCATGTGGTGTTTGGCGGCGGCCCGAAGGAGCCACGCCTCGCGCCAGTTGACGCCGGCGGTGAGCACCAGTTCGTTGAAACCGTCATCTTCCGTGCGGCCTTCCAAGACGGCGAGAATGGTCTCTTCGAAGGTCTCCCTGACTTCATTCAACGCCACCGGCTGGCCGCCTGACTGCACGGTTGTGAAGTCATGAATCCAGCAGTCTTTCTTCTGACCGTATGGCGAAACCTGATAACTGGCTTCCTGTAGGACGCTGAGGCCTAGATTTTCAATCGTCGGAATCAACGTCGACAAGGTCATCGGCGCGCCGCGTTTGTAAATCTTGATGCAGACGGTCTTGTCGTCGTCCGTGGGCTTTCGATAGGCGCGAACGACCATCGGTTCGCTGTCTAGTCGTTCCAGCGCATCGATATCGAACAGCGTGCCTTTGGGTGACGTGCGTTCGCGATAGCCGGCGTCAAACGCCTTCTCATATTTCGCGTAAAGCGCGGTCGGCGCCGAGCCGTCATTGGCTTCACGCATTGTTTCCAGAAGCCCGTCATTCCAGTTGCGGCAGATCTGGCGCACTTGCCAGGTCAGCTCGCCCATGCCGGGGCCTTCCGGCGCGCCGGGTTTGATCCCGATGATGTAATGGACGCGCACCAGCGCCGCATCGCCAAAGAAAGGCGTGAAGGAAAGGACGCGGCCGTCAAATGTATCGGCGAGCAGCTGGCCGGCGCGTTCGCGGATTTCGGAATTGAACCGGTCGCGCGGCACAAAAAGCATCGCGGAGATGAAGCGGTCAAAACGGTCGCGGCGCATGAACAGTTTGACGCGCGGGCGTTTGTAAAGGCGCAGAATGCCGAGGGCCATTTCCGTCAATGTTTCCACATCAACCTGGAAAAGCTCATCGCGCGGGCACGACTCGAGAATGTTAACGAGCGCTTTTTCGTTGTGTCCGCCGGGCGTGAAGGCCGTGTTTTCGAGGACGGCGTGCACCTTGGCGCGCACCAGCGGAATATCCGACGCCGGGCGATTATACGCTTCGGCCGTAAAGAGGCCGACGAACAAATCTTCGCCGATCGCCGTTCCGTCGGGCGCGAAATTCTTGACCGCTACATAGTCCATATAGACGCGGCGGTGGATGAGCGACTTGGTGCTCGATTTTGCGACCAGCAGGGGTTCTTTCGACGCAAGGAAAGAGGCCACAGCCGGGGACAGATTGCCGTCAGGCTGGAATGTGGATTGCAGAACATTGCGGCCCGGCGCCCTTAGGATGCCGAGATCTTTTCCCGCATCGACCGCGAGTTGAATGGCGTCGCCTTCACCGACCTTGTCGAAATGGCGCACGCCCAGAAACGCAAACCGGTTGTCCCAAAGCCATTTCAGGAATTGTACGGCTTCGCGTTGTTCGTCGGCTTTCACACCCGGCAAGCGCGAGCGTTCGAGCTGTGCGATGCAGGCGCCCAGACGCGCGCGCATGGGCTCCCAGTCTTCAACGGCGATCGCAACGTCGGTCAACACCGCTTCGATTTCATCATGCAGCGCTTCGAGTTCGTTTTCGATGACCGGCGGATCCATCTCGATGTGGATCATGGATTCACGGAAGCTCGCCTGCGTCGCATTCGGGTCGCGTTTGCCGCTGGCGTTTCGGGCGATGGCGACGACGGCGTTGGAGAAAAAGCTCACCGGCTTGCCGTGATCGGCAAGCGCCGCCGAGATCGAGTCGACGAGAAACGGTTTATCGTCGGTGACAATGTCGAGGACCATGCGCCGTTCAGTCCAGCTTTGGCCGTCCTCGATGCGCAACGAGACTTTGCTTTCACCGGCCTTGCGTGTCTGCGCATGTTTCCATGCGGCGCTGGCGCGGTTGAGGAGCGCTTGCGGCTCGGTCCAGATTTTGTCTTCGCCGGTGGCGTATAAAACGATCTGTTCAAGATAGCTCTTGAAGGCGGGCGTCAGGGCGCCGGTTTCATCGTGATCGCCGGCCTTTTTTTTCTCTGCCAGCGCAACAACGTCTTCAAGGATTCGGCTATCGGTGTCGGTGATAAAGCCTTCAGGCATATCGCGTCCTTTGCGATCAAAAACTTTTGGCCGTCATAACGTGAAGGCTTTGAAATTGTCTAACGAAAAGCATGTGAATTCGTTCCGCTGCGATATAACGGCTGCGGCGCTGCGTAAAATGCTGCAGCAGCTAAATAAGTATTAAAAATGCGATAATATGGGGTGTTCAGCGATCAGGCTTGCGCGGCGTGATGGCTTCCCGGCGCCGCGACAGCAGAGCCTGCGCGGCGCTCAATTTCGCGCCGGAGCAATGATGTGCGCGGATAGCGCTTCGCCGCAGACTTTTCGAGATACCGGTTGGCGAGATACAGCCCGGAAATGCTAAGCAGCGAAATGGCGACGCCGCCGGCGAGCAGCCCCGTATCGCCCGCACGGATACCGGCGAGCACGGCGAAAGCAGCGCCCGGAATGGCGAGCGCTGCAGCGCTCGGCAAATGCGCCGAGAGCATGAGCGCGGCGACAAAAGAGGCGATAACGGAAAGGGCGAGAATTTGGATACCTGACGCGGTGACCGCCTCTACTGGCGCAAGCAGAATCGGCGCGCTGGCGAGAATCACGCCGAGAACGCTGAGGCTCGCCGTAAAGGAGGCTCTCCAGCGGAAGGGCCGGGAGGCAAGGCGTCCGCCGGCGCGAAAATCGCTTCTGAGCCGCCGCGTCACCCATAGCGCGCCCAGTATCATCAAAGCCCAGGCGGTCGCGCGCCCCGGATAGGTCCGGCCCGACAGAATGGCGAGATAGACTGATACGCCAGCGATCAGGGCGAGGCCGGGGCCGCTCCAGCGCGAGAGAATGTCGATAAGATTAAGGCGCGCAGCGCGCGACAGGCCAGAACGCCGTCGCGGCGGCGGTGCGCTCGCTTCACGCGCGATGCGTTCCTGGAGTTCACGGACCGATTCGCCCTGCAGTGATGCGCTAGCCATGGCGCCGACCTTTCGCCCAACATCTTATTAACCCATCGGAGGACTCATTACTTAACCAAAGGTTAACAAGCTCCCCGGGGAAGGGCTTTGGGGTGATTTTCCCTGTGCGTCGAGGTCGAATTGAGGAAAGGCGCTTTATTCTTGATCAGACGTTTCCAGGAACACGTCGATATTGAGTCCCACTTGTGCGAGATCGCCGCGCAGGACCAGCGCGTCCACATTTGTAGGATCAAGGGAGAGGGCGGCGACCACATCCTCCGCTGATTTTTCATAGGCGCCAAATGTGTAGCGTCCCCGGCCGCGCAAGACGAAAGTCTCAGCGCTGACCAGGTCGCCGTCTTCGGCGGTGGTGACGGCCGTGATCACTTCATGCCAGCGTTCCTGCGCGGCGTAGACTTTCGCCGCCGTCAGTTGCAGCTCGGCGCTGTCTGGGACGAGGGCCAGCGCCTGATTGAGGGCGTCTTCGGCGCGTGTGGGCTCGCCGCCTTCAAGCCACGCATTCGCCGCCTGAGACAAAAGCCGTGCGCGGACATAGTCGTCGCCCGCATCATTGCGCTGGGCGATCTCCTCGAGGCGCAGCGCCGCGAGCTTGGGAAAACCGGCCTTGAAATCTGCGACCGAAAGACAGTGGCGCGCTTCGGCGCCGCCGCCTTCGCCAACCCACTGCTGCGCGGCGATGCGGCCAAGCTCCAGATCAGCTTCGATGAGGTTGATACAGTCCGCATAACGCGGGCTCAGGGTCTCAGCCGGGGTGGCGAGAAGCAACAAAAGGGTGGCGATCATGGAGGCACTCTAGAGCGGCGTGCGAGAAAGTGTGAGCTGTTTTTCGCATATAGGCCGAGAACCCGGCGAAAACGAGGCTGGCGCTAAAACAGCGGAGATCGTCTGTTTGGGCCCGTCTTGCGGTTATTCGGCGGCTTGTGGCCGGGCCGGGGACTCGCCGGTGCGGCGGGGCTTGGCGCGTTTGCGCGCAGGTTTCTTTTTCGCCGCAGGCTCGGATTTTTCCTCAGTCTCAATGACATCCCCGGGCGCCGCCGCTTCGTTGCCCGCGACAGGCTCCGGCAGGAAGCAGGTTACAACTGCGCCTTCGCCTTCCTTGGACTCCATGCGCACCCAGCCATTATGGAGCTTCACGAAGCGTTCCACGAGCGCGAGGCCGAGGCCTGCGCCAGCGGACGGGCCGCGGCTTTCAAAGGCGTCAAAGGCGCGGGCCTGATCCGTGGGGGAAAGGCCCCGGCCAGTGTCGGAGACCCAGATTTTCACCGCCTTACCGACGCGTTTCGCGCCAATCGTGACCGCGCCGCCAGGGCCGGTATAGGCGAAGGCGTTGGCGAGAAGATTAAACAGCACCTGTTTGATGCGCTTTTCGTCAAGCTCCGCCTCGCCGATATCTTTAGGGCAATCGACCTTAAGAGCGACTTGCGTATCTTCAGCCTTGAGCGCCGCGAAGGTCGCCGCGCTTTCCAGCAATTTGCGGATATCGGTTTTCTTGAACGACACATCGAGCTGACCGGCGTCGATCGCGGCGAGATCAATAATATCGGTAATGAGATCGCGCAGATGATAGGACGCCGATAGGATCGAGGCGATGTAATCTTTCTGGCGGTCGTTCAGAACGCCGAACATCTGACCGTCGAGCATTTCCGAAAAGCCGATGATCGTCGAAAGCGGCGTGCGCAATTGATACGAAACGTGATCGACGAATTTCGATTTGAGGCGGTCGGCGTTTTCAAGGATGGCGTTGCGTTCCTTGAGTTCTTTCTCGCGCTCTTTGGAGTCCGTGACGTCGATGAAATGGGCGAGCGTTGCGCCATCGGGCAGGGGCTCTGCGCCAATCGCAATCGTGCGTCCGTCCGCAAGGCGAATTTCGCGGAATTCATAGGTCTGGCGGTCTTCGTGCGCCTTGGAGACGATCGAGCGGCGCAGCGCATCGAACGACGTGTCGGCGTCGCGCGCCAGTTTCTTGAGCCCGTCAAGGATCGCATCGATATGCGGCTCGGCGTCGAGATGGCGTGCATCGAGCCGCCACAGCTTCTGGAAAGCCTTGTTGTAAAGCCGTAACTTCCCGTCGCCGGCGAACACCGCAACGCCTTCGGCGAGATTGTTGAGTGTCGCTTTCTGCACTTTGATCTGGGTGTTGAACTTCGCTTCGAGGGAGATCTTTTCCGTGATGTCCTCAAAGGCGAGCATGACGCCGCCAAGCGGGTGGCGCATCCGCCCGACGCGGATGGTGCGTCCGTCGGGCAGGCGCCAGATATCGTCCGGCGCGCCGCCGAGACGTTCGGCTCCGGGCTCGGCAAGACCCTCCGTGTAAAGAGCAAGCTGTTGTTCCTTCCATTTGTCGTAGTCGGAAGGTTCGGGCAGGCGGCCCTTCATACGCAGATGATCAAGCACCTCGCCATGATAGACCCGGCCCGAAAGCTCGGCGTCGTCAAGCGACCAAAGCTCTTGAAAGGCGCGGTTGTAATAGATGAGGTTCTGACTGGCGCCGAAAATCGCGACGGCGGTCTGAATCTGGTCGAGCGTGCGCTGGTTCGCTTCAATCTGTTGTTTAAGATCGGACTTCGCCTTGTCGAGTTCCGTGACGTCGATAGCGACGCCGCCGAGCGCCGCATCGCCGGAACCATGCAGCGGGGTTTCGACAATCCGGAAGACACGGCGTTCGCCGCGCGAATTAATGACGGCGCGGCCTTCATTGGCCTTGCGCTCCGACGCGGCGGAGGAGGCGAGTTTCCTGATCGAATTGTCGAGTTCGATCTGCTGCTTGATCACGTCGGCGGCGTTTGGCGCCTCGACGACTTCGGCATAGGCGCGGTTCACCCAGACAAGTTGCAAATCCGCATTGCGCCGCCAGGCCGGCGTTGGCGAGCGTTCGAGAAGGGCGTGCGCGCCATGCAGGTCGACGGCGCGCTCGCGGAAGGCGCCGATGACGGCGCCGTCTTCGGCCATGCGCACGGCGGGATCTGTAATCCACAGCGCCACCTGTCCGCCGGCGACGCGGCCGTCAATTTCGATGGAGCGTCCATCCGCCGTCACGACATTGCCCGAAAAGGCGACGCCATGGGCGCGCAGATTGGCGATCTTGTCACGCAAGGGTTCCGGTTTTTCCGCATCGTCATCCTGAAGCGGAAGCGCGCCCAGCGCATTCAGCAACCGGTCCACGGGCGATGTTTTCGCGTCTTCGCCTTCCTTGGAGAAAGACAAGAGGGACGCTAGCGCGGCTGGTCCGCCGAGAATTTTGGGGTCGCCCCAGCCGGCGCTCAAGGAGTCGGTGTCATCTTCCCAGACAAGCACGAGGCCGGGATGGGCGGACAGAACGGAGTCGGCTTTTTCCAGCCGCGCTTCCATTTCCGCGAGCGTGTCTGACCAGTGGAGCGATTGGTGGCGCGTCGCAGCCGAAACACGGAGCGCCCAGACCACGGCGGCGACGGCCAGTCCGATTGCGCCTGCTGCGCCTGCGACTAGGGGATCGATCCCGGTCAAAGCGGAAAGTGCGCCGCCGGATGTGTCAGCGGCGCCGGTCGCGCTTTGGGCAAGCGCGCTGGACAAGCCAAAGACCCCGGAAAGGGTCGAGCCCGCCATCAAGAACTTCGCGTATCGCCGCATTCACGCACCTGCTCGCCGTCGCGCCAGTAACAGCGTCATGGGCTCTCCCCAAATCGCTGAATACACAGATTCGCGATATTTTGCGTCACTGACTGTTGAGCTGCACAATATGTACTGTGTTCGTTATGCCCTGCTAGGGCAAAAGCCAGGATTGGGGCCGCTCCGGCGATGAACTTTTCAACAGGTAAGCGGCCCCTAACGCATTATTCCTGAAGCTGAAAATTGAACCGCTCGATGAGGCCGTAGCGCATGCCGCCATTCGCGGCGGGCGGATATTTCCACCCCGAGATGGCTTTGAGCACCGTGCGATTGAAGCATCCATTGGGCGATGAGCTGATCCGCGGATTGATTACATTGCCTTCGGGCGAGACATCGAACTCGACGATAACGACGCCCTCGACCCCGCGCGAGCGGCAGCCCTCCGGGTAAGCAGGCGGCACTTTGATGGTGGGGCCGAAGCGGGTTGTTTGTCCCGGTGGGGTTCGGTCGACTGGCGTGCGCTCCGGTGTGACCTGGGGGCCAATCGGGGCTCTGCTTGTTTTTTCAAATTCGAAATCAGTTTCCGGCGGCGCTTTTTGAAGGACTGGCGTTGGCGGCTTGATTTCATAGGGATCTGTTTCTTTTGTCTGCGGCGTAATCTTGAGGATCATATCCGGTTTTGATGGCGGCAGAGCCTCATTCCGGTCTTTGATCAGCTGGGCCATCATGAAGAACAGGCTCACTGTCACGAGTGCAGCCATGGGCGTGCCAAGAATCCATCTTATCAATAGCATAGCGCATTCCTTTCATGCGTTTGCTCAGGATTGAGCGCACATAGACGGAAGCGTTCAGAACGCGGATACCAATGAGCACGCCCCCGTGCTACAATAGTCGCATATTAGCGTTATGCTACAGATGTAGCAATACTTTTCTGGTGGGAGCTGAGGCCACAAAAAAACCGCCGGCGAGAGGCCGGCGGTTTTGCAAAAAGCCCGAAAGGTGATCGTTCTTAATAGCGGTAGTGGTCGGACTTGTAGGGGCCTTCCACTGGCACGCCGATATAGTCCGCCTGCTCCTGGCTGAGCTTGCTCAGCTGCGCGCCAACCTTGGCGAGGTGAAGGGCTGCAACTTTTTCGTCGAGATGTTTCGGCAGGACGTAGACTTCGTTCTTGTACTCTTCGCCCTTGGTCCAGAGTTCGATCTGCGCAAGCGTCTGGTTGGTGAAGGACGCGGACATAACGAAGGACGGGTGCCCCGTTGCGTTGCCGAGGTTCAACAGACGGCCCTGAGAAAGAAGCAGCATGCGCTTGCCGTCGGGGAAGGTGATCATGTCCACCTGATCCTTGACGTTCGCCCATTTGAAATTCTTCAGGCCTTCGACCTGAATCTCATTGTCGAAGTGACCGATGTTGCCGACGATCGCCATGTCCTTGAGAGACTTCATGTGATCGACGGTCAGCACATCCTTGTTGCCCGTCGAGGTAATGACGATGTCGGCGCGTTTGCAGCCTTCTTCCATGGTGACGACTTCAAAGCCGTCCATGGCGGCTTGCAGGGCGCAGATCGGATCGATTTCCGTGACCATGACGCGCGCGCCGGCGCCTTGCAGGCTAGCCGCCGAGCCTTTGCCCACATCGCCATAGCCGGCGACGAGTGCGAGTTTGCCGGCCATCATGACGTCTGTGCCGCGGCGGATGCCGTCGACGAGTGACTCTTTACACCCGTATTTATTGTCGAACTTCGATTTCGTCACGGAGTCGTTGACGTTGATCGCCGGGAAAGGAAGCGTGCCTTTCTTCTGGCGCTGATAAAGACGCAGCACGCCGGTCGTTGTTTCTTCGGTCACGCCTTTGATGTTGGCCTTGACCGTCGAATACCAGTTCGGTTGTTTCGCAAGGCGGCGCTTGATCGTGTCGAACAGCGCGGTCTCTTCTTCATTGGAAGGATTGTCGAGGATCGACGGATCTTTTTCCGCATCGGCGCCAAGCAGGATCAGGAGCGTCGCGTCACCGCCATCGTCCAAGATCATATTGGCGGTTTCGCCGTTCGGCCATTCGAAAATCTTGTCGGCGAGGTCCCAATATTCTTCTAGGGTCTCACCTTTAAAAGCAAAGACCGGCGTGCCGGTTGCGGCGATGGCGGCGGCGGCGTGATCCTGGGTCGAATAGATGTTGCACGACGCCCAGCGCACATCGGCGCCGAGATCCTTCAGCGTTTCGATAAGCACTGCGGTCTGGATCGTCATATGCAGGGAGCCGGCGATACGCGCGCCTTTCAGCGGCTGCGCCTTGCCATATTCTTCCCGCGTCGCCATCAGGCCCGGCATTTCGGTTTCGGCGATCTCGATCTCCCGGCGGCCGTAATCCGCGAGGTTGATGTCTTTGACGTGATAATCGTGATGCGCGGGCGCGGTCATGTCGGTGATTCCCTGATCTGCTGATGAAAGTATGGGCGGCGCTATAACAGGGGCGCGGTGGGGCGGCAAGGGACATATAAAGATTTCTTTATGTCCTTTTCTAAAACGGCCCTGCGTCAACAGCTTATAAAGGCCGGTGCGCTATGCCGGCTTCGGGAGAGAAGAGTTACAGGCCACCTGATAAGAAAAGGTCCGGAGGCGCTCATTATGGAAATTATCGTCTATACAAGCGCCGCCCTGCGAGCTGCGCCCGATCTTGAGGGAATCCTTGAGGTTTCACAGCGTAACAACGCTGAAAATGGTCTGACCGGCATTCTCCTGTTCGCTGAGGGCAATTTTATCCAGGCTCTTGAAGGGCCGAAAGAGGCGCTCGACGCGACCTATGCCCGGATTGCCGCCGATCCGCGCCACCGCCAGATTATCGAACTTTATCGTGCGCCCTTGTCGGCGCGCAATTTTCCCGACTGGTCAATGGGATGTCACAAATTGACGACGCCGCGTGCGCCCGGCGGCGCCTTCGATCTGACGCGGGCCTCGCTCGAAGCGTTGCACCGCGAAGGCCGCGGCGAGGAAGTCTTCAGGCTGCTGAAATCTTTCTACAAAGTCGCTTATGGCGACGCGATTGCGTCTTAAAAGCGCCAGCATTCTTATCCGTATTTTCGCTGAATTGGCTGTAGTGCGCGCCGCTCGCGCATTTGTGTGGAACTGCGCGGCAGGGTTTTATGTTAAATCATAATCCGCTGGGCGCGACGAATAGTGGAGGGACTTCATGAAACAGCTTCTGTCAGTGATTGCCGGCGCCGCTCTGATGACGGGCGTCGCTTGCGCCAGTCATCATGAAGGCGAGAAAGACAAGGGCCCCGATCCGCGGATCGGTGAAAAGGTCGACCGCATCTGTTTTGGCAGCACCATCAATGGCTGGAAAGATCTCAAGGGCGTCGACAATGTCGTGCTGCTCGAGAAGGGCGTGAACGATTGGTACTATACGGAGCTTTCCGGAAACTGCCGCTCGAACACACTGCGATCAGCGCTTAGCATTGGTCTCGACAGCCGGCCCGCAGGCGGCTGCGTCACCAAGGGCGACGTAATTATCGTCAGGGACAGCCCGGGCTTCACCAATCGCTGCTTTATCAAAGGCATTTATGAATGGGATGAAGACGCGTTGCTTGAACAGGAATCGCCGGAAAAAACCACTGAAGGCGATGAGGCGTATTAAGCCCGCACTTCTGCTTGTGCGATCGCCTGCAATCCGTCGCGATAGGTCGGATAGGTCAATTTGAAATCGAGCGCGTCTTTCAGTCGTTGATTGGAGACGCGCTTGTTGTCTGCGTAGAAACTTTTCGCCATGGGCGATAGGTCTGCGTCTTCAAATCGGACGAGCGGCGGCGGTGTGACGCCTAATAATGTGCAGGCAAATTCAACAACCTCCTGCGGCGGCGCCGGTTCGTCATCGGCCAGATTGTAGATGTCATGCAGCATTGGTTTGTCCATGCTGGCGGCAAGCGCGGCGGCGATGTCCTCCACATGCATGCGCGAGAATATCTGTCCTTCTTTGAGTATGCGTTTTGCTTTGCCGGCGCGCACCGTATTGATCGCCGACCGCCCGGGGCCGTAAATTCCCGGCAGGCGAAAGATGACCAGCGGCAGGTCATGGGCTGACGCCAGCGCGCGCCAGCTTTCCTCTGCCTCGATGCGGTGCAGGGCGCGGGGGTTTGTGGCGCGTAGCTCGCTTTCCTCATTCACCCAGGCTCCGTCATGATCGCCATAGACGCCATTGGTGGACAGATAGCCGATCCAGCGAAACTGTTTGGCGCGCTCGGCGATCGCCGCCGACGCTGCGTTGAAAGCGGGGCATCCGGCATCGCCGGGCGGCGTTGAAATCAGGATCGCATCAACGCCATCGAGCCATGACGGGTCAAACCTGTCATCGCCCCACAGATGCGCTGCAACGCCATTTTCTTTCATGGCGGCGGCTTTATCGGGGGAGGTGGTCGTGCCGGCGATGCGCCATCCTTGCGCGCGCATCCGCGCTGCGAAAAAGCGGGCCGTGTAGCCATATCCGAGGCAGAAAAGTTTGGGGGCGTCAGTCATATTTGTGCGTTGAATATTCGACTTCGATTCGAAAGCTGCTATGCGGGGACATATTAAACCCAACTTGCTTCATCATGCACCGCCTGTTTGTCGCCCTTTCCCTGCCTGAGATTGTCGCCGATGCGCTCACCACGCTGCAATATGGCGTTGAGGGTGCGCGCTGGCGTCCGGTCGAGAATTTTCACCTGACGCTGGCTTTTATTGGCGAGGCCGACCGGCATGGCTTCGACGCCGCCATTGACGCACTGTCAGAAATTGACGCGCCGTCTTTTGAGTTGCGCCTGTCAGGGATTGGAACCTTTGGCGACAAGAAACCTCATTCCCTTTGGGCGGGCGCGGAGCCTGCACCGGCGCTGTTGCATTTGCAGGCGAAGGTTGAAACGGCATTGCGGCGCGCCGGGTTCGATCTTGAGAAGCGCAAATTCAAGCCTCATGTAACGCTGGCTTATCTGAAAGGGACGACGTTGCATGAAGCGGAAAGTTACGCCGCCCAGCACGGATTGTTTTCCTGCGGGCCGTTTCCCGTGGAGGATTTTCACCTCTATTCATCGCAGCTTGGCAACACGACCAGTGTTTACGATATCCAGGCGAGCTACGCGCTTTCGTCTTCGAGGTGATCGAGAAAGCCTTCAGCCCCTTGTTCGATGAGATCGAGCACATGCTCAAAACCATCGGCGCCGCCATAATAGGGATCGGGCGTCTCGCGCGTTGCGCACTCGGCGAAATCCAGAAACAGCCTGATGTCACAGGTGCGGTTTGGCGGCGCCTGTTCGAGAAGGTCCGAGAAGTTCGACAGGTCCATCGCCAGCAAATAATCGAACTGATAAAAGTCTGAAAGATCGACCTGCCGCGCGCGCTGATAGGAAATATCGATCCCGCGTTTTGCAGTCGTCGCCGTCATACGCGCATCGGGCGGGTCGCCCGCGTGCCAGCCTCCGGTTCCGGCGCTGTCAATGGTGACGTCGACACCGCGCTCTTTGGCCTTGGCGCGCAAGACGCCCTCCGCTGCGGGCGAGCGGCAGATATTGCCAAGGCAGACAAAGAGAACGTTTTTCATGTCACGTTTTCGCGTGGGGGTTGCCTGGGGGCTTAAACATGGGAGAGTCATTCCCTAAATCGACCGGGCGCGCAACTGGCGCCCAGCCTTTCAAACAGGACATTCCCAATGACAACGACAATTTCGTCTTCTGTACTCCCGGCCGTCGACAATATGCTTATCTCGTTGGACCATATTCTCGTTAAGGCCGCAGAGCGCTGCGAGAATACAAAAGTGGAAGAGAGCGTTTATCTGGGCTGGCGCATGGCGCCGGACATGCACCCGCTGGCGACGCAGGTGCGTTTCGCTACGGAAATTCCGGCGCGCGGCCTCTCGCGTCTCGCCGGCGCCGACATTCCGAGCTTCCCCGATGACGAAAAAGACTTCGCGGAATTGCGCGCACGCATTAAACGCGCCGGAGACATTGTCAAAAAACTCGACATAGCGGCGCTCGACGCCAATCCGAAGGCGGACATCACCGTGCCCATGGGGCCGGACCGGAAAGTCACCATGCCGCGCGAGGCTTTCGCGCATGAATGGGTCATGCCTAATCTCTATTTTCATGTAACCAGCACTTATCTGATCCTGCGTCATCTGGGTCTTGATATTGGCAAGAGAGATTTCCTGATCGGTCTTGCCCGCTATTTCGGCGAATAGATATTGCGGGCGCCCAAGGCCATTGTTGCGCTCACTGGCTCCGGCGTCTCGGCGGAGTCCGGCATCACGACCTTTCGCGACGCGGACGGCGCCAAAGACAGCATTTGGGTGAAATATGATTACAGAGAGTTGGCGGTAACGCTTTTCAGGCTAAGGGGTGTCTGTGTTGCCAGTTTTCAGGCCGCCTAAGGCAATGACCAGCAACGCGGCAATCCAGTAGACGCAGATGACGATGAGATATGGTCCTGCTAGGTCCGCTGGCAACTCTAGCCGTGTGATTAACTCCGGCGTTATGGGCACTTCTCTGTCGAGTGGCATAAATCGGACAATGGAAAGCGATGCATTTGAGATCGCATGGAAACCCACAGCGAAGAGGAGGCTGCCGCCCGACTTATTGTAAAGCCATACGAAAATAATCGTCCAAGGAACGCCGAAACCAAACACCCACAAGGCGGGGACATTATGAATGCCCTGACCCAGCCAGTAAGTCGGCATATGCCAAAAAATATGTGTGATGCCAAGGATCAGTGCGGCGGCCAGAGGGGTTACACTTGTCTGCAACCGCGGGAGTGCGTAGCCGCGCCAGCCTAATTCTTCACCGAGCCCGGCGATCAGAATGGATGGGATGATTGCGCCGGGCCAATATTGTGGCGGCGTGACGTAAACATCAACTGGACCGCCGCTAATAAGCTGCCATAGCGCGATGCCGACAAAGTGTATGGATGCGGGAAGCAGCAAAAGCAAAGCCCACCATTGAACGCCAATTCGCACGCGCCCAAACCTGCGCAACATTTGGAGAATACCGGAACGTCCATAAAAAAGAAGGGTTAGCGCCAAGGCCGATAATGTCGGTCCCCAAACGCCAAGCAGGAGTAGTGGCTCGATTCCAGTCCTCCAGCCGAGATAAAAAACTGTCCACGAAAAAGTATAAGTAAGGGCGAAAAACAGGAAGGCGCCAGCTGCGCCCGGCTGCTTGGTTTCTGACATACAAACTCCAGTCGCGCCGTCCTGTGAAAATTTGCGGCGCCATCAATAGATGCAGCCAATGAGGTATTTGGATGTTATGAAGCGAAATAAAATTGCCGTCGCCTCCTGACCGGTCCTTCGACCCCTGAATATCCATAGCATGAATAAACCAGGCGCCACTCCCGCACCCACGATAGAAATCGGGAATGTTCTTGCGACGGGTTGAGGCATTAACGCCGCAGGGAGCGCTTCTCGCGCCCTGTTAGGGTTGTCGCGCGCGGCCCCAACGCCCTAGGCTGATCCTTTCGAGGGAATCATTCCGGGGTTATCCAATGAATAAAAAGATCTGGCTGTTTGCAGCCGTTGCGCTCGCGCCTTTCGCTGTCGCCGCACAGGATGCGGAGGGAGATGACAAGAAAGAAGAAAAGTGGGACGTCTCGGCGCCGCCCATGCCGACGCGCGATGTGAATCTCGATGTGCGCGAAGGCACCTGGATGAGCCTCGACGTCAGCCCGGATGGGCGGACCATCGCCTTCGACCTTCTCGGCGATATTTACACCATTCCCATGGCCGGCGGCGAGGCGCGCAATATCGCCAGCGGCCTTGCCTGGGAGATGCAGCCGCGCTTTTCCCCGGATGGAAAGAAGATTGCGTTCACGTCGGATCGCGGCGGCGGCGACAATATCTGGATCATGGATGTCGACGGCGGCGACAAGCGCGCCGTGACAAAGGAGAAGTTCCGTCTCCTGAATAATGCGACCTGGTCAGCGGATGGGCAATATCTCGCTGCGCGCAAACACTACACAACCCAGCGTTCGGCTGGCGTCGGTGAAATCTGGCTGTATCATATTTCCGGCGGCGACGGTGTGCCGCTGGTGAAAAAGCCGAGCGAGACTCACCAGAAAGAACTTGGCGAACCGATTTTCTCCGCTGACGGAAAATATATTTATTACTCGCAAAATATTACGCCCGGCTCGACTTTCATCTACGCGCAGGATTCGAACGGCGATCTTTTCCATATCAACCGCTATGAAATGGCGACCGGGGAGGTTACGACCGCCGTTGCAGGGCTCGGCGGCGCCGTGCGCGCCGCGCCGTCGCCGGACGGAAAATCCATCGCCTTTGTGCGGCGTGAGCGCGCCAAGTCAAAGCTCTACGTCAAAGATCTGACTTCGGGCGTTGAGCGCAAAATCTATGACGACCTCGATCAGGACATGCAGGAGACCTGGGCGGTGCAGGGCGCCTATCCCAACATGGACTGGACGCCGGATTCGAAAAGCCTCGTTTTCTGGTCGGGCGGCAAGATCAATCGCATCAATGTCGCCACGGGCGCGGTCACTGAAATTCCTTTCCACGTAGCGGACACGCGCGCGGTCATCGATCCACCACGCCCGCAAGTTGATGTGGCGCCCGACACGTTCAAAACACACATGCCGCGGTTCACTTCCGTTTCGCCTGACGGTAAGCGCGCCGTTTTTGAGTCTCTCGGCAAACTCTATGTGAAAAATCTGCCGAATGGGGCGCCGCGACGCCTCACCAATACGCGCGACGGGTTCGAGCTGTTTCCATCCTGGTCTTATGACAGCTCACGCATCGTCTATGTGTCATGGACCGATAATGATCTCGGCGCCATCCGCGTCACCAGCGCCGGCGGCGGCGCGGGCCGCGTCATAACGCGCGAGCCCGGTCACTATCGCCGGCCGCGCTTTTCGCCGGACGGAAAGACAATCGTCTTTGAAAAAGGCGAGGGTGGTTATCTGACCAAAAAAGAATGGTCCGAAGCGCCGGGGATTTACACCGTTTCCGCTGGCGGCGGCGAGATGACCAAAGTCACGGATGCCGGGTCGAACCCGCATTTCGCTGACTCCAATGACCGGGTTTTCTTGACGCGGTTTGACGGCGACAAGGGCATGCTGGTCAGCGTCAATCTCAACGGCAATGAAGAACGCACCCACGCCGCCGGTGATTTGATCACCGAATTCGAAGCGTCGCGGGACGGCAAATATCTCGCCTTTACCGAGAACTATAGCGCCTTCGTGATGCCGATGACGCCGGGCCCGCAGGAAGTCGGCGCCGGACGGTCGGCCTCCGCGCTGCCGGTGACGAAGGCTAGCGGCGACGGCGCCACTTATATCAACTGGTCGCGCGGCGCGCTGAACTGGACATTGGGACCGACGCTTTATTCGGCTTCAGTCGAGGACCTCATGCCAGCGGCGCCAAAAGGCGAGGATTATGAAGATGCGCCAGCCTATGAGGCGCCGTCGGAGGGTGTCGATCTGACCATGACCTTCACGGCGGACAAGCCGTCGGGAACCGTGGCGCTTGTTGGCGCACGCATCATCACCATGGCCGATGACGATGGTGGCGTGATCGAGAACGGCGTCATTCTGGTGGAGAATAATCGCATCGCAGCAATCGGTTCTGCTGCGGCGATGACCTATCCCGCCGGTACGCCGTCGGTCGACCTTTCCGGAAAGACCATCATTCCGGGCCTCATTGATGCGCACGCCCACGGTCCTCAGGGAACGGATGACATCATTCCCGAACAGAACTGGTCGGTAATGGCGCATCTGGCGCTTGGCGTTACGACGATCCATGATCCGTCCAGTCAGGCGAGCCATATTTTTTCTGCATCGGAATATCAGCGGGCGGGAGAGATTCTGGCGCCGCGCATTTATTCCACGGGAGAGGTTGTCTATGGCGCGAAGGCGCCGAGCGTTTACGCTGTGATCGACAGCTATGACGATGCGCTCGCCCATGTGCGCCGTCTGAAAAGTCAGGGCGCGCACTCCATCAAAAATTACAACCAGCCTCGGCGTGAACAGCGCCAGCAGGTTGCGATCGCCGCCAGCAATGAAAACATCAATGTCGTGCCGGAGGGCGGCTCGCTTTTCCATATGGACATGTCATTGATCGCCGACGGCAACACCACCATTGAACACAACGTCCCCGTGGCGATGCTTTACGAAGACGTTTTGAGCTTTTGGGAGCAGACTGAAGTCGCCTATACGCCGACGCTTGTGGTCACTTATGGCGGCCCTGCGGGCGATCCTTATTGGCGTCAGGCGATGGATGTTTGGCTGCATCCAATCCTGTCGAAACATGCGCCAACCGGTTTCCTGGCTGCGGGGTCTGCGAGGCGCGAGAAAGCGCCAGAAGAAGACTATGTGGATCAGGTCAGCGCCAAAACAGCGAAAATGCTCGCTGACCGCGGCGTCATGGTTTCCATCGGCGCTCATGGTCAAGAAGAGGGCCTCGCCTCGCATTGGGAGATGTGGTCCTTCGCCCGCGGCGGCATGAGCCCGCTCGAAGCCCTTAAAACCGCGACAATCACCCCCGCGAAGGTGCTGGGGTTCTCGAAGGACCTTGGTTCGCTCGAAGCGGGCAAACTCGCTGACCTCGTCATTCTCGACGCCAATCCGCTCGACGACATTCAAAACAGCGACGACATCAGCCAGGTGATGCTGAACGGACGGCTGTATGATGCGGCGACGCTCAATGAAAATGTGACCGGAGAGCGCCGCCGGAAGTCTTATTGGTGGGAATAGACAAAAAGGGGCCAACCAATGAGAACTATTCTGACCTGCGCCGTCTCGGCGCTGGCGCTTGCCGCCTGTTCGCAGGAAGCCGCCCAGTCGCCGGTGGAATTGGCCACACAACAAACTGCGACCGAAGCTGCGCCAGAAAGCTATGCGGCCGAAGGTCTTGTGGCGTGGACGCTTCCCGAACTCGCCGCCGCCATAAAGTCTGGCGAGGTGAGTTCGGAAGATGCGACCAAAGCCTATATCGCCCGCATAGAAGCGGTCGATTGGGCCGGGCCAACGCTGCAAAGCGTGCTGGCGCTCAATCCAAATGCGCTGGAAGATGCGCGCGCAGCTGACGCGAAAAAACAGGCTGGCGAGGTGCTGGGCGCGCTGCATGGTGTGCCGGTCCTGTTGAAAGACAATATTGAAACCGCCGATCCGGTGGCGACGACCGCCGGCGCGCTGGCGCTCAAAGACAATGTGACGGGCCGTGACTCACCGCTCGCCGCTGGATTGCGCGCCGAAGGCGCCATCATTCTCGGCAAGACCAATCTGAGCCAGTGGGCGAATTTCCGTTCGCGCCATTCCATGAGCGGCTGGTCGGCGCTGGGCGGGCAGGTGAAGAATCCGCACATGCTCGACCGCAATCCTTGCGGTTCCAGCTCGGGATCTGGCGCGGCCATCGCCGCGTCGCTCGCCGCTGGCGCCGTTGGCACAGAGACCAATGGCTCGATCATCTGTCCGTCTTCCATCAACGGCGTTGTCGGTTTCAAACCGACGGTTGGCCTTATCTCCCAGCAATATATCGTGCCGATCTCACCATCGCAGGATACGGCCGGTCCGATGACGAAAACCGTGACCGGCGCTGCAATGATGCTCAACGCCATGGCTGACGGTGAGGCGGCGGTCGATTATGTCGCCGCCCTCGATGCGCAGTCCCTGAACGGGGCGCGGATCGGGGTCTTGCGGTATGCGCAGGGCGACAATGCTGATGTGATTGATCGCTTTAACGCGGCGCTCGAGGCGATGGAGGCGAGCGGCGCCGTGCTGGTCGATATCGATGCGTTCGAACCGGCGACCGAAAATAGCGGGCCCAAAAGCCGCACGGTGCTCTATTATGAATTCAAGTCATCGCTCAACGCATATCTCGCCGACGCCGCGCCGGCGGTGACGGCGCGCACGCTCGACGATCTCATCGCCTTCAATGAGGAGCATGCGGATATCGAGCTGGCGCTGTTCGATCAGAGTATTTTTGAAGCCTCGGCGGAAAAGGGCGGTCTTGACGATCCGGAATATATTTCCGCTCGTGATGATGTTCAAAGAGCGTCAGGCCCGGATGGTATTGACGCGATGCTGGCGGCGTATGACGTTGATGTTCTTGTCTCACCGTCTCGCCCGCCTGCGCCGCGTGTGGACCCGGTCAATGGCGATGTCTGGCCCGGCGGCGTCGGGGCCGGAACGCTCGCCGCGATCGCCGGCTATCCGCATCTGACCGTGCCCATGGGGACGGTGCGCGGCGTTCCCGTCGGGTTTTCCATGATCGGCCCCAAAGACAGCGATGCAGCTATTCTTTCCTATGGTTTTGCGTTTGAGCAAAAGACGATGGCGCGGGCCGAACCGCGCTATCTGCCCAATGCGCAAGCGCAAGCTGAAATCGCGGCGGCGATGAAACGGAAGATGAATTAATGAGCGAGATCGCGTTTTCAAAGGAAGAACGCGAAGAGATTGTTGCGGCGATCCAGATTTATCTCCGCGACGAGCTTGAGTTGGACGCCAGCGCCTTTGACGTCGGCTTCCTTCTCGATTTCTTTACGGAGAAAATCGGCGGCGCCTATTACAATCGCGGCCTTTACGACGCGCAGGCGCTGCTTTCAAAACGCATGGACGATATCGGCGAGGCGATTGTCGGACTGGAAAAGCCCGTCGATTTTCGTAAATAAGAAGCGCCTAGATAGATCCGTGGCAATGTTTGTATTTTTTGCCTGAGCCGCAGGGGCAGGGGCCGTTGCGCGGCACGCGTCCCCATGTTTCCGGATCGTTCGGATCGACGCCTTGAGTGCGGGCGGCGCCTTTCATGGTGCCGATGCCGGCCGAAAGGCGCGAGCGCGGATCTTGCGTCGCCATTTCATTCTCGCCCGTCGACGGGTTGACGTGGGTCTCCGTCATGGGAATTTCACGGCGCTCAGGCACGGCCTGTTCGGGTGCGCGCACCTGCACATGCATCAGCATCCGGGTGACGTCGCGACGCAGGCCATCGAGAAGACTTTCAAACAGCGCGAAGGCTTCCGTCTTGAACTCGTTCACCGGATCGCGCTGGCCGTGGCCGCGCAGCCAGATCACCGAGCGCAAATGGTCAAGCATCTGCAGATGCTCGCGCCAGTTGGTGTCGAGCACATTGAGGAGGATCGCCTTTTCAATGCGGCGCATCATATCCGGACCGACCTCTGCGGCGCGTGCGCCGGCGATGCGGCTCGTCTCCTCGACGAGGCGGTCGGCGATTTCGCTATCGGCGACGCCTTCTTCTTTCGCCCATTCCTCGACGGGCATTTCCTTGCCAAAGATGTCCTGAAGGTCTTTTTTGAGGCCCTCTACATCCCATTGTTCGGCGTAGGACTTCGGCGGCATATGCGCCGCGACAAGATCGTCGACGAGCTGGTTGCGCATGTCGCCGATAATATCATCCACCGTATCCGTGGACATGAACTCGATGCGCTGCTCGAAGATCGCCTTGCGCTGGTCGTTGATGACATCGTCGAATTTGAGAACGTTTTTGCGCATGTCGTAATTGCGCTGTTCGACTTTTTTCTGCGCCGTTTCCACCGCCTTGGTGAACCAGGGATGTTCGATGGATTCGTCTGGACGGATGCCGAAGCGCTTGAGCATCTTTTCCATGCCGTCGCCGAAAATACGCATGAGATCGTCTTCGACGG
>JAUHYK010000133.1 GCA_030426465.1 Alphaproteobacteria bacterium
TCCACAAGGCGTACGGACAATCGGCGGTCACTGGCGCCTGCGCGCTGCTGATGGCGTTTTCTATGGTCATCAACGAAAGCCTCGTCGCCCGGACTTTCGGAACCTACACGCTGCAACTTTTTGACGCCGGTGAGAAGCAATGGCTCGTTCCCGTACTCGCCGTGGCTTTGATCGCGGGCGCCTTCCTAATCAACCTCGCCGGAAACAAATATATCGGTGCCGTTTCTAAGATCACCGCGGTCTTGAAAGTCGGCGGCATCCTCGCATTCGCGGCGGCCGCCTTGTGGGCTTCCGGCTTTTCATTCGAAGCGGCGACGACTCCAATTGCCGCCGATTATTCCTTCACCGGATTTCTTGCCGGCGTTGCGCTCGCTATACTGGCCTACAAGGGTTTCACCACCATCACGAACAGCGGCGACGAAGTCAAAAACCCTGAACGCAATGTCGGCCGGGCGATTATGATATCTCTCGGCGTTTGCCTCGCTGTTTATATGGCGGTCGCTTTCGCCGTCGGTTCGTCGTTGACAATTGAAGAATTGGTCGCCGCCAAGGACTACGCCCTCGCCGAGGCGGCGCGTCCGGCGCTCGGGGGATATGGCGTCATTTTCACAGTGACTATTGCGATCATTGCGACGGCGTCCGGATTGCTGGCCAGCGTCTTTGCGGTGTCGCGCATGCTCGCCATGCTGACGGAAATGAATCTTATCCCGCACAGCCATTTCGGCATGCCGGGACGCATTCAGAAACACACGCTGGTCTACACCGTCGTGCTCGCAGCGTTTCTTGCTGTCTTCTTTGATCTGAGCCGGATCGCCTCGCTCGGTGCGATATTTTATCTTGTCATGGACATCGCTATTCACTGGGGCGTCTACCGACATCTTCGTCATGACGTCGATGCAAAGGCGTGGATTCTTCTATCGGCGATTGCGCTGGATGCGGTCGCGCTGGGGGCGTTTCTGGCGATCAAATCGGCCGCCGATCTACCGATCGTCATAATCGGAATTGCTGCTATCGCGTTCATTTTCGCTTTTGAGCTCTTCTACCTTCGCGGACTGAGGGGCGAAGACGGCGTCAGGGCGTCGCATCATCAACACGACGCTTGACTATACCCCATAGGGGTATTATGTATAAGCGCATCAGCAGCTGGGACGCCTTGTGCGACCGGCTGGAATTCGACAGCGCCAACTCAATGCTGACGCTGCCTGCGATGAAACGGAGGCAAATCATGCGTATCGTTCCTGTCGGACATGCTCTGTCCATCTTCTTTGTAATCACATTCGCCATTTGCATCGGCTGGGGTCTAGTGACGCCTCCCGCCATGCATATGCATGAAGCGTGGGAAATGATGATGCCGGGCTTTCACTGGGTTTCATTTCCAGCTTTTCTGATCGGACTCGTCTGGGCCTATGTCTATGGCTGGTACACGACGATCGTATTCGTTCCCCTCTATAACTTGTTCAACAAGCGCGGAGCCGCTGAATAATTATGGATACACATATTCACTGTCACGCCACTCCGGGCGCCGCGGACGCCGCGCCCGGAAAATATGACAATGTCCCTGCCGGTTACACCGGAACGGTCTGGACCTGCCCCATGCACAGCCAAGTGCGCGAAACCAGCAACACCGGTTGTCCAATCTGCGGCATGGCGCTGGAGCCAGAGACCGTTTCCTTGAGCGCCGAAGAAGACATGTCGGAACTCGATTCCATGACGCGGCGATTCTGGGTCGGCACCGTCTTGAGCATCCCCCTTTTCATCTACGCTATGGGCGATCTCATTCCCGGCCAACCGTTTGAAGGCCTGCTTCCCGGCGCCTGGCCGCAATGGATCCAGTTCGCCATGGCGACGCCCGTTGTCCTTTGGGGCGGCTGGCCATTTTTTGTCCGCGGCGTTCAGTCCGTTCGCACCATGAATCTGAATATGTTTACGCTGATCGCCCTTGGCGTCGGCGTCGCTTATGTTTTCAGCGTGGTCGCAACAGTCGCGCCTGGTGTTTTCCCGGACGCCTTCCGCGGCATGCATGGCAATGTCGCCGTTTATTTTGAAGCGGCGGCCGTCATCACTACCCTTGTGCTGCTTGGTCAGGTGCTTGAATTGCGCGCCCGCAGCCAAACCTCCGGCGCCATTCGCGCGCTCCTGGAATTGGCACCGCCAACGGCCCATCGCATCAACGACGACGGCTCCGAAGAAGAAGTTTCTATCGACCATTTGCGCGAAGGAGATCGTCTACGCGTTCGGCCGGGCGAGAAGGTTCCGGTCGACGGAGAAATCATCGAGGGCAGAAGTTCGGTCGATGAATCGATGGTCACAGGCGAACCGATCCCGGTCGAAAAGAATGCCGGCGACAAGGTCACGGGCGGCACGGTCAACGGAACCGGCGGCTTTATTATGAAGGCGACCCACGTCGGCGAAGACACAATGCTCTCGCAGATCGTTAAAATGGTGTCGGAAGCGCAGCGCAGCCGTGCGCCCATTCAGCGCCTTGCGGATACGGTTTCGGGCTGGTTCGTGCCTGCGGTCGTCGTCATTTCGATCATCACGTTTATTGTCTGGAGTCTTTTTGGCCCCGAGCCGGCCATGGCGTTCGCGACCGTCAACGCAGTCGCGGTGCTGATCATCGCCTGCCCTTGCGCGCTCGGTCTGGCCACGCCAATGTCGATCATGGTCGGGACTGGCAAGGGCGCGCAGAACGGCATCCTCATCAAGAACGCCGAAGCCCTCGAAACCCTGGAAAAGGTCGATACGATTGTCGTCGACAAGACTGGCACCCTGACAGAGGGCCGCCCGAAACTTGTCCTCGTCGAGCCGCAATCTCCATTTACAGAAGGCGAACTCCTGTCCCTGGCGGCGTCTGTCGAAAGAGGCAGCGAACACCCGCTGGCGGCGGCCATCGTCGAAGGGGCTGAAGAACGCGGCGCCCAAATCAGTTCGGCGTCGGAATTCTCCTCGGTCACCGGAGAAGGCGTTGAGGCGATGGTCGACGGCCGCAAGGTCGCGCTTGGCAACGCGAAGATGATGAAACGCGTCGGCGCCTACGACGAAAGTATGGCGGCGAACGCTGAGGATCATCGGCGCGAAGGCCAGACAGTCATGTTCGTCGCCGTCGATGGAAAACCGGCCGGCCTCATCGGCGTTGCCGATCCGATTAAGGTGACAACGCCGGACGCCATCAAGGCGCTGCATGACGCCGGCGTCAAAGTCGTGATGCTCACCGGCGACAACCGCGCGACTGCGGAAGCTGTCGGCGCCAAAATCGGTATCGATGAGATTCACGCCGACGTTTCGCCGGAAGACAAAAACCGAATCGTGCGCGAATTGCAGGAAACCGGCGCAAAAGTCGCCATGGCAGGCGACGGCATCAACGACGCCCCCGCGCTCGCCCAGGCCGATGTTGGCATTGCAATGGGTACAGGCACGGACGTCGCCATGGAAAGCGCCGGCGTTACGCTCGTTAAAGGCGATCTGCGCGGCGTTGCCCGCGCGCGTCGCCTCAGCCAAGCGACTATGCGCAACATTCGGCAGAATCTCTTTTTCGCCTTCATCTACAACGCCCTCGGCGTGCCAGTGGCTGCCGGCGTCCTCTATCCGGTTTTCGGGTTGCTCCTGAGTCCGATGATTGCGGCGGCGGCGATGAGCTTTTCATCTGTCTCCGTCATCGGCAACGCGCTCCGGCTTCGAGGCGCTAAACTGTGAGCGGCGCCGTAACACCCGGCGGCGGCAACGCCCAGCATACGCCGCCGCTGGGCCATCGTGCTCTGACACCTCTTTACGATTTTGCGATTGCATCGTTAACCCGGGAGAAAGCTTGGAGAAAAGCGCTCGTTGCAGCCATATCACCGCAGCCGGACGACCGCATCCTCGATATCGGCTCAGGCACCGGCAGTCTCGCGCTCGCAATTCATCAAACATGTCCGGGGGCTCGCTATGTTGGAATTGATCCAGACGAAGAAGCCGTCAAACGCGCTATCAACAAAACCGCTAAACTGAAGGGAGACATCCTGTTTCGCTGCGGGTATTTTTCAGCCGAGGAGGATTATTTCGCCGACCCGCCAACCATCATTGTGAGCAGCCTCGTCTTGCATCAGGTACCGCTCACGGAAAAGCGGCGAATCATATCGGAAGCGAATAAAGCGTTATCGCCGGACGGCGCCTTACTCATTGCAGACTACGGCTTGCAAACTGGTCTTATGCGGTTTCTCTTTCGGAAAACCGTGCAGGCGCTCGATGGGGTGCAAAACACCCAAGCAAACGCTGACGGCGCTATTCCAAAGCTATTGGGTGACGCCGGCTTTTTCCCGGTCGAAGAGATAGAAAAACTCGACACGGTGACGGGGTCAATATCCATCCTTCGCGCGCATCCAAAGCGATGACCCGCGTTCCGTTCCAAAACCAGTTATCATTCATTGCCGCGGATAGCCGAAGTGAACGCATCCTCATGAGCTTCCGACGCGAACAAACCAGAAAAATTGTCCCCAGTTTATGGCCGCAAAGTTTGGTACCCCGGTGGTACCCCGAACCATAATTCGTGAGATCTGAAAAATCGAAAAACTGATAAGGCGTTCATTTCCTTGAAGAAAATGGCGCGAGTGACGGGACTCGAACCCGCGACCTCCGGCGTGACAGGAAATTAAACGGAAATGGGCCGACCCGGTAAAAAAGAATGGCTTCTCACAGAGCCGCTCAAGCAGTCTGTCCGTTCGAACCCTGGGAAAATTCCGTCTAGATGAGTTCTGCTAAGGATCCGAAATAAAGCATACTCCGCAATGGACTGATATATAAGGGTATTTCGGTCTATCTAATGGCCAATTTCCTGTAAAAGCGCTCGAAAATCTGCCTTCGGAGCCTGACATAAAGTTCGATATGTGTTCACGAAGGGGAGCCACTAATTTTTACCAACATATTCAATGCATTAGCGCGTAAAAATTGCGACCCCATTTTTACTTTCGAACTGTTTATGTGCGCCTTTTAAGACTGGGGAACTCGCGGGACTTCGAGTAAGCATTTGCAGGCTTTATAAATTTGCCATTTTGTTGGCAATAAACCTCTTAAAACCCGATGCTGTAAACTATCGACTCGCCTAACTGCCGATCGAACATCAAGCAGCACCATTAACTGCCATTGAGGCTGCGTTCGACCGATACATCAAACATCGATGCCGATTTTTTTATAACCTTTGAAACGCCTAACTTAGGCGAGACAAAAAACCACCCCTACTGC
>JAUHYK010000057.1 GCA_030426465.1 Alphaproteobacteria bacterium
AAGGATTTAGCGCCGAGGAGACCGAGGAGGTCGCTCGCCAGGTGGGGATCGCGGCGCTGAAATTCGCCGATCTCTCCAATCCACGGACCAGCGACTATATATTCGACCTCGACCGCTTCATGGCTTTCGAGGGCAAGACCGGGCCTTACCTTCTCTATGCGAGCGTGCGGGTGCGCTCCATGGTGGCCAAAGCGACGGCCGCCGGAGCAGGCGAGGCGGGGCCTGTGAAAATCACCATGGCGGAGGAAGCGGATCTGGCGCTGACGCTGCTTGGCTTTGCAGACGCCTTGCGTGACGCCTATGACCGGCGGCTACCGCATCTTCTCTGCGATCATGCCTTTGGTCTGGCCCAGAGCTTTTCGAAATTCTACGCGGCTTGCCGGATTGTGGATGAAGCCGACGCATCATTGCGGGCGTCGCGCCTCACCATGGCTTCAGCGGCCGGCGGGCAGCTCGATCTGATCCTTTCCCTGCTTGGTTTCTCCGCGCCGGAGCGGATGTAGGCGCCGAATCTGTTGCACTGCGCACACACCTGGCTTGCTAATTATCAGGGCCATGAGTGGAAGATGCTGTTATCCCATAACAGCCACGCGCTAACCTCGCGTGATTCCATATAGATTTTTCCACAATATCGCGTCCTGCAAAGTTCTGCCGAAACGTCGCAGAAGTTTCAGGAAAAGCCGGATGAATTGTCATTGAACTGTCATCTGATATGCCTAATGCCAGTCGCGTTATCGCGCCGCACTGACGGGGTTGCGGCATCTCAGTTCCAGCTTGGGGAATATCAAATGAAGCTAATGAAAACGCTCTCCGCCGGTGTGGCGGCGGTTGCGCTCACGACCGCGCTTACAACGGTTGTCGCACCGACGCCAGCCATGGCGCAGGCCACGACCGGCGCCATTCGTGGTCTGGTCACCGATGCAAGCGGTCAGCCAATTTCTGGTGCGTCTGTTACTATTACAGATACAACGACCGGATCGACGACGACGACGACGACTGGGTCTGGCGGCGTTTATACAGCTCGCGGCCTTTCAGTCAGCGGCAACTACACCGTCGCAGTTCGCGCCTCTAATTTCGGTGGACAAGCCGTTTCAGACATCAGTCTGAAAATCGGCGACACAGCGAACGTTCCGTTTCAGCTAAGCGCAGGCGCCACTGGTGACGAAATCGTCGTCACTGCATCGCGTAGCAGCGTTGGCGCCGTCGCAACGGGACCTTCGGCAGTTTTCAGCGCGGAAGACCTGGCGACGCTCCCAGTACTTAACCGCGACATCAAAGACGTTATCCGGCTTGATCCGCGGATCACGATCGATGAATCCTTCGAGCGCGGCATCCGCTGCGTAGGCTCAAACGAGCGCTTTAACTCTCTAACTGTTGACGGCGTTCGCCAGAATGACGATTTCGGTTTGAACAACAACGGGTATCCGACTCAGCGTCTACCGTTCCCGTTTGACGTTTCCGAACAGGTTGCAGTCGAGATTGCACCGGTCGACGTTGAATATGGCGGCTTCACAGGTTGTAATGTCAACGTCGTGACGAAGACAGGCGGCAACGAATTCCACGGCCGCGGCTTCCTTGATTACTCGCTGGCCGATCTCAATGGCGATTCGCTTGAGGGCAATCCTGTCAGCAAGCCGGAAACCGACGAAAAATCATATGGCGCGGTCATTACAGGTCCGATTATTAAAGATCGCCTTTTCTTCACAGCCGCCTATGAAAAGTTCAAAGGCTCCGACACATTCTTCACTGGCCCTGCCGGGTCAGGTTTTGCGAACGAAGTGGAGGAAGTCACCCAAGCGGATATTGATCAGGTCACCCAGATCATGAATTCCGTTTACAATTTTGATCCGGGCACAGTTCTTCCAAGCGCGGCCGTCAAAGACCGCCGGATTTACGGTAAGCTGGTTGGCTATATCAACGACGATCACCGTCTTGAACTCGCCTATCAGAATACAAAAGGCGACAACGTTGTCCCGCAGAATACCTCTGCATCGTTTGGAGAGCTCAGCCTTTCGTCAAACTGGTATCGCCGGTCGGAAGACCTAAAGGCCTATTCAGGACGCTTGTTCTCTGACTGGTCCGACAACTTCTCAACCGAGGTCCGCGTTTCGTATACTGATCGCGTGACAGGTCAGAACTCGTTGAACGGCACTGACTTCGCTCAGTTTGAGATCGAGACGCCTGCCGGCGGCACGCTTTTCGTTGGGCCGGATACATTCCGTCACGCGAATGAGCTGGCGAATAGCGTCTGGAATATCAAGTTCAAAGGCGAATATGCTGTTGAAGATCATCTGATCAAGTTCGGTTATGAGCGTGACATGCTCGACACGTTCAACTTGTTCGTGCCGTTCTCGGAAGGTCAGGTCTCGTTTGACTCGATTGCAGATCTTGCGGCGCAAATGCCATCTTCGATCTTTTACACCAACGCTCCTAGCAACGAAGAAGATGACGGCGCAGCAGGGTTCAAGCGCACGCTGAACACCATCTATCTTCAGGATGACTGGGCGATCAGCTCGAATGTCACCCTGACCGGCGGCTTCCGTTTTGATTTCATCAAAATGCCGTCAGCGCCAACCTTCAACCAGACTGTGGTTGACCGTTTCGGTATCCCCAACAATGCAACGTTCAACAATCTGTCGCTCATCCAGCCGCGTTTTGGCGTCAACTGGGATGCGACGGAAAGCCTGAATGTAAGCTTGGGGGTTGGTCGCTTCTCTGGCGGCGATCCGACAGTGTGGCTTTCCAACAGCTTCTCCAATACGGGCCTTTCGGTCGGCAGTGCATTCAACGCTGACCCGATGGTTCTCGCCGGATTTGACGGCGTCAATCTTCCGCAACAACTGCTTGACGACAACACGGCTGCTGCGCTTGCCGGCACCGGCGCGGTCAACCTTGTTGATCCTCAATATGAAATGTCGTCGATCTGGCGTTTTTCACTTGGCGCCAAGCAATATCTCGATCTTTCGGGCATTGGTCTCGGTGAAGACTGGCTGTTCGGCGCGGACGTTCTCTATACGATCCAGGAAAATCCGAATATCTGGCGAAACCTCGATCTCGGCGTGATTGCTACGGCTCCTGACGGCCGTCCGGTCTATAACTCTCAGTTCGGTTATGGCAATGGCGGCGCGCTGATGCTGACGAACTCGGATGCGACGCCGAAGACGCTGGTCCTGTCCGGTTACTTCAACAAAGACTTTGATGTGGGCCGGTTCCACTCAACGATCTATGCTGGCTACGCCTACACAGACTCCGAAGATGTAAGCCCGGCGACAAGCTCGACAGCTTCGTCAAACTTCGAAAACGTCGCCGCCATTGACTACAACAACCCGATCGTGTCGCGTTCGAACTATGGCGTGAAGCACAACTTCACGGCGCGCGCTGACTTCGGTTACGAGTTTTTCAACGAACTGGAAACTCGTTTCTCGATCTTCGGTCAGCTCAATAGCGGCAAATACTACAGCTACACCTTTGACACTAATGGCGGTTCCGATGCGATCGCCGGCGGCGCCAACCTCTTCGGTGATAGCGACGACTCTGAGCGCCGCTCGCTCCTCTATGTGCCGACCGGTATGAGCGATCCGAACGTTGATTTCTCTATGCTATCTCAGCAGCAGATTAATCAACTCTTGAACTACATTCAGGAAGTTGGCCTTGACGAATATGCTGGCGGTATTGCTCCGCGGAACGGCTTCAAGTCCGACTGGTGGGGCAAGATCGACCTGCGCTTTGAGCAGCAATTGCCAGGTCTGCGTAATGGCGACAAACTGCGCCTGATCCTCGATATCGACAACTTCACGAACCTCCTGAATGACGATTGGGGTATCTATCGTGAGTTTGATTTCGGCGGCTCGGGCCATAACGCACCGATCGTTGAAGCTGAACTCTCTGGTGACGGCTCACAGTTCGTGTTTACCGACGTCGACCTCAGCGCTGCTGATCAGACAATCTTCACGAACGTGTCGACCTGGCAGATCAACTTCGGCGTTCGTTACGACTTCTAGTCCCTTCAGGGATAGGATTGGAAAAGGCGGGCTTTTGCCCGCCTTTTTCTTTTGGATTCAAGGTTAAAGCCCGACGGCTTGGTTGTTGAAGGTGCTTTGTGCGATCCCTTTAGCGGTAGCCCTTTCGGCTCTGTGCATTTGAAGGAGCAAAGCCATGCGAAAGCTTGTCGTCGTTATTTTCTCCATCATGCTTTTGACCGCACCTGCGCGCGGCGATGATTATCGCCGCCTCAGCGTTGCGCTTCTGACGGACTTTGTTCCCGGAAATGAATTCATCGCAGCCGAAATCGTGATTGAAAAAACGTCGTAGAAAGGAACGCCGACAGGGGAACGCTATGTTGGCTACCGTCCGGCGACGACCGGCGGCGTCTACGCCCTGGAGCGCTGCAATGACGGATATTGGAGCGCCCGTTTGTGGGACGCGAGCGTTGACCCGGACCATGAAAATTATCTCGCGACTGTCAATTTGTTGAATGAAAAAGGCGAGCGTATTGCGTCGGGGTCGCTTGAAGCCGTCGTGGAGTCCGGCTTGACCGTCACCGTTCCGGTCTTGCGAAATGCGCGCGCCGCACTGGCGATTTCTCTTGTCGGGGACCGTGACGGCAACCGTGTGCTCTCATATGGCGATACGGCCCGGGTCACCGCATCGGGCGCGCTTGCTCTAACCGGGCATGCGGGACGCCGCCAAACGAGAGCGGCCAATGACGTCTTTCGCTATGTCGATAATTTTGAGTCAGGACATATCCTTTGCCCCGGCTCGGTGAAGGCGCCGGGCGGGACGGTTGTTTCCGGAAACCGCTCGGGCGATGAAACGGTGTCGGTTCGCTATGCAGCCGCCGAGCAAAAAGATTTCCAGCTGCAATATGATGTCATTATTGCGCCGCGCATCGCAGTGCAGGGCGCCATAATGTCAAAACACGGGACAGCGAACGGCGTAAGTGAGATGGCGTCGAAAACGGACGATCTCGCAACGCAGGCGCTGCTCGATTCGACAAAGCCCGACGTCCCCCTTGCCAAGCCAGGTAAAGGCGAATGTTTTTACGGGTTCGTCGAGATGGACGATGCGGCGGCGCGCGGGCGCACGCGCCAAACGCCCGACCGTGGACTTGGCGGTCCTATAGAGCCAGTCGGCCCGCTGACCCGCGATCAGCCGCTTGCCGCTGATCGCAACATTTGTCGCAATAGCATTCAGGACCGGATTGTCTGGGGGGCGAGCGGAGAAAACCATTGGGCGGAGGCCAATCTGAACCGCCTTTGCGCCGGCGCCGAACGTTCACTCGAGCCGGGCCGGTGCTTTGAAACGGTGATGACGAATAATGTCAGCCGCGGCGACGGGTCCCTCTGGCCATGGTCGGAGGCGGTCGCCTTGTGCGCCGGAACGCTCAATCACCAAACGACAATCAATTGCTTCCAAGGTCAAATTCGCGCCGGCCGGAACGCCGGGGAAGCCATTGATGCATGCAAGACGCGATAGGCTGGTCAGTTTTCGTTTGGATTGTGGATGAACAGTCCAACGGCGGCGAGCACTGCGGCGCCGCCGCCATAAATCATGAAAATCGGTGAAAAGCCGCCAAAGAGATCCCCGGTCAGCCCCGTCAGCGTCGGGCCCAGCATGGCAACGGTGGCGAACAAATTCATCGCGCCGAGGATCGCTGGTGAATTTTTTAATCCGAAATATTCAATCGTCAGCACCGTGGTTGCAAACAGGATCATGCCGAAAGCGAAGCCTTCAAACAGCGCGAAGATGACCGCGATAGAGCCTGTCGAAGCGAAAGAAAGCGCAAACATGCCGAGCGCTTCGGCGCAAAGACCGGCAATCAGCAGATGGCGCGCTTTTAGCGCTTTGACGGCGACGCCGCCCGCGGCGCGTGCGACCGCATTGGAGGCGGCGTGCAGGCTCAACATGGCGCTGGCGAAGCCCGCTGACAGGCCGAGTCCGGTCAGATGCGTCACCGCCCAGCTTGAAACCGAAACGCTGCAAAAATAAGCGGCCATCAAGGCGCCGCCGACGAGATAAAAGGCGGGCGCTTGTAAAGCCTCTTTCAAGGTCCATTCGCGCGGCGCTGTCTTGTCGGCTTCCGGCGCCGCCGCATCCGTTTTCTTCGGTGAGGACTTCAAAAACCGGCTATCGGCGAAAATTAAAACCGCAGTCGTCAGCGCCAGCATCAGGCCCATGGCGAGACGCCAATATTGGCGCCAGTCGCCACCGCTTTCGATAAGCGTATGAGCGAGCAGCGGTCCTGCGACACCGCCGGCGCCGCCAGCGGCGAGATAGGCGCCGATCATGAAGTTGCGGCGTTTCGCCGAGACGGTTTGCGCAATGACATAGGTGCTCGGAACATTAGCGAGAAGGGCGAAGCCGGCGCCGAGCAACGAGGTTGCGATGAGATAGGGAGTGAGGCTGTGAGCCGCCGCGAGCAATGCAAATCCCGACGCCATCGCGGCGCCGCCCGCCGCATAATTGCCGCGCAGGCCGAGCCGTTTCAGGCTTTCCGCCGCGACGGGGCTGAACAGGCCGGTGAACAGCGCCAGCGCGGTAAAGCCGAAGCCCGCCTCGGTCCAGCTCCATTGCAGCTCTGCGATCATGGCTGGCAGGACGACGCCAAGCGAGGCGAAGGTCGCCGCTGTGATGTGAAAAAAGATCAAGCTGAGGACAAGAAACAGGCCCGCCGCCCGCACCGAAACAAACATGAGGCCTCTAGAATTTCGCTCTTAGGGTGATGGTGAATTCGCGCCCGCGCCCGGGCAGGGCGCCGACTTCTTCATAGACATTCTGCACAGGGATGAAATGGCGCTTGTCAAACAGATTATCGACATTGGCGATGAGAGAAAGATCGCCGATTTTGTAAAACAAGGCGGCTTTCGCCAAGACATAGTCGGGAAAGGTGATGGCGTTTTCAATTTTTCCGCCAGTCTCGCCCACATAGACCGCGCCTAGCGATGCGCCCAAGGCGCCGAGACGGGTTTGCGGTCCCGTATAAGTGACAAAACCGGAGGCGAGCCATTCGGGCGCTGTATTGCGGGTGTAGCCGGTTTGAAGCTCCGCAAGGCAGGACGCGTTTAGCGCGGCGAACAGTCCGCCATACCCGTCGGCTGGCGCCAGCCCCACGCGCGATGGCGGGACCACAACGAACTCACCATTGCCTGAGCCGCAGGCGCCCGGCGCGCCAATGCGCGTTTCCTGCCAGGTGACAGCGCCGTTGACAGAGAATGCGTCAGACAGGAGATATTTCAGCTCCGCCTCGACGCCCTTCGATGTCTCTTCATCGAGATTGCCAAACGGATCGGCGCGTTGGCGTGTCTGACGGTAAAAAGCTAGAGAGCCTGCCAGATCTCGGCGAGAGATCTTGACGCCCGCTTCATTGAGTTCGGAATCAGCGACGAAGTTCCGCTGGTCGATGCGATCAACCTCGATGCCGCCGCCGTCATTGGTCTCAAGTGTATTGTTCTCTGCATAGGTTGCATAGAAGGAAAGCGCATCGAACACGTCATAGCGGAGAGATATTTCATAGCTGGGTTGAAAGTCGCTGTTCTTCAGCCGCACGAAGCCGAGCGCCGGATTGAAGATTGTATTCCCGGTGTTGATGGACGAGGCAGTGAACCGGTCGAGGCGTAAGCTCGCTAGAAGATGCAGGCGTTCGTAAAATGCGATGTCGCTGACGGCGAAGAAAGCGAGATCCGTGGTTCTGGAATCGAGATCGGTGTCCCAGCCAATGCCGTTTATATCTTCGGAAAACGGATCGTCGAATATGTCGTTACTTTTAGGGCCGACGGTCAGATCACGGCGGTCGACAGCGAGATAGCCGGAAAGAAAGGTCTGCCGGGTTTCATTGTTATAGGCGCGGTAGGAGGCGCCGATCAGAGCGTCCAGTGTCACCGGACCTCGGCCGAGATCGAACCCGTAGCTGCCGCGCAACTCATAAACATCGGCGACATATTCCGCCGCGAAGCCGTAACTCACATACAGGTCGCTATCCATGGAGTCGTAAAACGCCTGCAGGCGAAGCGTGTCGTCGTCAAGCGTCCAGGCGAGGTCAGCATAGGCGGTGACGGTCTCGGCGTCGGCGATGTCTTGATCCGCGATATAAACCGTGCGGCGCGAGAGTGTGGCCGTTCCGACGCCTTCATCGAGGGCGAAAGCGGGAGAGGGAAAGACGCCGAAATCGACAAGCTGGCGGATATTTGATGTGCCGAAGAAAGAACCAACTGCGGCGTCTACTTCGTCCGGCGTCAGTTTGCCGTCGCTATTGAGATCGGCGAGGTCGGTGTCGCGTCCGGTGATATAGGTTCCGTTGTCGATCAGATCCTGCGTAACGCGGTTCCAGCCGATGGTTTGTTTATAACCGTCGGAGTTGAAAAATGCGCCGCCGATTTCCGCTTCGAAATTTTCGCCCGCCAGCGTAAAGGCCGACTGAATGAGCGTTCTTTCCGGCGCCACGCCGCGATAGAAACTGTCGGAGTTTTCGTATTCAGCGTGGGCGTAAAGACCGCCATCGCGTCCTGCCACGTCAAAGGAAAATCCGGCGTCGCCGCGGATGATGCGTTTGTCATAGGAACCAATTGTTCCTTCAAGCGCGAGGAGATAGCCTTCAGCGTTGACGTCTTTCGCCGTGCGCGCAGTCAGGGGCGTGATATTGAGGAACCCGCCGACGCGGCCCGCGCCATAGATCGCCGGGGTCGGACCCTTGACGATTTCAATGCGCTCGGATGCGCCCAAGGGCGTTGGAAACGTGCCGGGATTTTCAACGCGTTTAAAGCCGCGAAAATAAGTGTCGGCGCGATTGCCGCGAAGCGAAACCGAGCCGGGCACGCCAAAGAAACTGCCCGTGAAGGCGCCGGGCGCAAAGGCGGCCAGATCATCAACGGTCTCAATTGAAAAGCGGTCGATCAGCGCATCGGAAATGACATTCACACTGCGCGGCGCTTCAGCGTAAGAGAGGTCCAGCCCCATCACCGCGCGGCTCGCATTCAGCTCGACAAGCTCCAGCGGGTCGGCGACGACAATAATCTCATCCCTGACAGGGGCTTCCTGCGCCCATGCGGTCCCCGCCATGAAGCATATCGCCAAACTCAACTCCGCCTTACGCATCGCACCCGTTCCTGCGCTTCACAGCGCATTTCAGAATCGGGGATGAAGGGGGAAGGCGGACAAGGTCCGCACTGACAAGCGCACGCACTTATGCACACGCCGTAACACAGGACAGAGTCTGCCCATGCGCATACCGGAAAGTTGAGGCGCGCTAAATCCTGACAAGCAGGGAGCGCCGTCCTTTCCGCGTCAATCTTCTCTCATCCGGACTATGACCGTCGGCTCCGGGCTCTCACCGGTATCTGCTCTGACGATGGACCTGAAACGGCCAATTCGTCTCGGCTCGCGGGCTCGTCGAAGGCGTAAATCCTTCGCATTACCGCCGGTGGGGACTTTCACCCCGCCCCGAAGATTACTATGTCGCGGATTGCTCCGCGGGGCCTATATAGGGGGAAAGCCGCCCAGCGGCAAGAATCGCGAACACCGAGGATAGTTAAAGGACCGTCGAATGCTTTCTTCCCGTCGTCAGCCCGCGGAATGGGCGCCCCACGAGGCCGTCTGGATCGGCTGGCCGAGCGCCGCTGATTTGTGGGAGGACGATTTGGGGCCGGCGCGCGCAGAGGTAGAGGATTTTATCCGGGCGATCCTGTTCCCCGGCGGGGGACTTTATGGCGAGCCCGTGCAGTTGCTCGCGCGCGGAGACGACGCCATCGCCGCCGCTGACATCATGCGAAGCCGCTTGCCGGAACCATCCTTGCTGACAATCCATGACGCGCCGATCGGCGATGTCTGGCTGCGCGACACCGGGCCTGTTTTTGTGAGAGACGATAGCGGCGCCCTGGTCGCCAGCGCGTTGCGCTTCAATGGCTGGGGCGGAAAATATCAGCTTCCCGAAGATGATCGCATTGCGGAGATCGTTGCCGAGCGCGCTGATGTCCGGGTGCGCCGTTTCGTCGATTTTGTTGGCGAGGGGGGCGCCCTCGAAACCGACGGGCAAGGGACTTTCATTACGACGCGCCAATGTCTCCTGAATAGTAACCGCAACCCCGGTATGAGCGAGAAGGATGTGGAAGCGGTTTTCAACGCAGCCTTTGGCGCTGAAAAAGTGATCTGGATCGATGAAGGGCTGCTTGGCGATCACACGGACGGCCATGTGGACAATTTGGCGCGATTTGTGGCGCCCGGAAAAGTGGTCTGCATGCGCCCTTTTGGCGATGACGATCCGAACGCTGAAATTCTGACGCAAATAGAAAAGACGCTCAGCGCGGCGAGTGATGCGCGGGGGCGAAAACTTGAAGTCGTGACGGTTCCGTCGCCCGGCCGGGTGGAGATTGATGGCGAGCCGGCCGCCGCCAGCCATATGAATTTTTATATCGCCAATCATTCGGTGATCATGCCGAGCTATGAAAAGCTGAGCGGCAACGCTGCGCCGGGTCTCGAAGCGGCGGAAACGCTGAAAGCGCTGATCGACCGGCCCTATTTCTGCGCCGTCGATTCGTCACACCTTCTCACCGGCGGCGGCTCTTTCCACTGCATTTCCCAGCAGCAGCCCAAGGTTTGACGCGGTGGGCGGCCGCGCCGACGAAGCGACCGGATTTTGCGGTGAACCGAGCGCCCTTCCGCCGTTCGGACTTGCAAGCCACGCCGCTGACGATCAGGATACCGCCCAACTAGGGGCCGCTTTTGCCGGGCGTGAAAGCGGAGTTGGGCACTGCAGAATGACAGATAAGAAAGGAGCCGCACCCATGCGGATGAAAACTCTTGTATCAACTATGGCGCTGACGATTGCGCTTTACGGCTGCGGGCGCGAGAGCGCATCGAACGATCAGTCGGTGGAAACAGAACAGGCGACAATGAGCGAAGCAGTTAACGAAGATATTGGCGATTTGTTTGCAGGCATTGAGCCTGCGACAACAGATAATGAAGCGGCGAATATCCTTCTCTCCCCCTTTGACGGTCCCTACAACGGCGTGCCGCATTTCGACCAGTGGGATATCAGCGGCATTAAACCGGCTCTGGAAGCGGCGATGGAGAAAAACCTCGCTGAAGTCGACGCGATCGTGAACAACCCAGAACCGCCGACTTTCGCCAACACGATCATCGCGCTTGAAAAAACCGGTGATGAAATCGGGCGCGGCTTTTCCTATTGGGGCATCTGGTCATCGAATATGTCGACGCCGGAGTTTCGCGATATCCAGAGCGAGCTGGCGCCCGTCCTGTCTGAGTTTTTCTCCAAGATCAATCAGAACGAAGAACTTTTTGCACGGGTGAAGGCGGTTTACGAAGGCGATGAGTATAAGACCTTGCGCCCTGATCAGCAGCGTCTTGTCTGGCTCACCTATGATGGTTTTGCTTCCAATGGCGCCACCCTCGAAGGTGAGGCGAAACAGCGCTACGCCGACATCAATAAGCGCCTTGCCGAGCTGCACACCAAATTCGCCAATAATGTTCTTCACGATGAAGAAGAGTACGCTGTCTATTTCGATGAAGACGAAGCCGGCGGTTTGCCGTCTGATTTCCTGGCGGCTGCGAAATCCGCTGCGGAAGCAAAACCCGGCGACGGCGCCTTCGCTGTCACCAACACGCGCTCTTCCATGGACCCGTTCCTGACATTCGCGGACAATCGCGATCTGCGCCAGCAGGTTTGGGAGATGTATTACAGCCGGGGCGACCATGGCGATGAGTATGACAATAACGCCCTGATCGCCGAGATCCTTCAGCTTCGCGATGAGCGCGTAAAGCTGCTCGGTTACCCGAACTACGCGGCTTGGCGTTTGCAGAACCGGATGGCGAAAACACCGGAAGCCGCTTTCGGTCTGATGGAGGCCGTATGGCCGGCGGCGGTTGCGCGCGTCAACGAAGAAGTCGCCGAGATGCAGGCGATTGTCGACGCCGAGGGTGGCGATTTTGACATCGCGCCATGGGACTACCGCTATTACATGGAGAAAGTCCGCAAGGCGAAATACGACCTCAATTCCGATGAGGTGAAGCAATATCTCCAGCTCGACAAGCTGCGCGAAGCGATGTTCATGGTCGCAGGCGAGCTTTTCAATTTCAACTTTACGCCCATTGAAGATGGCGTCGTGCCGGTCTGGCAGGAAGACGTCCATGTCTGGGAAGTGACCGATAAAACTTCCGGCAAACTGATCGGGGTATGGTATCTTGATCCCTTCGCACGCCAGGGAAAACGCTCCGGCGCCTGGGCGTCAGGCTTCCGTGGTCATGAAACGCTGGATGGCGTAGAGAAGACCGTGCTCGCCACAAACAATTCCAACTTTGTTGAACCCGCGCCGGGTCAGCCGGTCCTCGTTTCATGGGATGACGCGGAAACGTTCTTCCACGAGTTCGGTCATGCGCTTCACTATTTGTCGTCTAATGTCGATTATCCGACCTTGAATGGCGGCGTGCGCGACTACACCGAGTTCCAGTCGCAATTGCTGGAGCGCTGGCTCTCCACTGACAAGGTGATCGATAATTATCTCGTTCATGCGGAAACCGGTGAACCGATGCCGGAAGAGCTGGTGAACAAGATCAAGGCGGCGGCGACCTTCAAGCAAGGCTTCGACACGACGGAGTATCTCGCCTCCGCCCTCGTCGACATGAAATATCACATGGTCGATCCTACCGGCATAGACCCCGACAAGTTCGAACGTGAAACGCTGGCGGAACTTGGCATGCCAGATGAATTGCCGATGCGGCACCGGTCTCCGCATTTCGGACATATCTTCTCCGGGGAAGGCTATTCCGCCGGTTATTACGGCTATATGTGGGCGGATGTGCTGACGTCAGACGCCGCCGAAGCGTTTGCTGAAGCGCCGGGTGGTTTTTATGACAAAGAAGTGGCGAAGAAGCTCGTCGACAACCTCTTCGCCCCGCGCAACGCCGTTGATCCGGCGGACGCCTACCGCGCTTTCCGCGGCCGGGACGCCAATATCGAGGCGTTGATGCGCGACCGCGGTTTCCCGATCCCGGGATCCGACAGCGACAAGCAGACGATAGAATAGAAATCGTTTAAATACGCTCTGAAAACGCCGCTGCATTGCAGCGGCGTTTTTGTTTTATGAGTGATTGCCCCAAACTTTGTTGACGCGGCGGTCGCGCCCGCAGCTGGTGCGGTAAAAGCGATAACGCACAGGGTTTTTCTTGTAATAGTCCTGATGATAATCTTCCGCGTCCCAGAACTGCGTAAACTCGACGAGCGGCGTCACCACCTCTTCACCGAGCTCCGCTTCGGCTTCTTCTTTTGACGCAAGGGCGGCGTCATATTCATCAGCGTTGGCGTAGAAAACAGCCGTCGTATAGGCGTGGCCGCGATCGCAAAATTGTCCGCCGTCATCGAGCGGGTCCACATGCCGGAAAAAATAATCAACCAGCTCGCGATAGGTGACGAGTGATGGATCGTAAGGCACGCGCACGACCTCGCGGTGGCCTTCATGGTCCTTGTAAGTCGGGTTCTGTTTCAGCCCGCCCGCATAGCCGGAAACCACATCGCCGACGCCGTCGAGCTTTTCAAAATCCGATTCCATGCACCAGAAGCAGCCGCCGGCGAATACGGCGCTTGCGGTCGTATTGATGGACTGATCCTTATCCGGGGCGTCCTCTGCGCAAGCGGCGGCGCCGACAAGGGCGCAGGCGGCAAGGGCGGAAAGAATTTTTTTCATGGGAGGGTCCTCCTTCTTGGCGACCATATGCGGCCGGGCGCGCTGATACGCCAGAGGGGATTTGCCTGTCTCACTGGATTGTTATGGAAAAGACCTTATGCGTTACCGTAAGGCGACGAGAAAAATGTATCAAAAACAAGGATATGAATAGATTGCCTCTGACCCGGCAAGCATACTAAGTCTGGCTGGGTTAACGCCTTCTTTGAAGGCGGCATTTGTAAGAAGAGAACTTTATGACCCAGCGCGACCCCTTCGCCAAAGTGCGCAAGATTGATGCGCCAATTATTGAAAAACGCCCGGTCGAGACAACACAACATGGTGAGATGCGTGTCGACAATTATGCGTGGCTGCGTGACGCCGCCTGGCAGGACGTGCTGCGCGATCCCTCAAAGCTCACGGGGGATATTCGCAAAGTGCTTGATGCGGAGAACCAGTATTATGTGGCGGTGACGGACGATCTTGAGCCGTTGCGCAAAAAACTCTTTGCGGAGATGCGCGGACGCATCAAGGAAGATGACAGCGATGTGCCGGCGAAAGACGGCGATTGGAAATACTGGACGAAATTTCGGGACGGCGGCGAATATCCTGTGTTCCTGCGCGAGAAAATCGCGGGCGGCGCAGAACAGATCATCTATGACGGCGATGCGGAGCGGGGGCAGTCGGAATTTTTCTCAATCGGTGATATCGCCCACAGCCCCGACCATAAGCTCGCGGCGGTTGCGACGGACCGTTTGGGTTCGGAATATTACACCATCCGCATCAGGGATATGGCTACGGGTGAGGATTTGCCCGACCTTATCGAAAGCGCAGACGGCTCTGGCGCGGTCTGGGCCGCTGACTCGAAAAGCTTTTTCTATGTGGAGCGCGATGACAATCAGCGTTCGAAATGGGTGAAGCTCCACATGCTCGGTGACGACCCTGCGAATGACCGGCTTGTCTATGAAGAACCAGATGACGCTTATTTTATCGGCGTCCATAAAAGCCAGAGCGGCGAGTATGTTTTCATTTCCTCCAGCAATCACGTCACCGGGGAAACCCGGTTCGTGCGGGCCGATGCGCCGGATGACGCGTTACAATTGATCGCGCCACGCGAACCCAATGTGCTCTATGATGTGGATCATCACGGCGATCAGTTCTTCATCCAGACCAATGGCGACGGCGCCGTCGATTACAAGATTGTCACCGCGCCTGTGTCCGCGCCGGGCAAGGAAAACTGGAGCGATTGGCTGGCGCACAAACCGGGAAGCCAGATCGTTACTTTTACGGCGTTCAAAGACTATCTGGTCCGGGTGGAGCGAGAAAACGCCCTGCCGCGCCTTGTCATTTCGACCTATGACGGCAATGAACATGTCGTGTCCTTCGACGAGGCGGCTTACGCGCTCGGGATGCATGCCGGCTTCGAGTATGACACCAGCGTGATCCGCTTCACTTATGAATCGCCATCGACGCCAGAACAGACCTTCGACTATGACATGGCGTCGCGTAAACGGACGCTTTTGAAAACACAGGAAGTGCCAAGCGGTCATGACGCTGCGCTTTATGTGGTGGAGCGGATCGAGGCGGATGGCGAAGGCGGCGCCAAAATTCCGGTGACGATCCTGCGCCTTAAAACCACGCCAAAAGACGGCTCGGCGCCGGCCTTGCTCTATGGCTATGGCTCCTATGGGTTGTCGACGCCGGCGTCTTTCTCCACGAACATCCTGCCGCTGGTGGATCGCGGCGCGGTTTACGCCATCGCTCATGTTCGCGGCGGCGCCGACAAGGGCCGACAATGGTATCTTGACGGCATGCTTGGCAAGAAGATGAACACCTTTACCGATTTCAATGCGGCGGCGGAGGCGCTGGTTTCAGGCGGCTACACTTCGCCGGGCCGGATTGTAAGTTATGGCGGCAGTGCGGGCGGGCTCCTGGTCGGAGCCGCCCTGAATTTACGGCCCGATCTTTATGGCGGCGTCATCGCGGCTGTGCCCTTTGTCGATGTCGTCAACACCATTTCCGATGCGGAGCTGCCGCTGACGCCGCCTGAGTGGGAAGAGTGGGGCAACCCCATCGAAAGCGTGGAGGCGTATCGATGGATCGCTGGCTACTCGCCCTACGACAATATCCGGCATACGGACTATCCGCCGATTATGGCGACGGGCGGGCTCGCCGATTACCGTGTCACCTATTGGGAGCCTGCGAAATGGATTGCCCGCCTGCGCGATGAGGCGACAGGTGGGCCCTTCGTGTTGCGCATGAATATGGGCGCGGGCCATGGCGGCTCAGCGGCGCGGTTCGAGCGCCTTGACGAGCGCGCGCATCTTTATGCCTTTGCCTTGAAGGTCTGGGGTCTCGAAGAAGCGGCGCCCGTGAATCACGAGAAGTAGGGACTTATCCCCGGCGCGGCTTGGCGTTCGCCTTGCTGCGCTTTTTCTTATTTGCGGGCTTTTCTTTTTTGCCTCTGGAGGGACCCCGTTTTTTGGCCTTGGCCTTTTTGCCGTAGCCGGGCTTTGAGGGCGCGCCGCCGCGCCCTTTTCGTTTTGGCGTTCCGGGCAGGGGATCGGACAGCATTTCAAAGCGTAGCCCGCCGGTCAGCGGCGCCGCCTCTGCGAGCTTGACCTTGACCGGCTGACCGAGACGGAAAACACCGCCCGTGGAATCGCCGGTGACGCAGTGTTCTTTTTCTTCAAACGTAAATCGCTCAGAACCGATGGAGCGCATGGGGATGAAGCCGTCGGCGCCGCTCTCGTCGAGCATCACAAAGAGCCCGAATTTTGTGACGCCGCGAATGCGCGCATCGAACTCCACGCCTACCTTGTCTTCGAGATAACCTGCGAGATAGCGGTCATTGGATTCGCGTTCAGCCGCGATGGAGCGGCGTTCGAGATCGGAAATGTCTTCTGCGATTTTGGATAACGCCTTGGCTTCTTTTTCGGTCTGGCCATTGGCGCCTAGCTTGAAGGCTTTCACCAGCGCGCGATGCACGGTCAGATCCGCATATCGGCGGATTGGCGAGGTGAAATGTGCATAGCGGCCGAGATTGAGCCCGAAATGGCCGACATTCTCGGTGTCGTAAATCGCCTGCCGCTGTGAACGCAGCACCACTTCGGAGACCATCTCTTTTTGATCGCGCTCGCTGGCGATTTTTAAAAGCTGGTTGAAATTGGCGGGGCGGATCGCGCCTTTTGACAGCGAATAATCGAGGGTGCCGAGATAGTCCCGCACGGTCTCAAGTTTTTCCGGGTCCGGCGTATCATGAACCCTATAGATCAGCGGGGTTTTCGCGCGCTCCAGCGCTTCGGCGGCCGCCACATTGGCGAGGATCATGAATTCCTCAATCACGCGATGCGCATCGAAGCGTTCGCGCTTGATGACTTTTGCAACATCGCCATTGTCATCGAGGATAATTTTGCGCTCGGGCAGGTCGAGATCAAGAGGCGCGCGTTTCTCGCGTTCTTTCATGCGTGCATGAAAGGCGGCATAAAGATTTGTCACAACGCTTTTTATCTGCGCCGAAGCAGGGCCGCCGTCGCTGATTTCCTGCGCTTCTTCGTAGGAGAGTTTTGCATGAGACCGCATCAGCGCGCGCATGAAACGATGGCTCTTTTTGACCCCGCCGGAAGTGATGACCATCTCGACCGCGAGGCAGGGGCGGTCTTCATCGGCGCGGAGCGAACACAAATCGTTCGACAAACGCTCCGGCAGCATGGGAACGACGCGATCGGGAAGATAGGTTGAGTTGCCGCGCTTCAGGGCTTCCTTGTCGAGCTCGGAGTCCGGTTTCACAAACCAGCTTACATCGGCTATGGCGACAATGACGCGGAACCCGCCGGGATTATCCGGATCATCGTCCGCCTGCGCGAAGACAGCGTCGTCATGATCCTTCGCGTCCGCCGGATCGATCGTGATCAGCGGCGTCTCGCGCAGGTCGGTGCGCTCGCCCAAAGGCGGCAGTTTCGCCTTCTCCGCTTCGCCGAGGACGGCGGCGGGGAAGTCCGTAGGGATGCCGTGATTGGCGAGCGCGATAGTGGAGTAGGCGTGCTTGTCGTCAATATGGCCGGCGATGGAGCGCACCCGCGCTTTTTTCGGACCGTAGCCGCGGGTGTTTTTAGTTTCGATCCAGACGAGATCGCCGTCCTTGGCGCCGCCTGCATCGCCCTCGTCGATTGTGAAATTATCGCGCACCCGCCGTTCCACAGGCTCGGCGACGCCGCCCCGGCGTTTTTTGTAATAGACGGCGAGAAAGCGATGTGCGCCTTTGCCGATCGCCTTGATGATGTCGGCGTCATAGCCATCATCGCCTGCGGGAAAGAGTTTCGCCAGCAAACGGTCGCCGACGCCGGGTGACGGTTTCACCTTGGCGGCGCGGCGGGCGGAAAGGCGGATCAGCGGAGGTTCGGTCTCGCCGCGCCAGTTCGCCGGCATGCACAAAAGGTCGCCGTCATCATCCACTGACATGACGTCAATCGGCGCGACGGAGGGCAGGGCGTCGGCCCGTTCAATGCGCTTGCCGCCTTTGAGATTGATGGCGCCTTCTTCGTCCAGCTCTTTCAAAATCCGGCGTAAATCGGCGCGCGCTTCACCCTTCACGCCAAAGGCGCGCGCGATGTCGCGGCGCGCCACTTCACTATCGGCGTCCTTGAGATAGGCAATGATGTCTTTTTTGGAAGGAAGACCGGTCTTTTTCGGCCCGGCCTTGGATTTTGTGCGCTTGGCCAATGTCTGCTTTCATCTTTAACTCTGGATGGGCCGGATAGCACGGTTCGGCCCAAAGCGCGAACGCTCTTAATGCTGGCCTTGGTTAGTCGCCCACCGTCAAAGGGTTATGGCTCCGCCCGTCCACGAGAATTTCATAGTGGAGGTGAACGGCGGTCGCATTGCCCGTATCGCCGGTGTGGCCGATATAATCGCCTATGGAGACGCGTTTGCCGCGCTTCAGACCTGAGGCGTAGGCGGAAAGATGTGCATAGCGTGTCTCCACGCCGCGTCCATGGCGGATGACGATTGTCTTGCCATAACCACGCATGGTTTTGACCGCTTCAACGACGCCGTCACCGCCGGCGAAAATCGGGGCCGGGCGTCCCGTGTAAAGATCGACGCCATGATGAAACGAACCGGCGCCGCCGCGGCGCGGGCCGAAGCCGGACGACACGCATGCCTCGACCGGCGCGCGCCAGAGAGTTTCACCGTTCACCGTCGCCTGCGGGTCGTAATTGGCGATCCGCCGACCGCCGCCCGTCGCAGGCGCATTGGAAATAACAACGCCGGGGCAAAGGCTGAGGGAGGAAAAGTCGGTTCCGCCAGGGCGTGAGGACGGCGCCGACGCGCAGGCGGCGATGAAACTCAGGAGAACAAATACTGCGGCGGCCCGATACATTCGCTTAGTCTTTCACATCCGGGGATAGGCGCAAGGCGCCCCGCCGCAGATTAAAAGCGCGAAAGATACGAGAGCGTTAAGAAGTGGTGAAAAATCCGCAAGGGTTTTCGGGGCGCTTTCCGGCGGCGTATCCCTATGCCGCCGGAACGCAATGTTTTGGTTGGGCTTTAGCTGGATAGCCCATGTGTGAAGATCAGCAACTCGCCGTCTTCCGCAATTTCAATGTCGACCGGACGTCCCTCATAGGCGCCGTCAAATTCATAGACATAGATTGGTGCGGTCTGGCGAACCGAAAACTCAACATAGCCCGGTGTAAAGCCGGGCACGGTGTCATTTAGCGTAGCAGCGACGCCGGCGGGTAAATCGTCGAAATCGAATTCCATTTCGATCTCTTCTAATTCGCCATCTTCCGTTACGTCGATTTCGATATGACGGCCGGCATGATCGGTGGCTTCGAATTCATAGATCGAGACGCCGTTTTCTATTTCGATACTGACGCGGTCGAAGGTCACGCCGGGGGCGGTGCGGATCGCCGTGTCGAGAATTTTTTCCGGCACGTCATCAAGGGCGAGTTCAGTATTCGCCGAGGCGACGGTGGCGCACAAAAGACTAAGGCTGGCGGCGGCAATAGCGCGTGTCATCTGCAAACTCCTTTTCGGGTTGTTGCGAAAGAGCCGGCCGGGCTTGCCGGCTCGCCGCGCGAAATAGGGAGTATTGATGACGGTTCGACGATAGTTTCACGAATAGAGCATGAAATTATGCTGCGCTGCATCAATTTGAGAGCGGCCGTGTCGGCGCCGATCTAATAGGCGCAAGCGATGCGCTTATTCTGCAGTTTTTTTCTTGGTTGTTTTCTTTTTGGCGGCGGTTTTTTTTGTCGCAGTCTTCTTGGCTGCGGCTTTTTTCGCCGGCGCTTTTTTGGCGGGCGCTTTTTTTGTAGCGGCCTTCTTTGTTGTCTTTTTCTTCGCTGCTTTCTTTTTGGCAGCCTTCTTCTTTTTCGCCGGTCTCTTCTCTCTGGCGACGATCAGCTCAAGTGCTTGCTCCAGCGTGATGCTTTCCGGTTCGGTCCCGGCGGGGATCGTTGCATTGGTCTTCTGGTGCTTCACATAGGGCCCGTAACGACCGTTCATGACATTTACGGGATCGCCGGTTTCCGGGTGCGCGCCGAGTTCTTTTAACGGCTTGGCGGCCTGACCGCGGCCGGCGCGCGGGTTGGCGATTTTCTCGGCAATCAGCGTCACGGCGCGATTGAGGCCAACCTCAAAGACTTCGTCGATGCTTTGCAGGTTTGCGTAGGTCTTACCGTGTTTCACAAACGGACCGTAGCGGCCGAGCCCGGCCTCGATCATCTCGCCGTCTTCCGGATGCGGGCCAACCTCGCGGGGCAGGGAGAGCATCATCAGCGCCTTTTCAAGATCGGCGTCATTGACCGACCAGGTCTTGGGCAAGCTGGAGCGCTTGGGCTTTTCCTTCGATCCCTTTTCCTGTTCGCCGAGTTGGAAATAGGGGCCGAAGCGCCCAACCTTGAGCCAGACATCCAGGCCGGTGTCGGGATCTTTGCCAAGGAGCTTGTCGCCGGACTCGGTTCCGTCTTCGCCTTCGCCAAGAGCCGAAAGCTGGCGCGTGTATTTGCAGTCGGGATAATTCGAGCAGCCGATAAAGGCGCCGAACTTGCCGGTTTTGAGCGACAGCCGACCGTCGGCGCGGCCTTCTTCAGCGCATGTCGCGCAAGCGCGCGGATCGGAGCCGTCTTCTTTCTTGGGGAAGATCAGCGGCCCGAGAGACTCGTTGAGCGCGTCGAGCACTTCGGAAATACGCAGCTCGCCAATGTCTTCGACGGCGGCGTGAAATTCGGTCCAGAAATTGCGGAGAAAGACTTTCCATTCCGCTTTGCCGGCGGAAATTTCATCCAGGGTTTCTTCAAGGTCGGCCGTGAAATCATATTCCACATATTTCTTGAAATAGTTTTCGAGAAACGCGGTGACGATGCGGCCTTTGGAATCCGGGATGAACCGGTTTTTGTCCATCGTCACATAACCGCGATCGCGCAATGTGGAGAGGATCGACGCATAGGTCGACGGACGCCCGATTCCAAGTTCTTCGAGGCGTTTCACAAGACTTGCTTCGGAAAACCGCGGCGGCGGCTGAGTGAAATGCTGGTCCGCCGTAGTGTCGGAGACATTCGCGGGCGCGCCTGCCGACAGTTTTGGCAAGACGCCGCCGCCATCTTCCGATTCCGCGTCGTCCTTGCCTTCTTCGTAAAGTGCGAGAAAGCCGTCAAAGAGAATGACGGAGCCGGTCGCGCGTAGGCCTGTCTTTTTGTCCGACGACAACAGGTCGATGGTGGTGTTTTCAAGCCGCGCCGATTCCATCTGGCTGGCGATGGCGCGCTTCCAGATCAGGTCGTAGAGCTTGTATTCGTCTTCGCTCAGACCGCGCACCTTTTCAGGCGTGCGTGTAAACGAGGTGGGGCGGATACATTCGTGCGCTTCCTGCGCGTTCTTCGCCTTGGATTTGTAAACGCGTGGGCTGCCCGGAACATAGTCTTTGCCGAACTGCGACCCGACAGCAGTGCGCGCGTCGGAGATCGCTTCGGGGGCCATGTCGATCCCGTCGGTCCGCATATAAGTGATGAGACCGGTTGTCTCGCCGCCAATGTCGATGCCTTCATATAGCTTTTGCGCCGTGCGCATGGTGCGTTGCGCGTTGAAGCCGAGTTTCCGGGCGGCTTCCTGTTGCAAAGTCGAGGTTGTGAAGGGCGGCGGCGGATTGCGCTTGCCGGGCTTTGCCTCCACGGAGTCGACTGTGAAAGAGGCGGCTTCAACGGCGGACTTCGCCGCCAGCGCGGATTTTTCGTCGCCGAGCGTGAATTTCTGGACCTTCTCACCGTCATGAAGGGTCAGGCGCGCTTCAAACGGCGCGGAGTCGCCGGAAACAGCCTGGGCTTTAACGGTCCAGTATTCCTGCGGAATGAAGGTTTCGATTTCCAGTTCCCGGTCGCAGATGATGCGCAAGGCCACCGATTGAACGCGTCCCGCCGAACGTGAGCCCGGCAACTTGCGCCACAGGACTGGAGACAGGGTGAAGCCGACGAGATAATCGAGGGCGCGCCGGGCGAGATAAGCGTCCACAAGATCGGCGTCGATCTCGCGCGGATGCGCCATGGCGTCCTGAACGGACTTTTTGGTGATCGCGTTGAAGGCGACGCGATCGATCCTGACGCCTTTAAGGGCTTTCTTCGCCGCCAGTGTTTCAAGCAGGTGCCATGAAATGGCTTCGCCTTCGCGATCAGGGTCAGTGGCGAGCACAAGTCTGTCCGCGCCCTTAAGGGCGGCGGCGATGTCATTCACCCGGCTCTTCGATTTGGTGTCGAGCTCCCACACCATCTCGAAATCCTCGTCGGGTTTGACCGATCCGTCTTTCGAGGGGAGATCGCGGATATGTCCGTAAGAGGCGAGGACCGTAAAACCGGAGCCCAGATATTTATTGATGGTTTTTGCTTTTGAGGGCGATTCAACAATGACGACTTGCATGCGGAGAGGCGTCCCCCAAACGAATATCGGGTAAATTGGCGTGGCGCGCCCTATGGGGCGGGCCCATGGCTCCTGTCAACACTCACAGGCTTTCAGGCCGGGAAGAGGGTGATAATGGTTTTTCAGCGGATTTCCACTGCAGATTGTATGAACGGTGTTGAATTCAGGTTGAAGTCCCGCCTGTGGAAAAACGATAAATTTTAGAAAAATCAGTGGGATGGGGTGAAAATCTAAGCTGCATGCAAGGAAAAGCGGCCGCCATCATGTTCCTGCGCTTCACCCGCCAGCACGAGATCGAGGAGCGCATCGGCGACCAGACCGGGCGGGGCGTCGGCCTCTCGCAGGATTTCATCGCGGTGAAGCGGCGTAAAACTCAGGATTTCCAGAATCTGACGTCTGAGCGTGGCCAGAGCCGCCGGATCCGGCTCGCCCAAACCACCGTCCTGGCCGCCATCAGGGCCGGCCCAGTCGAAAAGATCGCGGCCCGAAGCTGACAGGCCTCTCTGTGCGGAAAGGTTGTCGATAATATCCTGTGCGTTTTCGACCAGCGTTGCGCCGTCGCGGATCAGCCGGTTTGCGCCCTGACAACGCGGATCAAGCGGTGAGCCTGGCACCGCGAAAACCTCACGCCCCTGGTCGAGGGCGAAATTTGCCGTGAGCAAGGTGCCTGACTTTGCAGCGGCCTCGACCACCACGACGCCGCGCGACAAGCCGGAGATCAGCCGGTTGCGTTTGGGAAAGTCCCGCGCCGTCGGCTGCGCGCCCATAGGGCATTCGGACATGACGATCCCTTCGCGTGCGATCCGTTCGGTCAGTTCGTCATGCTCGGGCGGATAGATGATATCGACGCCGCCGGCGACGACGGCGATGGTGCCGGTTTTCAAAGCCGCGTCATGGGCGGCGCCGTCAATGCCGCGCGCAAGACCGGACGTCACCACATAACCGGCTTCGCCGAGATCGGCGGCGAGGTTGCGGGCGATCTTGCGGCCGACGCCGGACGCATTGCGCGCGCCGATTATGGCGACCGCGGGTTTTTTAAAGAGGCTTGCATGGCCGCGGATATAAAGTACTGGCGGATGGTCCGGGATTGTCTTCAAGATCGCCGGGTAATCGTCTTCAGGTGAAGCGATCAGGCGGGCGCCATGTTTTTCCGCTTCCTTCAGTTCGCGCTCGCATGCATCGCGGTCGGCGGCTTTCAAAGGCCGTGCGCGTCCGGCCTTGCGCGACAGTTCGGGTAGGGCGGCGAGCGCTTTCGCGGCGGTTCCATATTTTGCGATGAGGCGATGGAATGTAACCGGTCCGATATTCTGGGTGCGGATAAGCTGCAGCCAGTCGAGGCGTTCCCGGTCGTCAAGCACCGGCGGCTTCCGCCGACTTCTTTGCGCCGATTTTCGGCTCTTCGCCCGCCAGGAGACGCACAATGTTCGATTTGTGCCGGATGAAGATCAGCAGCGTCATGAACAGCGCCGCGACGGCGTAAAACGGTTTGCCCATCGTATAGAGAACGACCGGCGTTGCAGCGGCTGCGACGAGGGCGGAGAGCGAAGAATATTTCAGGACATAGGCGACGCCCAGCCATGTGGCGCCGGCGAATATCCCTGCCGGAAAATGCAGCGCGAACAACGTGCCCATGAAAGTGGCGACGCCCTTGCCGCCTCTGAAGCCAAGCCACACAGGAAAGCAGTGACCGAGAAACGCAGCCGCGCCCGCGACCTCCGGCCGCCAGCCCATGAGATAAGCAACGCCGACCGCGATGGCGCCCTTGCCGCCGTCGAGCAGCAGCGTCGCAAGGGCAAGGTCCTTGCGGCCGGTGCGCAAGACATTGGTCGCGCCGATATTACCCGAGCCGACCGACCGGATGTCACCAAGTCCTGCGGCTTTCGTAATCACGAGCCCGAAGGGAATGGAGCCGAGTAGATAGCCGAGAATTAGGGGAAGAAGAATGGTCATGCTGTTGCAACATAGCCTTATTTGTTTTGCGGAGCTTGCCGCATTCATTGTTCCCCCTCAAGGGGGAGTTCAGACAATGGGCTATTCGCCGCGCGTCAGCAACGCATCAAGGCATGCCATGCGCATGGCGACGCCGTAAAAAACTTGACGGAGGATCAGCGACAGTTCCTCATCGTCGGCGAGCTTGCCGCAGATTTCGACACCCCTATTCATGGGGCCGGGATGCATGACCCGCGCGCCGGGCTTGGCGAGCTTCAGAGTCTCATGCGTCAGGCCAAATTCCTCAAAGAAGCCTTTGGCCAGCGCCTTGCCGTCGCCTTCCATGCGTTCGAACTGCATGCGGAGCGCCATGGCGACATCGGCGCCGTCGAGCCCGTCTTTGAGGTTGTCAAAGCGGGGAATATCCGTGAACTGATCGTCTGAAGGCATGAGATGCTTGGGGCCTACAAAACGGATATTGGCGTTGAGGCGCTGGAACAGGCGTGCATCAGAACCTGCGACGCGCGAATGTTTGATGTCGCCACAGATCGCGATGGTCAGCCCTTCGAGCGTGCCGAACTCTGAACGGACCGCCGCCGCATCGAGCAGCGCCTGTGTCGGATGTTCACGCTTGCCGGCGCCGCCATTGACGATGGCGCAGGAAAGCGTCTCGTCGAGGGCGTAGTGAAGGTCTTCCTCCTTGGCGCGGACAATCATCAGATGGGCGCCCATGGCGGCCATAGTCTGTGCCGTGTCGATCATCGTCTCGCCCTTGTGGACGGAGGATGCGGCGACCGGCACGTTGATCACGTCCGCGCCGAGTTTCTTGCCCGCGAGGTCGAAGGAAAGATTGGTCCGGGTCGAATCTTCGAAAAAGAGATTGATCTGGGTCTTGCCCGCAAGGCGTCTCGGCGGCGGCGCGGCGCGGCGCAGATAGCCTGCGTAATATTCCGAGAGTTTCAACAGATAGCGGATATCGGCGTCCGAAAGATCGTCTATCGCGATCAGGCGGCGCGCTGAAAACCCGCCTTTGGGCGGTTGGGGGCGTTCGGATGTTGTCATTAAAACCGTAGCATTAGCGCCTTGCGCGGCGATCCGCAACAAGGGGTTTTCCCGGCGGATGCTGAGCCCGCAAGCGATAGTGGATTCACCGTCCCCGGTCAGGTATGAATCGGGTCGGGGCGGCCTCAAGGGAGGGGAAGCAATGTTTGGCGTCAGGATTTTATCGGCATTGACGGCCTATGCCGTCGTTCTGCTCGAAGTCTATTCGGGCGTGATCAAGGGGCCGCTCTGGTGGGTGCTGCCGGGGGCGCTGGTTCTGGCGCTCCTCACTGCGGTGTCTCTCGTCGATCCGGCGAACCGCGATCTGGCGCCGAAGCCCAGCAGCGTCTTTGGCACGCTCATGCAATGGATAGTCATCATCGGCATGGCGCTCGCCGTCGCGTGGTTTTCCAATTATTTCGGTCGCGAGCTCGTCCCTGAACTGGTCAAAAATCCATTGCCCCAGCTCTAGCTTGCCATTTCGGATGTTGATTTTCAGCGGCGGTGTTTCGCGGCTACTTTCAACAGCCACATAACACCGAGCGCGATCACGGCGATATCAATGGCGAACATCAGGATCAGCGCCGGCGGGTGGCCGTTCGTGAAATAGGCGCGCCCGCCCAAGATGAGCCCGGCCGAACAGGCGGCGATCGCCGCGATGATGGCGTTGCGGCTATGGGACTTCGATCCGTCATTGGTGTCGTTGCGCACGAAAAAACCGATGACGACGAAAAGAAAGCCGAAGCCCGCAAGCGGCAGGCCAAGGCCGGGCGCCGCATTCAGGAAGGCGACCAGAAGGTGAAAGACGCCGGTTCCGGTCAGGAGACCCATGATCAGGTGGCGCAAGGTTCTTATTTTCATTTGGCGAGCCCCCTCAGGCGGTCGATAGCGCCTTGCAGTATAAACGTTGCCGCCATTTCGTCGATCTTTTCGGCCCGCTTCGCCCGGCTTGTATCCATGGCGATCAGGTCGCGTTCCATGGCGGCGGTGGAAAGGCGTTCGTCCCAGAAGGCCACGGGAAGATCGAGGACCTTGGGCAAATTGCGCGCGAAGGCGCGGGCGCGCTGGGCGCTGGGGCCCTCGGTCCCGTCCATGTTCAGCGGCAGGCCGATGACGATCCCGGTGATCTTGCGTTCAGAAGCCAGCGCTGCGAGGCGTTCCGCATCGAGGGTGAATTTCTTGCGGCGAATGGTCTCCACCGGGGTCGCCACCAAGCGGTCAGGGTCGCAGACCGCGACTCCGATGGTTTTCTCCCCGAGATCGAGGCCGAAAAGTGCGCCCCTTGCGCCAAACACCGTGGCGGCCTGTTCAAATTCGTGACTCATGGGGGCATAGTAACAGGCTTGGTCAAGTCAGGTCGTTAATGCGTTGGATCATTCTTATTGCGGTGGCCTTGGGGCTGTCGCTTGCCGCTCTGGCCGCGCCCTTTGGAAAATCCGCGCCTGATCTGCGCATTTATATTCAACAGGCGGACGGGGCTGAGCTGGCGGTTCACTATGAGTGGCGCAAACCCCGCCGCGAGCTGATCTTTGAAAGCGTCGCCGGCGGCTACCGCGAACGGCGCTGGGAGATTTTAACGCCCGGTTTCAAGCTTGTCCGTCTCGACGATGAGGACCGGATTGTCCGGATCGACGGCAAGAAGTTTTCCGACCTCGAACTGACCGCGAAGCCGGACCTTGTGCGCATCCCCAAGGAATATCAGCCAACGGCGCGCTATGGCGCCGGTGGGGCGTTGATCTTCACCGGGCATTTCTGGCCCATGACTGGCAAGGGTGGCCGGGTGAATGCGACCTTCGACTTCACAGCCGGTGGTGACGGCCATGTTGTGGCGTTCGGCGCCAACGAACCTTCGCTTCAAGACTGGCGCAGCCCCATGGCCCATCCGGCCTTTGTTTATCTCGGACCGCTTGATCCCGTGGAAACCGATCATGTGATGGCGCTTATCGATCCTGACGCGCCGCAATGGATCGTCGATGAGTTCAACACGCTTGTCCCGGCGAGTTTCGACAAGCTTGCGGCGCTGTTCGGCTTCTCGCCGGAGACCAAGCCAAATCTTTTTCTCGCCGCGCCTCTGGGCCGGGATGAAGGCCGGCTCAGCTATGCGGGCGATGCATTGCCTGCGCAGTTCCAGATCACGCTGGAAGGCGCCGCCTGGAAGCAACCGTCCGACAAGGGGCGGGGAATTTTCATGAATGCGACTATCCACGAGGCGGTGCATCTGTGGCAGGCGGCGGCGCGGCCCGGCGTTGAGGACGCGCCGGAGTGGATTCATGAGGGCGCGGCGGACGCCATCGCGGCGGAGGTGATGGCCGCGCTAGGGGAATGGAATGGCGACGCTTTCGCCGCCAATGAGCGCGCCGCGCGTCGCGAATGCGCCCGCGAGCTGGAGGCCGGCTCCCTCAACGGCGCCAAGGCGAGGGGCGATTTCCGCGCGCTTTACGCCTGCGGCCATGTGATCGCGCTTGCCGTCTCCCGGGCGGACGGGAAGACCACGGCGGATTTCTGGCGGGTTTTCATCGAGCGGGCCGGGGAAGACGGCTATTCCGAAGACATGTTTTACGACCTTGTGGCCGAACGGACGGGCGACAGGGATTTCGCCGACGCGGTGGAGGATTTCGCCCGGACCCCGCTGGCCGAGCCCGCCATGGCCATCGACGGGCTATTCGCCGCCTCGGCAAGTCTTGCGCACGAGCGGGGGCGTTGATAGGCACAGGCTTCGGATTTTGTAGAGAGAAATCATGTCGATCGATAAGGACACCGTGCGCAAGGTCGCCAAGCTGGCGCGCATCGCCGAACCGGAACAGCGCCTTGAGCCGCTGGCGAAGGAGCTCTCCGGCATTATGGGCTGGATCGAGCAGTTGAACGAAGTCGACGTCGAGGGCGTTGAGGCCATGGCCTCCACCGTCGACGTTCAGCTTCCCATGCGTGAGGACAAGCTTCAGGACGGGCCCACGGGCGGCCACCAGCCCGAAAACGTCGTCGCCAATGCGCCGAAAACTGAAGACCACTTCTTCGTGGTGCCGAAGGTGGTTGAATAATGTCAAGCCCCGCTGACCTCACCCTCGCGCAGCTTCGTGATGCGCTGAAGAAAAAAGAAGTCACCTCTCTGGAGGCGACCGACTCCTATCTGTCGCGCATTGAAAAAGCCAAAGCGCTGAACGCCTTCATCACGGTGACGCCGGACAAGGCCAGCGACATGGCGAAAGCGTCCGACGCGAAACTCGCCAAGGGTGAGGGCGGCGATCTCGAAGGCGTGCCGCTCGGCATCAAGGATCTGTTCTGCACCGAAGGAACGCTGACGACGGCCGCTTCGCACATTCTCGACGGTTTTCATCCGCGTTATGAATCGACCGTGACGAGCCATCTGTGGCGTGACGGCGCGGTGATGCTTGGCAAGCTCAACATGGATGAGTTCGCCATGGGCTCGTCGAACGAGACAAGCTTTTACGGCAATGTCATCAATCCATGGCGGCGCGCCGATGGCGATGACACGCCCCTGACGCCCGGCGGTTCTTCCGGCGGATCGTCAACATCTGTGGCGGCGCGGCTTTGTGCGGCTGCGACGGCGACGGATACGGGCGGCTCGATCCGTCAGCCTGCATCATTGACCAACACCGTCGGCGTCAAACCGACTTACGGGCGCGTCTCGCGCTGGGGCGTCGTCGCCTTTGCGTCGTCGCTCGATCAGGCGGGACCGATCACGCAGGATGTGCGCGACGCGGCGATCATGTTGAAGTCCATGGCGGGACACGACCCGAAGGACTCCACCTGCATCAATCGTCCGGTGCCGGATTATGAAGCGGTGTTGGGGCAGTCCCTTAAAGGCCTCAAGATCGGCGTGCCGAAAGAATACCGCATTGACGGCATGCCGGAGGAAATCGAAAAACTCTGGCAACAGGGTATCGAGTGGATGAAAGACGCCGGCTGCGAGATCGTCGATATCTCCCTGCCGCTGACGAAATACGCGTTGCCGGTTTATTACATCGTCGCGCCGGCGGAGGCCTCGTCGAACCTTGCGCGTTATGACGGCGTCAAATTCGGTCTTCGCTCGAAAGACTTTACTGACATCACCTCGATGTATGAGAACACCCGCGCCGAAGGGTTCGGCGACGAGGTCAAGCGCCGCATTCTGATTGGCACTTACGTTCTCTCCGCCGGGTATTACGACGCCTATTACTTACGCGCGCAGAAAGTGCGGAAGAAAATCTTCGACGAGTTCACGGACGCCTTCTCGAAGGTTGACCTG
>JAUHYK010000134.1 GCA_030426465.1 Alphaproteobacteria bacterium
CTGTCGGCGTTGCTGACGACACGGACTACGACGGCGCTTGGGATGTCTTCAACAACATCTGGACGAATTGCGAGACGATTGAATGTTCAGGGGGTCGCGCGGATGTGCTTCAAATCACATTCGATTCCGGCGCCAGCGACATTTCCCTGCAATTGCAGAGCTTTGGCGGATTGAGCGTCACTTTCAATCTATATGATGCATTCGACAATTTGATTGAGACAGTGGTCGCCACTGGCGACAATGTTTTTGTGGCTTTCCTCGCTTCTGATGTTTTCCGCATTGAAGGCGTGCAGCCGACTGAAGGCTGGGCGTGGGGGCTTGATGATCTTTCCTTTACCCTCGACGCAAGCGAAGTGCCGCTTCCTGCGGCGCTGCCATTATTCCTGGCAGGCCTCACCGGGCTGGGCGCTGCGCGGCGCAAACGCAAGGCGGCTGCATAAGCCAGCCCTCACAATTCAAAAAAAAGCGGCGCCTTCGGGCGCCGTTTTTTTTGGTTGGGTCAAGAATGGTCGGAGTGAGAAGATTCGAACTTCCGGCCCCTGCCTCCCGAAGACAGTGCTCTACCAGGCTGAGCTACACTCCGATTTTTTGGCGGCGGCTATAAATAAAGCCCCGCCTGCGGGAGCGCCTCTATAGCCATGGACGAATTGGCGCGCAACGCATTTTCGCGCCGCTCTTTGAGGCCGGTTTCAAAGGCTTTTCCGGGACGCATTTCTGCGCCTCGCCGATCGCTGCGCCGCCGCCCATTGAGGGCGCGCTGCGCTAAGGTTCCGGGGAAGCGTCATTTTTCGCATTCGGGCCATTGCAAGCGATGAGCGAAAGCGCTATCTCGCCCGCTCCCGGCCCCTCAGGGGCTGGGCCATTGGGGCGTCGCCAAGTGGTAAGGCATCGGTTTTTGGTATCGACATTCCCAGGTTCGAATCCTGGCGCCCCAGCCAACTCTCTGAAACCAGCCATCTCTTCTGGATCTGCCGGGTTTGAGCGTCTGGAAGCCAATATCTGAAGCCTTGCGCTCACAATTTTGCGAGCACGCGCCGGTTCATCTGAGCAGACGGGCCTGAGCCTGTTGGATATTCAAGGTTAACAAGTCGAAACGGGCGCCGGCGCAGCGTCTCTATTATATGTAGAAAGACAGCTTCTTTATCAGTGCGCGGTTCATAGGCTTGCGCGCCTGTCAATACCTCGCGCCCGCCTCAAGGCGGAAAATGCTTTATTTGCAATGTCATTTTGCGCAATTCTAACGATTGCCAGCGCGGATAGTTGTTGTTACAAACTAACGGGGTATAGGTCGGCGGCATTTTAGGGAACGGTGAGGGCGTCAAGCTGTTCCGCATCCAGGCCGCAAAAGACAGGGTGACACGAATCTTGCATTAATCGGCTATGGGCGGCCCGAATGGGAGGGCGTTTGATCATAGATCAAAACGTCGTTGCAATTGTGCTGCAAATATACGATTGCTTGAAATGTTGTATGGGGAACAGGGGACAGTTCTGGGTGAACAGTATCATTCACAGATTTCTTGAAGTACGGACCAGCGATGCGAATGGGCGTGTTTCAAAACGGCGCAAGGCGCCACAGCTCCGCGGCCCAATTTCCGATGGCGCCGTATCAATCAGCCGCAACAATCCGGTAGGTGAGGCATTTATGAAAAGATCAGCGATTTTGGGTTCAGCGGCGTTGCTCGCTGTATTGTGCGCGCCGGCCCAGGCGCAGTTCCGTCCCGCACTGCAGGAGGCTGAGACGACGGCGCGTGAAACCGCTTCAGCGCAGCAGCAGATCGACCAGCTAGACGACCAGACGGCGTCTTTGCTCAATGATTATCGCGCGAACCTGAAGCAGCTTGAAGCGGCCCGCCGCTACAACGCCTCGCTGACCCGGAACATTGAGGCGCAAGAGCGTCAGGTTGTTCGCCTTCGCGAAGACATTGAAAATGTCGAAGGTTTGCAGCGCGCCATGCAGCCGCTGATGGAAGACATGGTTTCTCGCTTCGGCGATCTGGTTGACGCTGACCTGCCGTTCCTCGCGACCGAGCGTTCAGCTCGCGCCACCCGCCTTGAGGGTGTGCTTGAAGATCCGGACATGTCGGCGGCGCAGCGTTACCGCCTTATTGTCGAGGCCTACCAGATCGAAGGCGAATATGGCCGCACGATCGGCGCCTATGACGGCGCGGTGAACTTCAATGGCGAGGAGCTGACTGGCGAATTCCTGCGCATCGGCCGCATCGCGCTGATGTTCAAGACGCCGGATGATTCGACGCTCCTGATTTACGATCAGGGCGCAGGCGACTGGACCAACCTCAACCGCTCTTATCTGCAGGACGTCAAATACGCGCTGCGCATGGCGAAAGAACAGACCGCCCCCGATATCTTCTTCGTTCCGGTGAAACCGCCGGTAGCGGCACAGTAACGGCGAACTTTGGGTAATAAGGAATTACAAGTCATGAAACTCTTCAAACTTGCATCGATTTCCCTGGTCGCCGGCGTCGCCGCAATCAGTGTGAATATGTCAGCGAGCGCGCAGGTCACGCTCGATCAGGTCCTCAACGCGGTCCGTCAGGAACGCCGCGATGTCAGCGCAGAAAACAGACAGCGTATTGAGCGCTTCCGCGCCGAGCGCAATCAGCAGCAGGCGCTGCTCACACAGGTCCGTCAGCAGGTGGCCGCCGCCGCCGCTGAATCCACCCGCCTCGAAGGTGTGATGGAAGAAAACAAAGCCGCGATCGCCGAGCTCGATCAGGAGTTGGCGTCGAAACAAGGCGAATTCCAGGAACTTTTCGGCGCCGCGCGCACCGCCGCCGCCGATCTGAACGCTCAGGTCGAGCGCTCGATTATTTCAGCTCAGTATCCCGGCCGCAGCCAGACCCTCAACGAACTGGCCCGCACCGAGAAACTGCCGACCGAAGAACAGCTTCGCGATCTCTGGGACATCATGATCCAGCAGATGGCCGAGCAGGGCAAAACAGTGACCTTTAATTCGCGCATCGTTCAGGCGAATGGCGAATCCGCTGAAGCCGACGTCACGCGCATCGGTCCGTTTGTGGCGTTCTCCAACGGCAAATACCTGACCTACAAGAACGACAAACTGGAATTCCTCGCGAAACAGCCGTCCAGCGCCATCACCGGCGCGGCGAGCGCTGTCGCGCGGGCTTCCGGCGATGGCTTCGTGAAAGGCGCCATCGACCCGTCGCTCGGCACGCTTCTCAATCTTCAGGTGGCTGCGCCTGATCTGCGTCAGCGGATCGATCAGGGCCGGTTCATCGGTAAGGTGATCATCGTCGCTGCGATCCTCGGCGTTATTCTCGGCATCTATAAATGGGTCACGCTCACCATGACCGCCGGCGCTGTGCGCTCTCAGGTTCGCCGCAAGAAAGCGTCCAAAGCCAACCCGCTTGGCCGCGTCATGCTCGCTTACGAGAACACCCAGTCCAATGATGTGGAAACGGTTGCGCTCAAGCTTGACGATGCAATCCTGAAAGAGGTGCCGAAGCTCGAAGGCGGCCTCAACCTCATCAAGGTGCTTGCTGCGGTTGCGCCGCTGCTCGGCCTCCTCGGCACCGTTATCGGCATGATCAACACCTTCCAGGCGATCACGCTCTTCGGCACCGGCGACCCGCAGATCATGGCGTCGGGCATCTCCGAAGCGCTTGTCACCACGGTGTTGGGTCTTGTCGCTGCGATCCCGCTGCTTCTCCTGCACGCTTTTGCAGCTGGCGCCGCCAAGCGCGTCTCGCAAATTCTTGAAGAGCAAGCCGCCGGCATCATCGCCGAACATGCGGAAGGCGGCCGGGCTTAATCGCCCGGTCCCCTGTAACCCGTTAAGGGAAAGGGTCACGACACGTGGAGCTTTTGAACCCAGCGATCGCCTACAATGCGCTCATGGATTTTCTGGGCGCCGGCGGCAACGTTCTTGTCGCGATTATGGTGGTCACCTTTTTCATGTGGGCGCTGATTATTGAGCGTCTCATGTACTGGACCGGCGCCCATGCGGGCGTCACCAAGCGGGCGCAACGCGCCTGGGCCGCGCGCACCGACCACAAATCCTGGTATGCGCATGCCGTCCGTGAGCGTCTGATCTCGGAAACCTCGCAGGAAGCCTCGCGGTTCAACAATGTGATCCGCGCGCTTGTGGCGGTGACGCCGCTGCTCGGCCTTCTCGGCACGGTGACCGGCATGGTCGAAGTGTTCGACGTCATGGCCGTGACCGGGTCTTCCAATGCGCGCCTGATGGCCGCCGGTATTTCGAAAGCGACAATCCCGACCATGGCCGGTCTCGTCGCCTCGCTTTCCGGCCTCATCTTCATCAACGCTTTTGATCGCAATGTTCAAAAAGCGACGGGTCAGATTTCTGACGAACTGTTGATCGAGTAGAGCTGATGAGAAAAAAGGCGCAACATGCAAGCGAAGCCGCGGATGTTAACATCACGCCGCTTCTCGACATCGTCTTCATCCTGCTGATCTTCTTCATCGTGACGGCGACCTTCCTTCGCGAGAAGGGCATCGACGTGAACACGCCGGAGGACACCCCGGATCAGCCTGACAACATCCCGCCTCCAGCGCTGTTGCTGGCCGTGCAGGAAGACGGATTTGTGCGCGTCAACAATGTGCGCGTCATCGATCCGGGTTCAGTGAAGCCGGTGGTGCAGGAATTCATCGCGCGTGAGCCCCAGGGCGTCGTCCTGGTCAGCGCCTCGCCGGAATCGGAATCCGGCGTCGCGGTTGAGGTGATGGACCAGGCGCAGGATGGCGGCGCAAGGGGGAAAGTGTCCCTCGCGCTGCAAAAGGAAACTCAATAGTCCCGCGCCCCGCGCGTCAGGCAATTAGTTCGTAGGCGGATTGAATTATGGCGAGACGGAATATTTCATCGGCGGCCGAAGAGGAAGAAGACGTCAATGTGACGCCGCTTCTCGATATTGTCTTCATCATGCTGATCTTCTTCATCGTGACGTCGACCTTTGTGAAGGAGCCGGGAATTGAAGTTGAGCGTCCCGGCGCTGTATCGGCGGAGCAAAGAAAGCTCGCTTCGATCATCGTCGCGATCTCGGAAAATGACGAAATCTGGATCAACAAGGAACGCGTTGAGCTGGATGAGGTGCGGGCGGTTGTTGAGCAGCTGCGCCGTGAGAACCCGAAG
>JAUHYK010000058.1 GCA_030426465.1 Alphaproteobacteria bacterium
GCCTGAACGGCAGCGAAAACTGTGGCGGCGATAGCAAGGGTCCGGATCATTTCGGTATTCCTTTCAATAGGTTAACGAAAGCCCGGGCGTCTCCGAATTGTTATTGGTCACAACAATGCTGCGACGCACAATGAATATCACAACGAATCGTTCAGTCAACATTTTTGTATGTGTTGCGTACAACTTTTATGAAATTCGACCCCTCCAAAAAAGAAAGGCGCTTGGAAACCAAGCGCCTTCCCGGATCGTTTTTTTCGCGGAAAGATTGTTACGCGAGGGCCGCTTTCGCCTTTTCAGCAAGCGCCTTGAACGCTTCAGGTTCTTTAACGGCGATGTCGGCGAGCACCTTGCGGTCAACTTCGACGCCAGCCTTGGTCAGACCGTCAATGAAGCGGGCATAGGTGAAATCAAGCTCGCGGCAGGCGGCGTTTATGCGCTGGATCCAGAGCGAGCGGAAATTGCGCTTGCGGACGCGGCGGTCGCGATAGGCGTACTGGCCAGCCTTCTCCACCGCCTGATTGGCGACGCGGAAGGTGTTCTTGCGGCGGCCGTAATAGCCTTTGGCTTTGCCGATGATTTTCTTGTGGCGGGCGTGGGCCGTGACGCCTCTTTTTACACGTGACATGTCGAGACCTCCTTACCGCGCGTAGGGCATGTATTTTTTGACGATCCGGGCATCCGCATCGGCAAGCACATCCATGCCGCGGTTCTGGCGGATTTGCTTGGGCGTACGCTTGATCATGCCGTGGCGTTTACCGGCGACGCCGGCTTTGACCTTCCCGGAGGCGGTCATCTTGAAGCGCTTTTTGGCGCCAGACTTAGTCTTCATCTTGGGCATTTTGCTTTTCCTAAAAGGGCCCTTTCGGGCGCGCAACAAAACCGCCAAGGCATGCCATCTGGCCTGGCGGCTGGTGAGAAGGCGCGGGTTATAGCCGAAGAGGCCGTTATGGCAAGGGATTTCGCCCTAATTTATCAGGAGAAAAACACCGCCGAGAAGACCGGCAAGAGATAGAGCAAACAAAGCCGCCTGGACGCGCGGCGGCAATTTTTTCACGACATGCAGCATCCGCGTCTCGTTGCCTTTGCTTTCTATAGAGGCGTGCCCCCTGTGGGTCGCCGTGACAAGCTCCGGCAAGCTGGCTAGCATTTACGCGGGGCGCGCATTCATCTTGCTGAAAACATAAGAAACTCAAGGGTGGGGGCGTATTTAGTGACTGGATTTACAAGGCTTTTTCGTCCTGCGGCCATAGCCGCAGCCAGTATGACGGCATGGCTGGGAGGGCTCGCCAGCGCCTCCGCAGCGCACCCGTTATCCCATGCAGACCCCCTTGATTGGGTCCCTTACCGCATAGATTATCAGGGTTGGATCACTGTTAACGCAACTGTGAACGGCGACGGCCCCAATGATTTCATCGTCGATTCCGGCGCAACCATTACGTCCGCTTTCGCCAATCTCGCTGAAAAGCAGAATTTCATCCCCGCCGACCGGGGTCCGATTACGATTCTCGGCCTCGCCAGCACCGAGGCCCTGCCCGCCTACCAACTGGGCGAGATATCCGTGGGCCGGCTGCGTCTGAAAAACCAGATCGGCGTCGTCCTTCCGGACTGGTCTCCGCCCAACACGCCGCCGCAAGGCGTTGTCGGTCTCGATCTCCTGACCCGCCACACTGTTATGATCGACGAGGACGCGCTTCGGGTGAACTTTTACGAACGGGGCGTCACGCCGGACCGGAAAGTTGAGGGCTGGACCCGGACCAAACTGAAGCCCCTTCACGTCGCTGACCAGGACACACCGCTTTATCAAATCGATGTGAATGTCCGCGGTCTCAATATTCCATGCGTCGTCGACCTAGGCGCGTCGGGAACAGTGTTCAACGGACCTGCGTTCCGCGCGATGTCGTCGGGCATTCGCATTAATTCTTACGGGCACCGAAGCGCCACGTCGGCCTCCCATCTCAACGATGTTTTTGACAACACCTCAAAGGCGAAAGCCGTGAAAATCGCCCGGCTCAAAATCAGCGGCGCGCGCTGGCGAAACCAGATCTTTCTGGTCTACGATGCGGAAGTCTTTCGCGCCCTTGGCGCCGGAGCCAAACCTTTTTGCCTCGTGGGCATGGATCTGTTCGCTGACCGCAGCGTCATTTTCGACTTCGCCAACGAACATTTCTATGTAGGCCCGCCTGCTAAATAATGATCCTGCACCGCCTCGACTCATAACATCGACACGGCCGCCGATCATAGGCCGCCAGCCTGTCCCTAGGAGCTCCATGATGAAACGACTTTTGCCTTTCGCCCTTGCGCTGATGTCCACCGGGGTCGAGGCCGCCGATTACGCCGTCATTCACGCCGGGCGTCTGCTCACCGTTCCCGGCAATGGCGTAACCGAGAATCAAACCGTCATCATCAAGGACGGCCTGGTTGAGCGTGTAGCGAATGGGTATGTCGGCGCTGATGCGATTGGCGCAGGCGCGGATGACACGGTCGTCCTGCATGACCTGAAAGATATGTTCGTTATGCCAGGCCTGATCGACGGCCATGTGCATATTCTAAGCGAAAACAATCCCCGCGCCCGATTGCAGCGCGTGGAACTGTCCGACGCGGATAACGCCATCACCGGAGCGGGCTTTGCAAAGAAAACATTGATGGCCGGCTTTACGACGGTGCGCGATGTCGGCGCCGGCTCCGGCGACGCCATCTTCGCCTTGCGCGACGGGATCGCCCGCGGCGATGTTGAAGGCCCCCGCATATATGCCTCAGGCGCGACAATTTCGGTCACCGGCGGCCATGGCGACGGCACTCAAGGGTACACAGACGAAATCGCAGAACTGCTTCATTCCAAAGGCGTATGCGACGGTGTTGGCGAATGCCGCAAGGCGGTGCGCGAAGAGGTTCGTCGCGGCGCCGACCACATCAAATTAACGGCGACGGCAGGGGTTCTTTCAAACACGTCAGCCGGTCTTGAACAGCAATTCTTTGACGATGAACTCAAAGCCATCATGGATTCAGCGCACGCCATGGGCCGCAAGGTCACGGCGCATGCTCATGGCGTCAATGGCATCAACGCCGCTTTACGCGCGGGCGTCGATTCCATCGAGCACGGAACCTATCTCGATGCAGAGTCAATTCGCCTGTTCAAACGCAATAACGCCTATCTGGTGCCAACCATTCTCGCCGGCGTCACTGTCGCGGAATGGGCGGCGGACCCGAATTCTTTCCTGTTGCCCCCGCAACGGGCGAAAGCGGCGGAAGTCGGACCAAAGATGCTGGACATGGCGCGACGCGCCCATGATGGCGGCGTCAAGATCGCCTTCGGCACCGACACAGGCGTTTCGAAACATGGCGACAATGCTCGCGAATTCGCCTTGCTGGTGCAGGCGGGCCTCACGCCCATGGAAGCGATCCGCGCGGCGACGGTTTCCGGCGCTGACAATCTTGGCAAGTCCGAGATGCTCGGATCGATCACGCCCGGAAAATATGGCGACCTCGTCGCCGTCGAAGGCGACCCTCTCACCGATATCACCGAACTTGAAGACATCGACTTCGTGATGAAGGAAGGCGTCGCCTACAAGGGGAAATAGCCCGCTTACGCATAATCGAGCGGCAGCTCCGTCGTCTGCTTCAACACTTCCATGGAGAAGGTTGAGGTGAAGTCGGAGAACTCCGCCGTCGCGATCAGGCGTTTATAGACGCGATCATAATGCTCCATGTCGGGAACGACGACTTTCATCATATAGTCGACCTCGCCGCTCATCCTGTGCACTTCGACAATCTCGGGGATGCGCTGAACGGCGTCCGCAAACCGTTTCAGCCAGGCTTCATTATGCTGGGCGGTTTTCACCGAAATGATTGCCGTCAAGGAAAGGTTGAGCGCCGCCGGGTCCGCGAGCGCCACCCGACGCTGGATGACGCCCTCTTCCTCCAGTTTCTTGATCCGCCGCCAGCATGGGGTCGCAGAAAGCCCCACTGATTCGGCAATCTCACTCACGGGGGTGGCCGAGTCGCGTTGTAATAGCGCCAAAATGGCTTTATCCGTAGGGTCCATTCTAATATTCATACAGATAATAGAAAAAACTCGCAATCATTAGTTTTTCTATCACCCTTTGTAGGATATTTTTTCACCGTTTCCCGCTTAAGCTTAACCACAACAAACGGGGATCAACTACGCCATGATCAAGCGCGCCTTTACCGAACATCCGGCCAGCGTCGGAGAAAGCTATTTCCAGCATATGGGCATGGCCTCAAGCTTCGGCGCAAAAATGGTGATCTCCGGGATCGCCTGCATGATCCACGCGATCTTCCCTTTTCTGTTCGTGTGCACCGGCCGCAAATGCGTCGAAGAACTGCACACCCGCATGGTGACTCACCGCGACCGGCGTGAGTGCGTGGATGCGCCGACTCCGTCTCAAATGCCCTCTCTGGCGCGCGAGCAGCAATCACTCCACGCTGCGGAATAGCTTCCACTCCGCAACCGTCAGCCCGCCCGTGACCCATTTCAGCCGTCTCGCCGATCAGGCGAAAATCCTCATGCCCGGCATTCTCCTCGCCGTGACGGTGGCGCTTGCCTCGCTGTTCATCTCCTCGCGCTATGGCGGGCCAGTGATGCTTTATGCGATCCTTTTCGGCATCGCTTTCAACTTCATGAATGATGACCCGAAGACAAAGCCGGGGGTCCAGTTTGCTTCCAAGCGCATCCTCCAGCTCGGCGTTATTCTTTTGGGGGCGTCGGTCACTTTTTCAGAAATCGCGGAGCTCGGCTGGGGGACAGCGCTTCTGGTTGTTGCAGCGGTGACGACAACCATCGCCGCGGGCTTTCTGATTGGCCGCAGCGCAGGACTTTCCGGGCCGCACTCAACCCTTTCCGCTGGCGCGGTTGCGATTTGCGGCGCTTCAGCGGCGATGGCTATCGCCTCGGTTCTGCCCCAGACAAAAGAGAGCGAACGTAACCTTATTCTCACGGTTGTCGGCGTCACAACCCTCTCCACTATCGCCATGGTGACCTACCCGTCCCTCACGCATCTTTTCGGCTTCACGGAAATGCAAGCGGGCGTTTTTCTCGGCGCGACCATTCATGACGTGGCGCAGGTCATTGGCGCCGGCTATATCGTTTCAGACGATGCAGGCGCTGTCGCCGCTGTCGTGAAACTGATGCGCGTCACCCTGCTGGCGCCGGCCGTCTTCATCATCGCCATGATCTTTTCGCGCCATGCCGGCGCCGAAGCTACGGGCCGCGCTTTCCCAGTTTTTCTTTTTGGTTTCGCCGCACTGATGGCCGCCAACAGTTTCGGGATGGTCCCGACCGAGGCGAGGGCCAGCCTTGCGGGCGCGTCGCGGTTTGCTCTCGTCGTCGCTGTCTCAGCCCTGGGCGTCAAAACCTCGCTCAAGGACCTCTTTGATGTGGGGCCGAAACCGGTGGCTGCGCTGGCGCTTCAGACGGCATGGCTTGCGCTTTTCGTCGGTCTCGCCGTCGCTTTCGGCAAAGGCGTCCTGCCCCACTAAAAGGTTGGTTAACCCCGACTTAAACCATCAATCTTCGCGGCTGTTTTTCCCGGATTTTAACTTCGATCGGCGAGGTTTCGCCCTATCTGATTAATTCCCGGGGAGCCCGCCATGACGGACCAGTCGCTTCAAACCCGCATCGCAGCTATCGGCGCGGACGGTTTCGTCTCCGCAGACGAAGTATTATTCCTGCGCAGCAAAGTGTTCGCCAATGGCGTTGTGGAGCCGGCGGAGTTAAACGCCCTGTTCGATCTCGGTGATCGCGCGCAGGACGGCGACCCCGAATGGTTCCAGTTCTTCGCCGAAGCGGCCGCGGATTTTTATCTTCGCGAGGAAGAGCCGCATGGATATCTGACGGCGGAGGAATTTCAGTCGCTGCGCTCTCGCGTCCTGCGGAACGGTCACGCCAACGCCCTTGAGATCGCCTTGATGGTGAAGCTCATGGAAACCGCCGACCAGACACCACCAGAAATGGCGTCGTTTGTCGGCGAACAGATCAAAGCGATGATCCTCGACAAACCGGATGGCCCGGTCGTTTCCAAACAGGATGCGATCATGATCCGGCGTTATCTTTTCGCCGCAGGCGGGGATGGCAATGTTGCGGTGACGCGCCGCGAAACAGAACTTCTTTTCGACATCAATGACGCCACCGAAAACGCCCGCAACAATCCGGCGTGGACGGAGCTTTTCGTACAAGGGGTCGTCAACCACCTGATGGCGCATCTCGGCTATACGGCGCCGAGCCGCGAGGAAGCCTTCCGACGCAACGCCTGGGCGAAAGACACCTCCGTCAATGTTGGCGGATTCTTCAAGAAAATGATCGCCGGCGGCCTTTCTGGCTTCAAACCGACCGAAAGCGTCATCCAGGCGCATCATGACAAACGCGAAGCCGACATTGCGCAAGCCGAACAACTCACCAAGACCGAAGCTGACTGGCTCGCCTCACGTATCGGCAAGGATGGCGGTTTCGACGTCAATGAACGCCGTCTGCTTGAGCGCCTGCGCGAACTTGAAAAAGAACTCCCCGACGGCCTCAAGGCGTTGATTGACCGCGCGGCGTGACCCGACGATGAATATGGAACGGATAGTCATCGCCGCTTGCGCCGCCATTGGCAGCGTGGTCGCGCTTGCGACCGTCGGTCCGAGCAAAACGCCTTTCGATTACGCCACCGCTTCACTGGAAGAAAAACAGCGCTACCTTGAGACCAAGGCGAAAAATTTTTCGCGCGGGTTTAACCTGACGAAGGGCGGCGCGTCGGATATCTCCGATATCTATGTGGATGCAGAAACCGACCTCGTCAGCATCATTGTCCAGATCAACGGCGCCAATAACAGCTACATCCCTGCGAGGGAGCTGGAGTCAATGCGCGGAAAAATCCTTCGCACGGCCTGCGGCCTGACCGAACGCGATCTGCTGACGCAAACCGACTTCAAACTACGAATGCGCTTCTTAAAACCCGGCGGCGGCTCACTGATGACCGTCGAGGCCAGCGGCGACAATTGCACGCCTTATATTTCCTGAAGTCGGAGCAACCCTGAAGGGACGGGCCTAACTTACCGGCTCGCCTTCCTGGAATTTCGATACGAACGCCGAAATCACGTCCGCCCAGCGGGCGATGTTCTGCGACAGGTGCTCTTCGGTGACGCCGCCATTCAATTCGATCACATAATCGACGCCAACCTCGCCTGTGCCTTCGAGCACATAAGCGCGGCCGAATACCTGGCTGTCATTGAAACCGTTGACGACGCGGTAATCGGCGGGCGTCACCTCGCGGCCGAGTTCGAAATTGGCGAAGAAGACGAGGGTTTCACAATTCTTCGGTGCGCCCGAACAGGAAAGCGCGCGCACATAAAAGCCAAATTGCCCGGCTTTTCCCTGGGCCACCGGCGCGCCGGACGCGCTATCCGCCATCATGTCGGGATTAAGTCCGGCCTCGGCGAGGACGCTCTCAAGCTGGTCAGCGGTCACGCCGTTCAAGGTTTGCGCGCCAGCGCCGCCGCAAAGCGCCATCGCAAAAGCCGCCCCAGCCGCCGCGCTTTTCAATAAATGCTTCATCCCCAACCCCACGCAATATTTACCGGTCCCACCACCCAGCATGACCGAAACAGCCCTGCTTTGGCAATGGCTTGGGCGCAGGCATGGCGCATCTTGACGCCCCTTGAACACGTTGACTTGAAAAAGGGTCGGCCTATGTTCGCCGACGACCTTCCAACGCCTAATTTCTGGGCCTGACTTTCCGGGGTTTTCATGCCTGACCAAGCCGGGGTTCCTCCAGCGCAGCCCGCGCCCCCCTCTTCTTCGCGGCCTTTGTCGCCGCATCTGCAAATCTGGCGCTTCACCGTCACCATGGCGGCCTCCATCACCCATCGCGGGACCGGCGTTGTCCTATATGGCGGCTCCCTGTTGCTGGGCGTATGGGCCTATGCGCTGGCGTTCAGCCCCTCACTTTTCGCCGCCGTGTCGGGCTTCGTCATCTCCCCGTTCGGGATCATCATTGTCGCCGGCTATGTCTGGGCGCTATGCTTTCATTTGCTGAACGGTCTTCGTCACCTTTACTGGGATTCCGGCCGTGGCCTCGCCCCGGCGACGGCGACCAAAACCGCCTGGGCGATTTACATCGGATCGCTGATCCTCGCTTTGATCATCCTTTATGTTGGCCAGCTCGGCTGGAGGTCTTAAATCATGGCGCACAAAGGCACCTCGACTTTCATCATCCAGCGCGCCACCGCTGCGCTCATGATCCCGCTCGGCGTCTGGTTTCTGATCGGCGTCGTTTCCCATCTTGGCGCAAATTACATGGTCGCCCGTGAATGGCTGTCGCAACCGCTAAACGCCATCCTGCTCGCAGCGTTCATCACCATCGGCGCCTTGCATATGCGAATCGGCATGGCGGAGATCATCGCCGACTATATCCATGGGGGCCTCAAAGGCGTTTTGTCTATTCTCAACTGGCTCGCCGCACTCAGCGTCATCGCCGGCGTCCTCTGGGCCCTCTACAACATTTCATTTGCAGGCTGACGAAATGACTTCGAGTTACGAGATTGTCGATCACGAATATGATGTCGTCGTAGTCGGCGCCGGCGGCGCAGGTTTGCGCGCAACGCTCGGCGCGGCGCAGGCGGGGCTGAAAACGGCCTGTGTCACCAAGGTCTTTCCAACCCGCTCCCACACCGTGGCGGCGCAGGGCGGCATCTCCGCCGCGCTTGGCAACATGTCGGAAGACGACTGGCGCTGGCACATGTACGACACCGTCAAGGGATCGGACTGGCTCGGCGATCAGGACGCTATCGAATATCTCTGCAAGAATGCGCCAGCCGCCGTTTACGAGCTTGAGCATTGGGGCGTTCCCTTCTCGCGCACGGAAGAAGGCAAGATCTATCAGCGCGCCTTTGGCGGCATGACCAAGAATTACGGCGAAGGACAGGTGCAGCGCACTTGCGCCGCCGCCGACCGCACCGGCCATGCGATCCTGCACACGCTTTACGGCCAGTCCGTGAAGCAGAACGCCAAATTCTTCATCGAGCATTTCGCCCTCGACCTCATCATGTCCGATGAAGGCGAATGCCGCGGCGTGATTTCGTGGGAGCTCGACACCGGGATCATCCACCGCTTCAACGCCAAAATGGTGATCCTTGCGACCGGCGGTTACGGCCGCGTTTATTTCTCCTGCACCTCGGCGCATACCTGCACCGGCGACGGAAACGCCATGGTCCTGCGCGCAGGACTTCCGCTTCAGGACATGGAGTTCGTGCAGTTCCACCCGACCGGGATATACGGCGCCGGCGTTCTCATCACCGAGGGCTCGCGCGGCGAAGGCGGGTATCTGACGAACTCCGAAGGCGAGCGCTTCATGGAGCGCTATGCGCCGTCGGCCAAAGACCTCGCCTCACGCGATGTGGTGTCGCGGTCGATGACAATTGAAATCCGCGAGGGGCGCGGCGTTGGTCCGAACAAGGACCATATCCACCTCAACCTCAACCATCTCGACCCGAAAGTCCTGGCGGAGCGCCTGCCCGGCATTTCGGAAAGCGCGAAAATTTTCGCGGGCGTCGACGTCACCAAGGAGCCGATCCCGGTCCTTCCGACCGTTCATTATAATATGGGCGGCATTCCGACCAATTATCACGGCGAAGTTCTCACCAAGCGCGGCGATGATCCCGAAGTGGTGGTGCCCGGCCTGATGGCGATCGGCGAAGCGGCCTGCGTTTCCGTGCATGGCGCCAACCGCCTCGGTTCCAACTCGCTCATTGACCTTGTGGTGTTCGGCCGCGCGGCCGGACTTCGTTGCGGTGAAGTCGTGAAATCGGGCGGCGCGAATGCGGACCTGCCGAAACGCGCCACCGACGAGGCCCTCGCGCGCCTCGACAAGTTCCGCCACGCCAAAGGCGACACGCCCACCGCCGCCTTGCGCGCGCGCATGCAAAGCGTGATGCAGAACAATTGCGCCGTCTTCCGCACTGGCGAAGTGCTCGAAGAAGGCCGAGAGAAAATCAAGGAAGTCCACGACGCCATGCCGAATATCGGCGTCACTGACCGCACGATGGTCTGGAACACCGACCTCGTCGAAACGCTGGAGTTCGACAACATGATCGGCCAGGCCGTCGTCACCATGGAAGGCGCGGCGAACCGCAAGGAAAGCCGCGGCGCCCATGCGCGCGAGGACTTCCCCGACCGCGACGATGCCAACTGGATGAAACACACCGCCGCCTGGTTCTCCAACGGCAAGGCGACCCTCGACTATCGCCCGGTGCATGACTTCACCATGACCGACGAGATCAAATATATCGAACCCAAAAAACGGGTTTATTGAGCCGAAAAACTCGGTTTCTACATTAGCCCTTTTTGCCTTCGGGATTTTACTTTAACCTGACCCTATATTTGGGCAGGAGGGGCAATCGTGTTTAGTTTTTCAACGCCGCGCAAAGCGACTCTTATTGTGCTGGCCCTTTTTGCTGTCGGCTGTAGCGCAGGCGACAATGAAAAATCCCCGTCTTCAAAATCGACTGTCACCACGGAGGTCGGCGCCAACACTTTTAGGAACGATTACTTTGGACTGACAGTCACAAAACCGGGCGACTGGTTCGCTGCATCGTCGGAAGTAATCGATCAAGTTATGGGCCTAGGCAGTGAAATCGCCTCTTCAGGCAATGACGATCTAAAAAAGGTCTTGGACGCTTCGTTAAAAAGAAATCATTCGATTTTCATGTTTTCGAAATACGAGCTTGGCTCGCCGGTTCCTCTCAATCCCAACATCATTGGTATTGCTGAAAATGTGAGCATTTTGCCGGGCGTCAAAACGGGCGAAGATTACTTCTTTCATGTCAAAAAAATGATGGGCCAAACCGGGCTGAATATCGAATTCGCCGACGGATATAAGCAACGCGACATTGGCGGAGTTACATTCGACTCAATGGACCTTACGATGACCATGAACGGTGTGACGATCAAAGAAACTTACTACGCCGCACGACACGACGACTTCATGATTGCAATCATCGATATTTATGGCGCAGACGAATTTAAAGACGCCACTTCAAAAATCATCGACTCAATTGAGTTAGATTGGTGACGACGAGCGCTTTGATTGTTAACCTCTCCACCGAACCGGAGGGGCTTTTTCATGACCTATACGAGACGCGACGCCATAAATCTTGGCGCGGGCGCGGCGGCAATGGTTGCAGGCGCCGGAACCGCATCAGCCAATGACCGGCTGACGAGGCTCTATAACAAATCCATCGTTATCGACGCACTCTCCTTCGCTCGTGAGTGGGATGACGTCGAATATGAGGCCGTGAAAAAATCCGGCTATACGGGCATCATCACCAGCCTCAATCGCCGCGATCTTCAGACCGCCATTGACGAACTCCTGACCTGGAAGAGGCGTGTCGCAGAGTTTCCCGACCGCTACATGATCGCGCTGGAAGCCAGCGATTTCGAGCGCGCCAAGCGCGAGAAGAAACTGGCCGTGATGATGAACTTCCAGAACGCCACCATGCTGGAAGGCGATGCGGACAATGTGGATGCGCTGCACGCACTCGGCATGCGTTGTTTTCAGCTCACCTATAACAATCGCAATCTTATCGGCGACGGCTGCCTTGAGCGCACAAACGCCGGGCTTTCCGAATTCGGCGTTGAGGTGGTCGAGCGCATGAACACGCTCGGCGTTCTCGTGGATCTGTCTCATTGCGGCGCTCAGACGACCCTCGACGGCATTGCGCTTTCGCAAAAGCCCGTCGCCATCACCCATTCGATGGTCGAAAAATTTCGTCCCGGTCACCCGCGCGCCAAGACCGATGAACAGATCAAGGCGCTGGCCGACAAGGGCGGTGTTTTCGGCGTCGCAGCGCTCGGCTATTTCATCGGCAAGAATCCCGGAACCGACACCACAATCGAAACTTACGCCGATCACATCGAATATGCCGTCAATCTGATCGGGGTCGAGCATGTGGGTGTTTCCACCGATTATCCGGTGCGAGGCCTTGAAAGCTGGATCACACGCGAGAACTGGTATGAGCCGCGGCTGACAATCTACAAACCGAGCTATGACGTGCAGTGGCCGCCCTACATCCCTGAACTCGATACGCCGGAACGGTTCCGCAACCTGATCGCCGTTCTAGACCGGCGTGGCTGGAAGACGCGCGATATGGAACGTCTATTAGGCGAAAACTGGCTGCGCCTTTTCAGGGACGTGTTCGGACACTGAGGGCCCTTGCGCTAACCAATAAACGCCCGCCCATTCAGCGCCTGAACGAACGTCGCAACCGCCACGATCAAGCCGAACACCGCCGCGCCCCAGACGGCGCGCTTGGCGATTTTTCCATGCAGTTTGAAAATTTTATCTGCTGCATATCCGACGAGCGGCAGCGCCTGCATCAAATGCGTCGCGAAGAAATGCGGCACGCGCAAATCGCCGCCCTCCCGCGACCAGCCCATAATGGGAACGCCGCCAAGATCCGTACGTGGAGCTCCGACCCAGTGCCCGCCGGGCTGGGCCGACATATAGCCGGCGATCACCAGCGTTAGGAAAAATCCAAGCGTCAGGCCGAGTCCGGCGCCGAGCTTCAGCCCCGGCGTCAGCTTTTCCGTCACTGGCGTCCTTAAAAACCAAATGCCGATCACCAACGCCGGAATTGTAACCACCATGACGCCGACCCCCATAAGCGAATAGATGAGCGTATCCAGTTGGGTGGAATAGTTGAAATGAGAGGCGACACCTCGGCCCGCCTGTGCGGCGATGACGGCGATTTCGACGATGGCGGCGAAGGCCGAGACGCCCGCCATAACGCTCAGCCATTTCGCAGAGCGCGCCTTGTCCGACAAGAACGTCGCCAGCAGCGCCAGCGTCGCCAGATGAATGGCCGTCGACGAAAAGAATTTCAGCGGTTTGATCCAGACATTGATGTCGTTGAGCGTACGCACGTCGAACTCGCGCGCGACCAGCGTCGCCGGGATGGCGGCGAGCAGCAAAAACGCCGATTGAAGCCACACTCGCTCTGCAAAGGAATACCGGTTCATGCTGCCGCTCCCGCTGTTGTCGTGTTGCGCTTGCCGCCAATCAACCGCCAGCCCGCATCGGTCAGGACAAACAGAAGGAAGCCGAGGGGGCCGAACATGAAGGTGAAGAATAGGATCGGGAGCTGCACCAGCCGCGACAGACCGGAAGCGTCCGCCCGCCGGGCAATTATCGCGCCGATGGCGAGGTCGAAAGCGAGATAGTGGATCCAGCCGGCGAGCAGCGCCTCATCGCTGGCGAAAAGCGCCCGGACCGCCGCGAAGGAGCCGTAGCCGCCCCCGTCGACCCCAGCGAAATTGGCCATCATCAGCCCGCCATAGAGCGCGCCCAGCAGCGCCGGGATGAGGATCCCCGCCGCGAACAGCACCCATTCCCACCGCTTTGGGGAAAACATGAGCAATAACCACCCGATCATGGCCAGATTGCCGCTCCAGGAGAACAGCGTGTCGACGTCTAAAGGCATCCCGAAATTCCCTCGTAAAACAAATCCATTGGGGCCGCGGGGGATCATCCCGCAGCGCGTCCGGCCAATGGGCACGGGGGGCCGCGCCTTCGCAATCGGCCTTACGCGAAACGGCTGGAATCCTTCGCCAATTGCAGTAAAAACCACTCGCGAAGCGTGAAATGCAGGGAGGGTCCGGGGGAGAAATGGCGCTGATCCGGAAATATTTTTGGCTTGGCGGCGCGACCGTGCTGGGGCTTGGCGCCCTGTTCTCATTTCTCGGTGTTTACGACTCGGATGCGCTGCCTTTTTACCAGCGCTACCTTTTCTGGACGGCGACCATGCTGGCCGGCACGCTGGCGACGGCGCTGGCCGGGCCATGGGTCTTCAACCGCCTGCTGGCCGGGTGCAACACCGTCCTGCAGCTGGCCGCCTTGGCGGCGCTCATTTCCTTCCCGGTCTGGCTGGTGATCGGCGTCTTCGAAGCGAGCCTCACCGGGACCTGGCCTTTGAACGATGTGCCGCTGCAATATCTTCGGACCTTTGCGGTCTCCATGATCGTCATCAGCGGCTCCTATATCGCCGCCCGGGCGCTCGGGCTGATCGGCGGGCCTGCGCCCGGGGAACCGGCGGAAATATCCCCGGTCCCGGGCTTCCTCGAGCGGCTGCCGGGAAAATATCGCGGCGCCGCGCTTTATGCGGTCTCCTCGGAGGATCATTATCTGCGCGTTCACACCGACCGCGGCGAGGAGCTGATCCTGATGCGCCTTTCCGACGCCATGCGCGAGCTCGACAGCGCCGACGGCTTGCAGACCCATCGTTCATGGTGGGTCGCCCGCGACGGCGTCACGGAAATCGCCCGCGAGGACGGCCGGCAAAAACTGGTCCTGAAATCCGGCGTCGCCGCGCCTGTCTCGCGTTCTTATGCAAAAGCAGTCAGGGAAGCGGGGCTTGGCGGCCTATAAGCGGCAAGCGCCGCCGCGCAGGATTTATGCGGTCGCCGCGGCGCCCATGATCCCCTGCGCCTCGCCGTCATCCTGCCAGTTCGTGCGGCGCGGCATGGTCGGGTTCAAATAGACTGACGGCACTTTCCAGAAAACGAGGCTTTTGTGCACCGCCCAGTCGGCGGTGAGCTCGTTCCATTTCGGTTTCCCGCCATCATTCTTTTCAAGCCAGTCGCGATAGGGCGTCCAGTGGCTCGGTTCGTCCACGCGAATGACTTCGAAAATTTTCTTCAGGCGCGCATCGGATGTCACCAGCTTGTCTTCGAGCAGGATATCAAGCTGGTTCATGCCTCGGATCTCGGTGATCATGATGATCCGGCAAAGCCTGAAAAAAAGTCCGTCATCGGCCGTCACCGCATCCGTATCGAGTTCGTCGATGCTGCAGCCAAAGGTCAGCCGGATCAGCCTGTCGATATGACCGCAGGACTTATCAACCGCGAACGGCATGCGCCCCAGATCCTCAAAATATTTTTTGAACATGAGGTAATGTTTGCGCTCGTCGCGGCGGTGTTTTTCCACCGCATCGATAAACCATCGCTCGCTTGAATGACGCGCGCGCACCGCAAGCAAAACGCGGTCAATGCTGGAATATCCCCGGTGCTCATTGTAGATGTAAATCGAGGCGAGGACGTCAAGAAACCGGCGCTGGGCTTTTTGAAGCATGGCGCACCATGAGACCGGAAATGACGCGCCGTCAACATGTCGCCCGTGTAATGCCCGTTTTGTGATGGCGCAGGCCGGATTTTCCCACAGTTTATTTCCTGAAATTCAGGGTCGCGGTTTTGCTGGTTTCAACCGCCGGCGCGCCGTCCACGGTTCGTGGTGAGAAACGCCAGCGTCCAACAGTGTTCAAGGCCTCGGTTTCAAAACAGCTATTGGTGGAGGAAACGACGCGCATATTGGCGGCGCGGCCCGCTGTGCTGACATCAAACCGCAAGGTCACCGATTCCATGTCATTCGCCCCGCGCGTACAGCGATTGGGATAATCGGGCGCAATAGAGCGAGACAGCTCCGCTTTCACAATGACTGGCTGGCGCGCCGGCGGCGCTGGCCGCGCGCGGCGGGGCAAGGCGCGCTCACGCGGTTCTTCAACAGCTGGCGCCGGCGGTTCGACTGACGCAGGCTCCTCAGTCAACTCAGGCGTTTCAGTCGTCGGCGCTGCTTCCTCAGCAGGCGGACTTCTCTGTGCGTTTGTAGTATCGTCTGTAGCCTCTTCGGCGGGCGTCTCCGGCGAAGATAGGTTTTCGGTTATAACAGCTTCTGCCGCGGGCGCGTCGCCGGCGACGGGTGCATTTTCAACTTCAACAAGGTCCGTTGTTGCTTGCACGGCCTCGGCAGACGCAGTTTGCGGCGCCTGGCTGGTTGGCGCCGGTCTCGCTTCCGGGCGCGTCGCAACGGGCTGCGCCTGATGACCGCCGCCGCCAAGGACCTGATAGCCAATCCAGAGAGCGAAAAGGATTACGGCCAGCATGGCGAAAACCGAGCCAAGACGCGCGCCGTCTCCTTGGGGCATGACGCCTTCGGCGGCTGGCGCCGCCACCGGCGCGGGCGTTGCGGCGATAGCCTCCGCCTTAAAAGCGGCCGCGACCCGCTCGGCGTCGAGGCCGAGATAACGCGCATAGGCCTTCACAAAACCGGTCACATAAGCGAGCGCAGGCAACCGGTCGAGACGCAACCATTCAATCGCCTCAACATGCTCGGCCTTCACTTTGGTGGCGGCGCTGACCGCCTCGACGGAAAGATTGGCGGCTTCGCGCGCTGTGCGCAGGAAGGCCCCGGCGCCTAATTTCTCAAGGCCCAATTCCTCAATGCCCGCTTTATCAAGACCCGGCTGTTCGGGAGACGGCGCCTCATCCGCGCTCAAGCTCTCCGGAGCGGGCGCGGGCGCTTGCGGCGGCTCTGCGGCGCCGCTGAATTTGATGATTTCCGCACTTTTGTCCTGCGCCATGAGGCTGGACCCCAACTCTAAACCGTGTCCGCATCTTACGGCCCGGCCCTCGTCAGATTGAGACAAGTCGCCGAAACGATGCCGCCGGAATGGCGGCGCACCCCAAGGCAAAGCATATTCGGCGCCATGTTTTCGCAAAATCCCAAGCGTTGAGGCGCTGCTGTCGCCGCTGGCGTTAACCACTCTATCATGGAAAAACAGGGGCGCCGAATCCAGCGGAAAGGAGCGTGGGCGAGCCCCGCGAAAACCCTATGAATTATAGCTGTTTCACAGCCGACATTTCGGATGGGATCGCGCATTTGCGATTTTCCCGGCCCGACAAGTTCAATTCTTTCATTCCCGAGTTCTGGCGCGAATTGCCGGACGCCGTGACCGAAATATCGGAAAATGCGAAAGCGCGCGTTATCGTTCTGTCCGCGGAGGGAAAGCATTTTACAGCGGGCATGGATATTTCCGTTTTCATGTCTGGCGCGCTGGATACGCCGCCGGACAATATTCATGTCGCCGCCGAAGCCTTTCGCCATCATGTGAAAGCCTTACAGGCGACGTTCTCCGCATTGGAGGATGCGCGCCAGCCTGTGCTCGCCGCCATACAAGGGGGAACCATTGGCGCCGGCGTCGATCTCGTGTCCGCCTGTGACTGCCGCTATGCGAGCGCTGATGCATTTTTTTGCGTGCAGGAAACGGCGATCGGCATGACCGCCGATGTGGGCACCTTTCCTCGTCTCACAAAAATCATCCCTGAGGGGTGGGCGCGGCAGATGTCCTACACCGCTGAACGCGTTACGGCGGCGAAAGCAAAAGAGATAGGCCTTGTCAACGAGGTCTTCGAAAGCCACGAGGCGTTGCTCAACGGCGTGATGGAAATCGCAGGCAAGATCGCCGCACATTCGCCGCTCGCCGTAACGGGCTGCAAACAGATGATCAATTACGCCCGCGATCATTCAACTGCGGACACACTCGATTACATCGCGCTCTGGAATGCGGCCATGCTGCGCGCCGACGACATCAAGGAAAGCTATATCGCCAAATCGGAAAAACGCGATCCCGCCTTTGACGAATTAAAGCCGTTGAAAAAGTCTCTATAGCGCCAGCAATTCATTCACTGCGCGGTCAGCGGCGTCGATCGCGCCTTGCACATAGGCGAGCGCGCTCGCATCGGAATTGGCGACGCTCATCCGGCCCAGCGGCGCATGCGCCGTAACATGGGGGCCATAGGCTGGGCTCCAGGTCCACGGATCGTAAAGCTCGTTATATTCATAGGCGTATCCGTGGGGCCAGCGATTGACCGTGATCCCGGCGATGTCGCGCCCCGCGTCAAAACCATAAGACCCGAGCATGCCGCTCATTTGCTCGACAATGCGTGTTTCGAAATCCTCGAAGGTCATCTCATAGAGTTTGGCGCGCCCGGCGCGGTGTTGTTCGCGTTCTGTAAGGCCCGCCTGAAGCGGCACATGTTGAAGATGAGCGATGACCGGCCGATCCGGTGAGCGGGAAAATTTGACGCCGCCCATTGAGACCGGGAAGTCGAGCGCAATCGATTCAAAGAAGCCTTGCGGCGAATAAACCCGGTGACACCCCGCTTTTTCAAAGGCGCGCCAGTTGCGCAAAGCCACATTCACATAGACCAGCGGGATTTTTTCGAGCGTCTCAACGGCCTCACGCTGAACCTCTCCTATCTCCGGCGAAATATAGGGGAGCATGTGCAAATAGCCCGCATAAATCGCGTTCTTCCCGCGCACGCGGAACGCTTCGCCATCTTTCACATAGGCGACCTCAACGCCGCCATTCACATTGCGCGCCTCCACGGCAGTCGCGCCTAACCGGACGCGCACAGGCGCATCCGCCATGTCGAGAAGGTCGTAACGCGCCTGCGCCAGGACCGCGTCCTCCATGGTCGAACCGGGAAGCACGTCGGGCCGCAAGGCGCGCATCAACAGCCGCGCGACGCTGGCGTTGCCGTCGGGGAAGTGAAAGATATAGGGATCGTCATTCTCATAGGGTTTTGGAATAGCGCCTTCAATGCCGAGCCCCGCTGTGCCGGGCATACCGATACGCGCGCCCTCCAGCGCGGAGAGCGCATCCCATCCGACGCCCCAGAGCCCGGTGATGGAACGGCGCAAGAGCACTGCAATGTCTTCGCTCGCTCCGGCATGTTGCAGCAAAAACTGCTCGTAACTGATACGGCGCAAGAGATCGATTTTTTCTGAAACGGATTTCCCGGCAAGATAATCCGGAGGCGACAGCGCAAGCTCGGTGAGTTTCGCGCGTGCGGGTTCCGGCCAAGGAATAGAGCTAATAGCAGCTTTTGCTTTTTCTTCCGAAGGCGCGGCGGACCACATCGCGTAGGGCTGGTCGATGAGTCTGTCTTCATCATAATGGGTTTTGTCGAGATAAAGACCGGCGTCCATATTCCGGCGCACATAAAAGTCGCGGTCGAAGTAATCGTAGAACTTCTCCACATCGACGCCGATCTCTTTCACGAGATCCTGCGCAACCTTCGACCATGAATGCGGTCCGTCGATGGACTGGCTGCCGCCATAGCCAATAAGCGTTTCACCATCGACATCGAATTCATTGCGCTTGGCGTGGCCGCCGAAATCATCGTGATTGTCGAGAATGAGAATGCGTGCGTTTTCATGCGCGCGCTGGCGCCAGAAATGGGCGGACGCCAGGCCTGAAATCCCGCCGCCGATCACGACCAGATCATATTCATCGTCAGTCTGTGTTTCGGGGCGCGGCCAGGTCTTTCCCTCCCAGGCAAGCGCATGGGCGGTCTCGAACGATCCGGCGTGCGACCCGCGCATCCCCGTCAATGCGGGCGGATAAGGCCCGCTATAAGCCCCGCCGGGCGGATTGCGCCCGCATCCGAACAAAGCGGCTGGCGCCAGACCGGCGGCGACGGGCAAGCTGACGCCGCCAAGGAAATCGCGGCGAGTGATCGAGGATAGTCGTTTCATGCAAGGGGCTCCGAACCAATGGCGCGGATCGGAACCGAATTCCCCCGCGCCGTCAAACCGTAAACCATAAATGGCCTTGAGGCCTCCCCGCCTTCGCCACGCCAGCGCCATGCATGATCCTTAAAGGCCGCAACGGGCTGGCGCGATCTTTACCGGGGAGTTCTTCCATGGAAATCAATATGCCGCTGCGACACCGATCGCTCGGCCTCAAGCTAATTCTCGTCGGGGCGCTCGCCTTCATGCTGTGGATACCGGCGATGCTGGTTTACGGGCTCGTCTTCGAACGCTCGACCCGCGCGGACAGCGTCAATCGCGAAATTTACAGCCTCGCCGGCGGCGAACAGACGATCAGCGGCCCGGTCATAATCGCCCCCGCACTGATCGACACCGGCAAGCAGCGCAGCGATGGCGAACAGATCATCGATGCGACTTTTCTTGTCTTCACTCCGGCGACGCTTTCCATCGACGCCAATGTAAACGCCACACAGCGACGGCGCTCTATCTATGAAGCCACCATCTATGACGCCGACATCGTGATGGACGGCAAGTTCGGGCCGCTGATCGCGCCTCCGGTTCAGGGCGAGATTACGGAAATCGCCTGGGACCGGGCCGTGATCGCGGTCAAATTCGGCTCCAATGAAGCGCTGAAAGGCGTGCGCGACACACCCCGTCTCCTTATCAACGGCAAGGATGCGGCGGCGGCGTTTGAACCCGGCGTCAATATGGCGGCCTTCACCGGCAGGCGTACGGAACACGGCCTGAATGAGCCGGGCATCAGCGCGCTGGCGCCCATCCCCGATCCGCAACAAGGGCTTTCTTTCAAGCTGACCCTGCCCATGTCAGGCGGCGGCGCGCTTTACTTTGCGCCGGTCGGCGAGGAGACGCATGTGGCCATGCGCGCGAACTGGCCAGACCCAAGCTTTCAGGGCGCTTACTTGCCCGATGCGCGGGTGATCCGCGCGGACGGGTTTACGGCGGAATGGCGCATCCCCTATCTCGCCCGCAATCTGCCGCGCAGTTTCACAGCGAGCGAGCGCCTAAGCGAACTCGACGCCGGCAAAACCTTCGGCGCCCAGTTCATCGACGCAGCGAGCCCTTATCAATCGGTCAACCGGGCGCTGAAATACGCCCTGATGTTCATGGGCATCGTCTTTCTGACCTTCTTCCTGTTCGAAGCCACAACCGGCGCCCGCGCTCACCCGGCCCAGTACATTCTTCTCGGGCTGACCCAAGTGATTTTCTATCTCCTCGTCCTCGCCTTTTCGGAACATGTGGGTTTTGAGACCGCCTTCGCCGGAACCGCAGCTGCAACTGTCGCCCTGTCCGGGGCCTATGCTGCGACGGTGTTTCACAGCCTCTGGCGCGGGATAATCGCGCTCCTGGCCTTTTCAGGCGCCTATGGATTGATATATTTACTCATGAAATCAGAGGATTACGCCCTTCTGATCGGTTCCGTGACGGCGTTTGGCGCGATCGCGCTCACCATGTATGTCACACGGGAGCTTGATTGGTACGGCGGACGCGATAAGGCGTAGGGCTTGTCGCGCGAACAACACAAAGGTCTTGAAGTCGATGGTCGAACTGACGCTGCCGAAGAACTCGAAAATCAACAAGAACGGCAAGACCTGGAAAGCAAAGGAAGGCGCGGGGAAGACCCGCACCTTCCATGTCTATCGTTACGACCCGTCGACGCCGGAAAATCCGAGCGTCGACTCTTATGAGGTCGATGTCTCAAACGTCTCCATGGTGCTCGACGCGCTCATCAAGATCAAAAACGAAACCGATGCGACGCTCGCTTTCCGGCGCTCCTGCCGCGAGGGCGTGTGCGGCTCCTGCGCCATGAATATCAACGGCTCGAATACGCTGGCCTGCACCGCTGGGCTAGATGAATGCGGCGACGGCGATGTGCATATCTATCCCTTGCCGCACCAGCCGGTGGTCCGGGACCTCGTCACCGACCTTTCGAATTTCTACAAACAGCACGCTTATGTTGAGCCCTATCTTCAGGCGAAAACGGCGGACCCGGATACCGAATGGCGCCAGTCGCCGGAACAGCGCGAAAAGCTCGACGGCCTTTACGAGTGCATTCTCTGCGCTTGCTGCTCCACGTCATGCCCTTCTTACTGGTGGAATGGCGAAACCGACGATCATAAGAATGAATATCTCGGCCCCGCAGCGCTGTTGCAGGCCTATCGCTGGCTCGCCGACAGTCGCGATCAGCTCGACAATGAGCGCCTCGACAAGCTTGAGGACGAGTTCAAGCTCTATCGCTGCCACACCATCATGAACTGCGCGCAGGTCTGCCCGAAGCATCTCAATCCGGCCAAAGCCATCGCGGAAATCAAAAAGCTGATGGTGACCCGGCCAGACGGCAAATCGACCGCCGCCCAACAGGCGGACTAGGTGACTGCGCCTGACTTTTCCGAGCATTTCGGACCTGTCGGCGAATTGATCATTGGGCTTATCGGCTTTTTGCTGCTCGCGCTAATGCACAAAGATGTGCGGCGCTTTGCATGGAATCGCATTGCCCGGTTTGGACGCGCGGTTCGTTCTCTTCATGCATCGCTTGCGCACAACAACGCCTTCTATGGAGACTGGATTCGCGCATTCCTCATGATCTTTCGCGATCGCCGCGACCTCTTCCTAATCGTCATCGCATTAACTGCATTTGACTATCTGACGGGCTGGCATGCCGATTTCATGATCGACCGGTTTGACCTTTCGCCAACCTATGAAAGCTACGACTTCCTCAACGTTTACATCACTTTTATTTTCTCGGCGCCATTTGCGCTGGGGCTTTTACAATTTGCCGGTCATGCGCTTTTCTGCTGGCTGGCCTATCGCACCGCATCTGGCCTCACCTATCGCGAAGCATCAACCTTCAAACCCTCACCGCAACTCGCCGCCCTATTTCTGTGCCTCTATGGCGCAAAAGCCTTTGCAGATTCGGTCACGCCATCTCTATTCATCATGCTGGGCCATCTCGAGACCGCCCCGGAAGCCCTCGCCTTTTTGGGGACGGGCCTCGCCATCTTCGCAATCACATGCGCCATGGGCGTCGCGCTTCTAACGAGAGGGCCCAACGGCGCGCACCTTGCGACGCCGCTATCAGCAATAGTCGGATTTCTTCTGGCGACACAGTTGCTTCAGTGGATCTACTTTTTCCTCGACCGGGCAAGCATGACAACGAAAGTGACATGGGTGCGCCTCGCCGAATATCACGCAAGCAATTTCACCTACACGCTTCTCTGGAACATCTTGCTTGTAGCGTTTGCGGTCCGACTCTCGGGGCCGCCTAAAGCGCCAACGGAGATGTCACATCACGCCGCGAATGCGATTTGATTTGAGTTTCTTCTTTGAGCCAGCCGCCTTTATGGCGGCCGCACGCGCCGACCGGGCGCCGGCGTCGCTCAAGGCAGCCGACGCCAGCGCGCTCGCCTGCCAGTAAAGCGCGCGCGCTTCACTCAACACAGCATAAGCGCGCATCGATAGAACCGCGCCGATAATCGCAAGCGCCAGCCCCGCAACAATTCCGCCAATTTGGAAAACGGCCATGTTGGCCTCTATGTCCTGCGCCAGCCGCGAGGCCACATCCTGCTCTTCCATATACCCCTCGTTACCCGTCACGCCCCATGACTTCGGCCCCCAGACAAAAAGTATGAGAAACCAAACGCGCTGGTTGATTGGCGCACTAACCAATCTCCGGCCTGTCATTATTGCACTTTTCAAAAACCCTATACGCTGCGAGACGCGAGCCGCAAGCCAATTGTTGCACCACAACATTGCCCACGGCGAAATTCGGAGTTTTATTTCATAACTTTAGCATATTACTCCCCATCTTTCGATTATTTTGGCTATTTTAGCGAAGCGCGCGCAAAAACCGTTAATGCTTTGTTGCAATGCGAAAATCTTTTGCTCATCATCCCTACACGAACAGATTGCGCTGTCTGACGTTTTCATCTTTGTACGGATGACGACCAGTCGGCGCGTTTCTAGCGAGGGGCTGGTATGACAAAAATAAAATACATTCTTTTCGCCGCCATGGGGGCGGTGATGTTAGCGGGGGGCGCGGCCGCGCAAGAACCTGCAGCGGCGGAAGCGGTCGTGGAGGCGGCGTCGACAGCTGCGGCGCCGGACACGACATTCGTCTTTAACACGATGCTGTTCCTGATCATGGGCATGGTTGTCATGTTCATGGCGGCGGGCTTTTGCATGCTTGAGGCGGGTTTGGTGCGCTCCAAAAACGCCGCAACCATCTGTCTGAAAAACATTACGCTCTACGCCATTGCGACAGTGATGGTGTGGTTGATCGGCTACAACATCATCTACGGTGTTGAGGAAGGCGGCTATATCGGCACGCTCGCCATGTGGGCGGCGGATGATTCTGCGGCGCTTGAGACGGGCTACTCCGCATCATCCGACTGGTTCTTCCAGATGGTGTTCGTCGCGACAGCGGCGTCGATTGTTTCCGGGACGGTGGCTGAACGGGTTCGCCTGTGGCCGTTCTTCATTTTCACCGCCGTGCTGACCGGCCTGATCTATCCGATCCAGGCGTCATGGGAATGGGGCGGCGGCTGGCTTGACGCCAATTACGGCTTCTCCGATTTCGCGGGATCAACGCTGGTGCACGCTACCGGCGGCTGGGCGGCGCTTGCCGGCGCGCTGGCGCTTGGACCGCGTCGCGGCAAATACGGACCGAACGGCCAGATCAACACCATTCGCGGCTCTTCTCTGCCGCTGGCGACGCTTGGCGTGTTCATTCTCTGGCTCGGCTGGTTTGGCTTTAACGGCGGCTCTCAGCTGGCGCTGGGGTCACTCGACGACGCCATCGCGGTTTCCAACATCTTCGTGAACACGAACATGGCGGCGGCGACCGGCGTGATCACCGTGGTTGTCCTGTGCACATTCCTGAAGCGCAAGATCGACCTTTCCATGGCGTTGAACGGCGCTATCGGCGGTCTCGTCTCCATCACTGCCGAACCACTGACGCCAGCGATCTGGCAGGCGGCGCTGATCGGGTCTGTTGGCGGCGGCATCATTTTTGTCGTCACACCGCTGCTTGAAAACCTCCGCATCGACGATGTAGTGGGCGCTATTCCGGCGCACCTTTTCTGCGGCATGTGGGGAACGATTATCGTTCCGTTCACTAACTCCGACGCCACCTATATCGGCCAGGCTGTCGGCATCGGCGCCAACGCGATCTTCGTCTTCACAACAAGCCTCGTGCTCTGGATCCTTCTCAAGGTGATTGTGGGAATCCGGGCGAGCGCCGACGAAGAAGACAAGGGCCTCGACGAATCAGAAATCGGGGCGCCTGCCTGGCCCGATTTTTCGGAGAAGCCTAATCCCTTGCAACCTGCCGAATAGCGCAAGCGCAGGTATTGCAAGCCCCACGGAACCCGGCGACCGAAAGGCCGCCGGGTTCTTCCGTTTACAGACCATAATTTTATTGTGCAGTATTTTCGCCCGCATTTTCGTAGCGCGAAAAGGCCATGATCTTCTGCCAGATTTTGCGCGACAGGGCCGTGGTTAACTGTTCAATGTCGCCGGCGCCGGCGACGACTTCCGGATCGCGACAGCTTTGCGCGAAAAGCGCAGCAAGCTTTGCCGTCAGCGACAGCATCTCCGAACAATAATCGAGATACCGCTCCAGCAGCGGGCCCTGCAGACTGACATCGGGCGAGGACGCCGTCGTCGGCAGCAACCGACGATAAGGGTCTTTGGTGAGTTGGTGCATGTCGACCACATGGGCAATCGAGCGCAGCTCATGAAGATAATCGAGCGCCTTCGCCCGCTTCCAGCGCTCTTCAAGCCGGCCAAGCGTGACAACGCCCAACCCCACCAGCACGGCAATGTTCATCGCCGGCTCCAAAACCTGAACCAGCCCCGCCGCCTCGAACTCTACGGCGTCATAATGCAGCGTCAGCGCGATCCAGCCGAGCGCAGCCGCGCCAAGCGCCCAGATTGAGTAAACCGACACCCGGATCGGGATCACCGGATCGCGCAGGCGCTCCGATTCAGCGGCGCAGCGGCGCGCAACCTCGGAGAGCTGATCCGACACCTTATTCAGTCCGGACCCCGGGAAGCGTTCTTCGATCCGGCGCGAAAGGGCGTCGATCGTGTCGATAACCTGGGCGGCGCTCAGCGTGCGATAGGGCAAGAGGAAAGTTCCGGCGAGGAAGCTAAAGACCAGACGATTGGCGAGCCTACGCTGCTTCGCCAAGAGAGTAAGCCCGAAGATGCCCGGGTAACAGGAAACGCCAATCTGAAAGCCGGTCAGAAATTAACACTTGCAAGATTCTATAATTTTATTATTATAGAAATATGGAAACAGCTACAGCAACCCAGGCTTTTTCAGCCCTCGCGCAGAATGCACGGCTCCAGACCGTGAAGTTGCTGGTCAAAGCCGGCCCAAAAGGGGCGGCGGCCGGCGAGATTGCGGAGGCGCTCGGCCTACCGGCCCCGACCATGTCCTTTCATTTGAAAGAACTGGAAAGGTCCGGCCTCATCAATTCCCGCAAAGATGGGCGGCGCGTCATTTACGCCGCCGATTATGGCGGCATTCGCGAGCTGATCGACTACCTGCTCGCCGATTGCTGCGGCGGCGACCGCCGCCTTTGCGGGCCTTATGTCGTGATCAAGGAGACCGCCGCATGAAACGCACACATATTCACCTCAGCACCGATAATATTGAGGCGTCCCTCGCCTACTACAACGCCCTTTTCGGCGCCGAACCGGTGAAGCGCGAGCCTGACTACGCCAAATGGCTGCTGGATGACCCGGCGCTCAACTTCGCGATCTCAACGCATGGCGAATCCACCGGCATCTCACATCTGGGGATTTCCGTAGACAACAACGAAGACCTTGAACAAGTCGCTGCGCGGCTTCGCGACGCCGACGCCCCGGCCACAGAAGAATCTGACACGACCTGCTGCTATGCGCGCAGCGACAAATATTGGAGCCATGACCCCCATGGCGCCGTCTGGGAATTGTTTCGCACCTTTGGCGAGTCCGAGACCTACGGCCCCGGGCGCAACCCCGAACCAAAGGCGGGCCAATGCTGCGCCCCAGCCGCCACCTGACCCATGCGCAACATACTCTTCCTGTGCACCGGCAATTCGGCCCGCTCGATCATGGCCGAAGCCTATATGAACCATGCAGGATCAGGGGCGGGAAAAGGCTCGTGGCGGGCCTTCTCCGCAGGGTCAATCCCGACGGGAAAGGTCAACCCTTTCGCCCTCGAAACGCTGAGCGCCCATGGCGTCACCCGCCCCAAAGACGTGCGGTCCAAAAGCTGGGACGAATTCGCGAAGCCAGGCGGGCCGATCATGGATGTCGTCGTCACGGTCTGCGACAACGCCGCCGGGGAGATCTGCCCCATCTGGCCCACACGAAATGGCGAAGCCCCACGAAAACTGCATTGGAGTTTTCCAGACCCTGCGGCCATTGAAGGCGATGAAGCGACGAAACGGGCCGCCTTTGAAACTGTCTTCGCCGACATTCGCGGCCGCATAGACGCTTTTCTGTCGCAAGCCGACACCTAGGGGGATTTCTTTGTCGCTGTTCGAAAGATATCTATCGCTGTGGGTCGCCTTGTGCATCGTCGCCGGCATCGCACTTGGCGAGCTCATACCCGGCCTTTTTGAAATCCTCGCCTCCTGGCAGGCCGCCAATGTCAACTTCGCCGTCGCCGTCCTCATCTGGGCGATGGTGTTTCCGATGATGATCGGCGTCGATTTCGCCAGCCTGAAGCGGATTGGCGACCGCCCGAAAGGGCTAGTCGTCACCCTCATTGTGAATTGGCTAATCAAGCCGTTCACCATGGCGGGACTTGGCGTTCTCTTCTTCAAACATATTTTCGCAGACCTCATCCCGCCCGCAGATGCGGAGAGCTATATCGCCGGACTGATCCTGCTTGGCGCCGCTCCCTGCACAGCCATGGTGTTCGTCTGGTCTCAGCTCACTAAGGGGGATCCGACTTACACGCTGGCCCAAGTCAGCGTGAATGACGCGATCATGGTTTTCGCCTTTGCGCCGATTGTCGCGTTCCTTCTCGGCGTCGTCGACATCGCCGTGCCTTGGGAAACCCTGATCCTGTCTGTCGGATTATATGTGGTGATCCCACTGATCGCGGGCGCCGCCACACGCTCCGCCCTTTTGCGCACAGGCGGCGATGCCGCCGTCACCGCCTTCACCGCGAAGCTCAAACCTTTTTCAATCATCGGCTTGCTGGCGACAGTTGTGCTGCTTTTCGGCTTTCAAGGCGGGGTCATTCTAGACCGCCCGCTCATCATTGCGCTGATTGCAGTCCCTCTCCTGATACAGTCTTACGGTGTGTTCGCCGCCGCCTACGCCGCCGCCTGGGCGTGGCGCATCCCCTTCAACATCGCCGCACCCTGCGCGTTGATTGGAACATCAAACTTTTTCGAGCTTGCCGTCGCCGTCGCCATCAGCCTGTTCGGACTTAATTCCGGCGCAGCCCTCGCCACCGTGGTGGGCGTTCTTGTTGAGGTGCCAGTCATGCTCTCGCTTGTCGCCTTCGCCAATGCAACGAGGCGTCATTTTCCAGCCGGCGACACACTCGACCCATGAGGCAAGCCGCGATATAGCCCCATTCTATGAGCAAGGGACCGCGCCCGCGATATGAGGCGCTTTTAGAATCGGGCGCGCTGTCCCCCGATCCGGCGCAGGAAGAGGCGGCGGACCGGCTACAGGCGCTCCATGATGCGCTCAAGTCCTATTCCGGCGGAGGCGGCGTTTTTAGCGGCCTCTTCGGCGCAAAGAAGTCCCCGCCAAAGGGTCTTTACCTTTGGGGCGGTGTTGGACGCGGCAAAACCTTGTTGATGGACCTCTTCTTCAACAATACGGACTTCGCGAAAAAGCGCCGCGTCCATTTTCACGAATTCATGGCCGAGGCCCATGACCGCATCGCCGCCTGGCGCGCGCTTGACAATACGGAAAAGAAAAAACACCGAGCCTATAATCGCGCCTCTCCTGACGATCCCATGCCGCCTGTCGCTCATGATCTCGCCGCCGATGCGCTGCTTCTTTGTTTCGACGAATTCCACGTCACCGACATTGCCGACGCCATGATCCTCGGACGCCTGTTTACATCGCTGTTCGAGCGCGGCGTCGTCATCGTCGCCACTTCAAACCGGGCGCCCGACGACCTTTACAAGGACGGGCTGAACCGCCAGTTGTTTTTACCCTTCATCGAATTGCTCAAGGCGAGCCTCGATATTTTCGAGATGCAGTCGGCCCGCGATTACCGCCTCTTAAAGCTCACTGCGGCGCCGGTTTATCTGACGCCGCTCGGCGACGCCGCTGACAAGGCCATGAATTTCGCCTGGGAGAACATGATTTCGGGCGCCCATGAGCGAAGCGAGGAAATTCAGATCAAGGGACGCAAGCTATCCATCCCGCGCACAGCCCGCGGCGCGGCGCGGTTTGAATTTGCCGCGCTTTGTGAAAAGCCGCTTGGCGCCGGAGACTACCTCGCCATCGCACGGCGCTATGGAGCCCTGTTTATTGACCATATTCCAATCATGGGCCCGGATAAACGCAATGAAGCCAAACGCTTTTCAACCCTGATCGATACGCTCTACGACGCGAAGGTGAAGCTTGTCTGCTCCGCCGACGCAGAACCGCACGCCCTCTATCCCGCAGGCCACGGCGCCTTTGAATTTGAGCGGACCGCCTCCCGCCTGATGGAGATGCGGACGGCAGACTATCTCGGCGCAGCGATGGATTCCGCGCGCTAGTCCGGTTAGAATTGGCGCAACCAGAAAGGGGTTTGTCCCATGAACCGCCTCAGCACGCTCGGCGCCCTAATCATCGGCGCCATCATTCTCGCCGCCGTCTACGCTTCGGCCTTTGGCGATGGCGACGGGGGCGTCAATATCGAAATCAATGACGATGAATCATCATCATTGTCAGCAGCAGCAGCAGCAACATCGGTGGCTACATCAACAGCGTCGTCTTCGGACGACGCGTACTCGTCGCTCAACAGAGCAAGCGACGACGACGACGACGACGACGACGACGACGACGACGACGACGACGACGACGAC
>JAUHYK010000135.1 GCA_030426465.1 Alphaproteobacteria bacterium
GGTCTATTCGGGCGACCGTTACCTTCTCGGTTGCCTCAACCCCGCTCTTTCCCGCGAAAGCGGGAATCCAGGAAAGTCTGCAAAAATGGATCCCCGCTTGCGCGGGGATGAGCGGGGGAAAGTGGAAGCAAGAGTGGCGGCGCTGTTCGGCGCCGATGAAATCGTCGACAGCACCATGAAAAAGTCCGCGCTGTTTCAAAATCACGGCGCCGCCGCTGTCGACATGGAAAGCCATGGCGCGGCGCGGGCGGCCGCGCGCGCCGGCGCGCCTTTTCTCGCCATCCGCGCCATCGCCGATCCCGCTGGCCGGGCGCTGCCGGCGGCGGCCTTGAACGCTGTTGCACAAGACGGCTCGACGCGGGTCATGGCGACGCTGGGCGCCGCCCTGCGCGATCCGAAGCAGTTTCCGGAGTTGATGAAGCTCGGCGGCGACTCGTCAGCCGCGGCGAAGACGCTGCGCCGCAGCCTCGGTCCGCTTTTCGAGCGGCTTTTCCTGAGCCTCGATCTTTAGGCAGCGTATTCTTTGTTCTTGTCGATCAGGGTCGTCTTGCCCGCCTTGGCTTCTTCTTTTTCGCGCTTGATCTTTTCCATCTCGTTTTCGACCAGCGCGTCATGCATGTCCTCGGCGGGGCGCGCATTCGACAAATCGATCTCCGGCGCCATGGGGCCTTCGGTCTTGATCTTGAACATGTTCGGGATCTTGAACATCTTGAACGGGTTCTTCACCGCGTCCATGGCCGCCGTCGGCTCATAGCCGCAATGGGCCATGCAGTTCGAGCATTTCTCGTATTTGCCGGTGCCGTATTTCTCCCACTCGGTCGTCTCCATCAGCTCTTTAAACGTGGAGACATAGCCTTCGCCGAGAAGGTAGCAGGGCTTTTGCCAGCCGAAGACATTGCGCGTCGGCGAGCCCCAGGGCGTGCACATATATTCTTCATTGCCTGCGAGGAAGTTGAGGAAGAGCGATGAGTGAGACAGGTTCCATTTGCGCCCGCGATCCTTGCCGATCTTGAAGATGTCGCGGAAGAGGTTCTTGGTTTTCTCTCGGGACAGGAAGTGCTCCTTGTCTTCGGCGCGCTCATAGGCGTAGCCCGGCGAGATCGAAATGCCGACGCCGAGATCGGTGGCGAAGTCGAGATAATCGGCGACCTGCTTCGCGGTCATGTTGTCAAAGATCGTCGCGTTGACATTGACGTTGAAGCCTTTGTCCTGCGCCGCCTTGATGGCTTTCACCGCGATCTTGAAAGTGCCTTTCTGGTCCACCGCATGATCGTGCTCTTCCGCAAGGCCGTCGAGATGAACGGAGAAGAACAGGAATGGCGATGGTTTGAAGAGGTCGAGTTTTTTCTCGAGCAACAGCGCGTTGGTGCACAGCGAAACGAATTTCTTGCGCGCGACAATGCCTTCGACGATTTCGCCGATTTCCTTGTGGATCAGCGGTTCGCCGCCGGGGATTGCGACCACAGGCGCGCCGCATTCATCAACAGCGTCAAGGCACTCCTGAACCGAAAGGCGTTTGTTGAGGATCGGCGCTGGGTAATCGATCTTGCCGCAGCCCGGGCAGGCGAGGTTGCATCGGAAAAGCGGCTCCAGGAACAGGACCAGCGGATATTTGTCGCGGCCCATGAGGGTTTGTTTTGCGACATAGGCGCCGACGCGGACCTGCTGGTGAAGCGATACTGACATGAAGGCTCTCCGGTGTTTTCTTTTTAATGCGAGTGTTGCGTTCTGGCGTGTCGGTTAGGCGTCTGCAGTGGCGGCGGCGCCCCAGGCTTCCATGGCGTCTTTCGGACGCGGCACGTCAGCGAGCTCCCGGGGCAGCTTGAAATGAACGTTTTCTTCGACGCCGTCGAGCAGTTCGACCGTGACATCGCAGTAATTTCTGAGACGCTCGACCGTTTCCTGCACCAGCGTTTCCGGCGCCGAGGCGCCTGCTGTCAGCCCGATCGTGGCGACGCCTTCGAGCCAGGCGGGGTCGAACATGGCGGCGTTTTCGATCAGATAACTCGGAATGCCGAAATTCTGACCGATCTCACGCAGGCGATTGGAGTTGGAGCTATTATGGGCGCCGACTACGAGTAGCAAGTCCACCTGTTTCGCCATGGCGATAACGGCCGTCTGGCGATTCTGGGTTGCGTAACAGATGTCACGCGTATCGGGCCCGATAATTGTCGGGAAACGTGTTTTCAGCGCGGCGATGACATCTTTCGTATCGTTCACGGACAATGTCGTCTGCGTTACAAAAGCGACGCGCTCATCATCGGTGACTTTCAGGCCCGCGACATCTTCCGGTTCGGAGATGACATGCACGGGGCCGGGAATCTGGCCAAGCGTGCCTTCCACTTCCGGGTGGCCGATATGGCCGATGAGGACAATGTCATATCCTTTCTCGGCGTAGCGGCGGCCTTCCTTGTGAACTTTGGTGACCAGCGGGCAGGTGGCGTCGATCACGCCAAGCTCGCGCACCAGGGCGCCGTCCTCGACCTTTTTGGCGACGCCATGGGCGGAAAACACCGTCACCGCGCCAGTGGGAATCTCGTCGATCTCTTCGACAAAGATCGCGCCCCGGGCGCGCAGGGTTTCCACCACATATTTGTTGTGGACGATCTCATGGCGGACATAGACAGGCGCGCCATATTTCTCGAGGGCGCGCTCGACAATGTCGATCGCCCGCTCAACGCCCGCGCAAAAGCCCCGTGGCTGGGCAAGCACGATTTTGATTTTGTTTTTCGCCGCCGCCATATTCGTCTGCTTCTCCGCCATAATCCAACGAACAGCCATCCCCCGGAACGGCCTCAAGACCGGCCCGTTATTTCATGGCGCCGGAAGCCCGGCAACCGGGGCAGGGTCAGAACAGTCCATATATCTCGTGTCGCGCTGCAGTGCAAAAAAGTTTGCCAGCAATCACGCGGATTTGGTCTGTCCTGTGGCTTTCGGGCGGCGCAGAGCGCCGTGATCGGCCCATTCATGCGCTCTATGCGCCCCCAGTTGGCGGGCGGCCCCGCCTCGTGTAGCCTGAGCCCCGGGTATGTTCTGTTGAGGGGATTGGGGAGATGCTTCGCAAATTTTCTGGGGGCCAGAGCTCAGGCAAGAGGGCGATGGCGGCAGAGGGCGCATGGCCGCTGGACAAGGTCGTGGCGGCGCTCGAGAATCAATATGGCGCGCTTGACCGGCTGGGCGATGAAGGCCCGCTCTCGGTCTATGGGGTGCAGGACAACGGCGTCAATTTCGTCATCGCGCTGATGCAGACGGCGCCCGGCTCCGGCAAGATCGCCGAGCTTGGCTTTCTGGCGCGCTTTGTCGGCTTTCCCGTGGAAGCGCAGATGGTTGAAGCGATCAACCGCAATCTTCACCTCGCTGTCGCTTCGATTGAGGCCAATGGCGATCTCTTCCTGATGGCGGGCATGCAGCCGGTGGGCGCTTTCGACAACGGCCAGTTTGCGCTCGTGCTCGAAGCCTGGCGGCGCGATCTGATGATCACGCTCCACGGTCTGTCGAGCGGCCAGGCCTCCATGGCGTCGGCCTTCCCGGCTGCGAAGCTGGAGGCGGCGCGCAATTTCGCCATGAATGTCGCGCCCGCGCCGGCGGATAATAAACCCATCGATCTCCTGGCGAGTTTCCTTGGTCCGAAAAACAATCGCGAGCTATGCGGCGACTGCGCGGGCCGGGGCAAGCGCGGCTTCATCGCCCGCGAATGCATAAGCTGTGACGGGTCGGGCTTCGTGAAGGCGCATTAAGCGCGGGGTGGCGTTTTCAGAAAATGCCGCATATGCATCCGCTCATTCCAGCGCCTGAATGAGAGACAAGCCTGATGTCAGCCTTCGCCAGCACCATCAAAGAAACCGCCGCCCTCGTAGAGGACGCGCTCGACGGGTTTTTGCCGACGCGGGGCGGACCGCTTGGCCGGGTGGTGGACGCCATGCGCTGGGGGGCGCTCGATGGCGGCAAGCGCCTGCGCCCGTTTCTGGTGATTGCAGCGGCGGACATGTTCGATGCGCCCCGTTCGCGTTCCGTGCGCGTAGGCTGTGCGGTCGAGATGATCCACTGCTATTCGCTGATCCATGACGATCTGCCTGCCATGGACGACTCGGATTTGCGGCGCGGCCGCCCGTCAGTCCACAAGAAATATGATGACGCCACGGCGATCCTCGCGGGCGATGCGCTCTTGACGCAGGCGTTTGAAATTCTCGCCGAAAAGGAAACCCATCCATCGGGCGACGTCAGATGCGCCATCGCGCTGGAGCTTTCGCGCGCGTCGGGCAAGATCGGCATGGTCGGCGGCCAGATGATCGACATCTATGCGGAGCAAAAGGAATTCGATCTCGCGGGCATCGAGGAATTGCAGCGCCTCAAGACCGGCGCGCTGATCCGTTTCTCCGCCGTTGGCGGCGGGCTGATCGGCGAGGCGTCAGCGGACGAAGTCGCGGCGCTCACAAACTACGCCGAAGATCTCGGCCTCGCCTTCCAGATCGTCGACGACATTCTCGATGCGACCGCCGACGCGAAAACCCTTGGCAAACCGGCGGGGCAGGACGCGGAAATGGACAAGGCGACCTTCATCAAGCTTCTCGGCATGGACGGCGCCAAGTCGAAAGCCGCCGATCTCGTCGAGCGCTGCAAGGCGCATCTCGACCGCTTCGGCCAGGCGGCGGAGCCGCTCAAAGGCGCTGCGGATTTTGTGTTCGAGCGGAAGAGTTAGGAGTCTCATTCGTTTTCTTTTGGCTCGAGTCCGGTCCAAAATCGATTAATCAATTCATTTTGTCCGACCGATTTCATCTTGTCATTTAATATGTCGAGATACTCTTCTCCGTGTTCTGCGTATAAGTCCGCATGTCGGTTTGCTGCATGCACATAGTTGTATATCTGAGTGATGATCATTATCACGCTATAAATAGCAAATATAAGCCATGAAGTAGTGCCCTTGTTCATATATGCCAGCAAGAGCGCTACAGGGATTATGAAGATAGCGACCCGTTTGGGGATGTAGTTGGGGAAAAGATGTTTTGCAGAAAAAAGTTCTGCATCCTTTCCTCTAGGCATCGCTTTCAGTCTCCAACCGGTC
>JAUHYK010000059.1 GCA_030426465.1 Alphaproteobacteria bacterium
CTCCACAGGAGCGCCGCAGATCGCAGGCGATGTCGTGGTGATCGGGAATGGCGGCGCCGAATTCGACGCCCGCGGCTATGTCACGGCCTATGACCTCGAAAGCGGCGACGAAGCTTGGCGATTTTTCACAGTGCCCGGCGACCCGTCGGAGCCTCAGGCGAACCCTGAACTCGAGGCGGCTGTCAAAACCTGGTCTCCTGAGAGCCGCTGGGACCTTGGGCTTGGCGGAACGGTATGGGACTCGATGGCTTACGATTCCGAACTCGGCCTTGTTTATATTGGCGTCGGTAATGGCGGGCCTTATCCCCGGTCGCTTCGCAGTCCCGGCGACGGCGACAATCTCTATCTGAGCTCTATTGTTGCGCTTGACGCCAAAACGGGGCGGGTTGCCTGGCATTACCAGACAACGCCCGGCGACAGTTGGGACTATACGGCGACGCAACCCTTCATTCTCACAGATATTGAGTTTGACGGCGAAGTCCGAAAAGTTCTGATGCAGGCGCCAAAGAACGGTTTCTTTTATATTCTTGACCGGCAATCGGGAGAACTATTGTCAGCCAAACCATATGTTCATCTCAACTGGGCGAAAGAGGTGGATCTAGAGACGGGAAGGCCGGTTTTTCTTGAAGAGAATGCTGACTATTCTCAAGGTCCGAAAATTGTGTTTCCTGCGACGCCGGGGGGCCACAACTGGCATCCTATGGCATGGGATCCAGAGCGGCGGCTTGCTTTCTTCTCTGTACAGAAAATGGGAAATCTGATCTTTCCTTCAGATCAGTATGGCGCGCCGCGCAGGGCCAAACGTTTGAATATGGGCGCCGGGGTCATCTTTACCGATCAGCTCGAGGCTATTCTTCCCGGTTTGCCCGAGCCATTGCGCCAGGCGGTCGAGGCGCTGCCTGAATATCAAAATAAAGGCGCCTTGAAAGGCCGTGCGGCTCTTCAGGCGTTTGATCCCGTCACAGGCGATGTCAAATGGAGCGTTGAGAAATCGGGATGGTGGGATCAGGGCGGTGTTCTGGCAACGGCTGGAGACCTCGTCTTTTCCGGTTCCGACACTGGAGTTTTCAGCGTTTACGATGCGGACACCGGAGAGCTCTTGAAAAGCATCGACATTGGAACTTCGATCATCGCTGCGCCAATGTCTTATGAGATTGATGGCGTGCAATATGTCGCTGTCATGGCTGCGTGGGGGGGCGGCGGCTGGTCTTATCCGCACAAGACCAGCGCTCAGTATAAATATGGAAATGCAGGCCGTATTCTTTCATTCAAACTTGATGGCGATGAGGCGCAAAAGCCGGCGCCCCGTCCTGACCCCGGCCCATTACCAGAACCGCCAACTCAGTTTGGCGACGCGGACATGATTGCAGAGGGCAGGGACTTGTTCATGGGGAATTGCGCAATCTGTCATTCCAATGTCAAAGGCTCGAATGTCGCAAACCTCAATTATATGTCGGAGGCGACGCATGAAGCTTTCGACCAGATTTTGCTTGAGGGGATGTACTTGCCGCTTGGCATGCCACGCTGGGATGATGCGTTCACGCCAGAACAGGTCAGATCGATCCATGCATATCTGATCGACATGCAGTCGAAAAATTATGAACGACAGGAAAACGGAGAAGATATGGATGACGAGGGCGTCCTCGTCATGTCCAAATAGGCCGAAGCGGCCACAATTATTAGGGAGATAAGCATGATTACAAAACTTGCCGGATTTGGTTCCACCCATAGGGGCAAGGCCATAATACAACGCAAACGGAGCACGCGCGTGACGTCGGCCTTGGTGGGTGCGTCCATCATGGCTCTTGGCGGCGGTATTGCCGGCGCGCCTGCGCTGGCGGCTGCGCCGGACCCTATGGTGAACGCAGCGCCATCGAAACACACGCGCAAGCAACTCTACAAGGCCCTCGACAAGTATCTCGAGGCTTTGAATGAGGGCGATTACGAACGTGTCAAATGGGCCGACCGTGTACGCAATACTGAAAATAACGTGGCTCTTGAAGTCGGCGATGGTTTGTGGGGAACCGTCAATGGTCTGGGCGATTATCGTCTGCAGTTCGCCGATGAGCGCACGGGGCAGGTGGGTTTTTTCGGTACGGTCAAAGAGGCGCTGGAAGAATCAGCCTTTGCGCTGCGTCTAAAAGTTGAGCCCAATGGAGCTGTTAGCGAAGTAGAGACTATTGTCGTTCGTCAGATCGATAGCGGCATCAAGTTCGTGAATCAGAAATTCGAAGACAAGCCTCCTTTGTTGGAGCAAGTGGCCCCCGAAAGCCGTTCGCCGCGTGAAAGATTGATTTCGATCGCGGATGGGTATTTCGACACGCTTCAACTGAATGACGGCGCGTTGTTCACGAAGTTTCACCCCGATTGCGCGCGCGTCGAAAATGGCGTCCAGACGACAAATAATGAGGAGTTCTCCAATATCGTACCGGTTGCTGCTATGGGCTGCGAAGATCAGATGAAAATGGGTAATTATCGTTACGATGACCGCCTTCGCGCCCGCCGTTTCCCCCTTGTTGACGAAGAGCGGGGCCTCGTTTTGGCCATGGCGTTCATCGATCATTCCGGCCAGCTTGAGGAATATGAATTGACCAATGGCGAGACGGTGATGTCACCGTTGCGTCGTCCGCACAGCTTTTACCTGTTCGAATTGTTCAAAATCGAGGAGGGAATGATCCGCCAAATCGAGGCGAATTTCATTACGGTTCCATATAACATGCCGAGCCCATGGGATAAGTGGGACTGATCCGCTATCTTTGAGGCACGTTCGAAAGGTGAAATATGAGCAACGATTTAACTCGGCGCGCTGCATTAACGACATGCGCTGGCGCGATTGCAATGGCTGGCGCCGGCGTCCAGCTCTGGCCGCAGCGCGAAGCCTCCGGTTCAATGCTTTCTGAGACGCTTCACATGGTGGATGGTGGTTTTAACGCGCGTGAAGAAGCGCTCGCCGACGCTGTTGTGAAGAGTAAAGAGTCTCTCAAGCTTGCGGCAGATCTTGTGGCCCAATGGCGTTCCGGTTTGAGAAAGACCATTGCTCGCGCAGGCGGGGGCGTCGCGATCGTGCGCTGGGACAAGGCCATGATCTTCATGGGGCTAGCGAGAGAAGAAGGCTTTAAAGCGCATCAAACAGATATTGGCGGCGGCGTTTTCCGCATCGACCTGTCGGTCTGAATGCCTATTCATTAAACTGATGTGGCCTGGTTTGACGACATAAAACCGCCGGTTTGTACCGGCGGTTTTATTGTGTGTTGTCGCTAGTTGCTTGTAAGCGGATCCGCGGGAGCGCCTGTGACCGGGTGGGTGAATTGCGGCGCAGGGATGAACGTGTCCGGATAGATCGTATATTGCATTGTCGCAGGTCCGTCCGGCGGGAGGTCCCGTTCAAGCGTTGTTAGCGGCAGGACCTTTTCGCCCCAGCCATATTGATAAAGCGTGTACATCCGGAAAAAGGCGTAAAGCCTTTTGATCTTCCAGACGCCGTCTTCCTTGATAAAAGCATTCTCGTAAAAGCCAGTGCCGAGATAGGTGTTATTGCCTGTCGGGACACCGCCAGAATCGACTGCAACAAGCTCGCTGTCACGGAGGTCGCCGCCCTGCGCCAGAAAACGTCCGCGCAGCTTTGCGGCCTCACCCTCTGGAGAAATGGTGACTACGGGGGCGATCTGCATGTGGTTTACAAGACGGCCCCTTAAAACGCCTTCCGGTCCCAGAAACTGCATGTATTCATAAATGCGTTCCGTGCCGGAGAATACGCCGCGCCCGCCGATTTCCAGCGTGCCGTCTTCGGAGAAGAGATCGGCGACTTCCCTCCACATGGCCTTATCCACAAAGAAACCGTAAATCTTCTGAAGGTTTTCGACCTCGTGAATGTCTTCGAGACGAATGATGCGCTTGTCCAACGCCTTTATGTCTTTAGCAAGAGGGCCGCTGCGCTTGATCGGTGCTGGCCTTGCCGGCGTCCAGTCCGGCGTAAAATCCTTGATCGGTTTTTGCGTGACAGGGTGCGGATAATGAAAAGGCAGGAGATAGACATCGGGAAAGGCGCCATAGACTGCCGATGGCGGACTGTCAGGCGGCGTTTCCGTGCTCGGACCTTCGAGCTTTTGGGCGCCGTTCATGAAGCCGCCATCGTAATCCGAGACAAAGGTGGGAAAGTAGCGGACGCTCGTAATTTTCCAGACGCCGTCTATGCGCTCAAACTCGTTTTCATAAACGCCGTCGCTCCATTCGCCCCACTCGCCGAATTCACCGGCTTGTCCGATAGCGCGGGAGCGCGCCCAGGCGCGTTTGCCGTCAGCGGCGACATGGATAACCGGTTGCGCCTGCATCTGGTTGTTGAGGCGGTTGTTGGCGGGCCCTTCAGGCCCAAAGCTGCTGAACAGGCGTTCGATGCTTTCCTTGCCGCGATAGACGCCGCGCTGACCGAGTTCGACTACCCCGTCATCGGTGATAAGCGCGATGGCGTCAGTCCACAGGTTCTTATCCAGGTAGTACCCATAGGCGGAAATCAAATTTTCGATCTCGGCGACATCGCAACGCGCCTGAATGCGTGAGGCAAGCGTTTTCAGCTCATTGCCTGGCATGTCGCTTACCGCCGCATCGTCAAATGTCATTGACGGCGCAGAGCAGGCCGCAGGCGCGAGGCTGGCGCCATCACAGTGAAAGGGAACAAGATCGGCGGCTGGCCAAGGCTCATTCATATTCGTTGAAGGTTTGTCCGGTGCGAGGTCTTGCAACGGCCGGGCGACGAAGTCGTCGGATCTGTGTTTCGCCCAACCGCCCTTATAGGGGGCGGCGAAAGTCTCATAGGCTTGGAGTTTGGAGATTTTCCAAACGCCGTTTTCCTTGATGTATTCATTCTCCTGCGGCCCCTCGGCCCACAAGGCGCTTTCACCGAACTGGCCTTTCATTGAGAAAGTCCGCCATCTGCCTTTTGCGGTTACGCCGTCATGTCCGACATGAATGACGGGTTGGAGCTGCATTGTTTCATTTAGCTGGCCTTGGCGCAGCCCATCGCCGCCGCCATTTTGTGCGCGCAAATAGCGAAGGATGTTGTCGTGTCCGATATAAACGCCGCTCGCACCAATCTCGAGGCTTGCAGTGTCGGAAAAGAGATTGGCGACTGCGGGCCAGTCAGCCGCATCCGTGTAGTACCCATAAGCGCGCTGAAGTCTTTTAATCGCCTCTATGTCTTCCAGGCGCGTCGTATCCTTTTCAAGCGCGTCTATCAGATCGTGGGCTGTCGCTGACTCTGCGACGGACTTGCCGTCATTATGCTGAGCCGTGCTGTCCGGCGTTTGCGAGCAACCTGTCATCAAGCCGGCGATGGCGGCGTATGTCCAGACAACATGACGGTATTGCTGTTTCTGGCCAATGGATAGGTTCACACGGTTCTCCCTAATATTCTGATCTCGCTTGCCGGCGCGTTTTGAGGACTTCCGCAGTCGGCGATCCGGTTGTCTTGCGCCCGGGCGTGATTGTTAATTACATATAGTAACTAATTGCCGAAGCGAGCGTCAAGGAGGGTGGCGATACGGCGCGTCAGGCGACATCATCGGAAGTTAATGACCTGCGTCGTGAAGCGAGCGATCTGAAAGAGGTTGTCGCCGAGCTCACCCTCGAGAACCGCTTGCTCAAAAAAGCTGATCGGGGATGGGCCAATAGAAGTCAGGGGCAAGAATGAAATACCCCACATCCGAAAAGCTGGAGATCGTTCGGCTGGTTGAGCAATCGCATATGCCGGTGAAACGCATCCTCTTAGAAAACAATTATCTGCCCGGTGATCTTGAAGCACAGATTGATGAGTTCATTGGTCACAACAATCATCAGCGATACCATGAGAGCCTGAAAAATCTCACACCCCCTGACGTCTATTCTGGGCGTGGACGAAGAAGCGTAAGTTGAACCGGCGAATGAGTGATTGCTGAGATTTTCTCCCACTAACGAATTATCTCTTCAATTTGTCACCCTGCTATGTTACCTGTGCAATATGTTGCACCCGGTTAAGGGTATGTTTTTGAAAGCTTAACCTGAGTTTTTATTGGTATCCCTCCGGGCCCACCAATTGCGCTCAGAAATCGGCCAACTCTTTTCCAATAATTCCGGTTGCCATTGTGAGAGGACGCCTGTTTATTGGCGCGCACTTTGCGGACGTGGCGGAACCGGTAGACGCAACAGACTTAAAATCTGTCGAGGGTAACCTCGTGGGGGTTCAAGTCCCCCCGTCCGCACCAACTGTAAGGCGCTGAGTTTATTATAAATATAACCTCGCCGCTTGCTTTGCCTGTCCGCTTCTTGAGCTATGTCAGCAATCTTGGTACACATTTTGGTGCATCCAGATAGGCTTTGGTTTTGGCCCAACGCACCTTCACTGACCGATGGCTCCGCAGTGTCGGACCATTCGATAAGACAGCAGAGTTTGTTGATTTTGCGTGCCCCAACCTTTGGGTGCGAATTGGCAAGCGTCGGAAAACATTCTCTGTACTGATTGGTCCGGCCTCGGGCCGTCGCCGATTGTCAATCGGACATTACCCGACAGTTTCTCTTTCGGACGCCCGAAAGAAGGCAAGCGAACTGCTTGCCGATCCACGCGCGGCTGGAGGCGGGCGTCCCCGTTCAGGCGGCAGGACGCGCAAAGGTTCGGTCAGGGACCTCTTTGAATTCGTCATTACGGCGATGGAGAATGAAGGCAAGGATGCGTCCGTTCCGGATTACAAGCTTTACCTGCTGGATGGGCAAGATGCTGCGGCATCAGACTTTGGGCCGTCGATGCTCGCACGAAACGTCACGCCTGAAATGGTGACGGATTGGCTTGCAAAATTTCATGATCGCGGCAGGTCGACAAGACTGCCGCGAGCGATCTTGTCGGCGGCCTTCAACAGGGGCATCAAGGCGGACAACGACCCAACGCAAAAGAAAAACCGGAAGATATTGTTTGCTATCGAACGCAATCCGGTCGCGAGCGTTGGCGGACCAACGCAGTCCAATACCAGAGACCGGTCGCTTACTTTTGACGAATTGGTGCAATTTCTAGGGGCTTTGAAAGCTGGCGACATTCCGGGCCTAGCGCGAAATGCATTACAATTGGTCATCGCTATGGGGGGGTGCGGATTACCGAAGTGACGCGGTCCCACCGTGAAGCCTGGAAGGCTGAGGGCGGTTGGAGAACTATAGATGCGCCGCGACTTTCATTGCCGAAAACGAAAAACGGCCATCCCCACGACCTGCCAGTGACGCGCCATGCCGAAAAATTGCTTTCTGCCCTTGAGGGCAACGATGCCTCAACCTCGGACTTTCTGTTTCCCGCCCCGCTGAACCCCGATAAGCCGTTGTCCGTTGAGACCTTGTCGAGAGCAGTGGCCAGCTATTGTGAGGATGCGAAGGTCGAACCGTTTACGCCGCGTGATTTGCGGCGGAGTATGAAGAATCTGCTTCTGGATCGCGACGCGCCGCAAACCGAAGTGGATATTTGGCACAATCATGGACGGAACGCGGATGTTGCGAGGCGTAATTATGACCGCGCCGAATATGAACACGCCAAGGCGAGGGTCCGGGACGCTATCGACGGATTGCTGGATGATCTGGAAGCGGAACTCCCTTGATGTGTCAGGGTTACTCTGTCCGATCTTGACCTGATGCGCAGGAGCTGTCTCAAGGATCAATCAACCTCGCCAAGCTGCGTTCACTTGACGTGGTACACCAATCATCACAAGAATCGGTCAACCTCCCAAAAATGCGAGATCAGCAGCTAGCCGCTCTATTGAACAGAGCGAGTAGTTGACGGTTGGGCCCAACGCTCAGTAGGAATCAGGCAACCTCGAAGAGCTGTGGTTAAGACTGGGCTGTTCTTTCGAGGCGCCAAGAGAAGCTGACGAAACCCCGATGGCGCAGCCAGTTTTTATGTAACCATGAGATTGGCTCCGATGGAAGGCCGAACTGGCTGGAGCTTCGACATGGAAGAGGCCAGATCGGCCGGAAGAACGGTCACAGGTGCTGGCGGTCTGTACCCTAACGATGAATGCGGGCGCACGGTGTTGTAATGACGACGCGACATTTCGCTGATTATTTTCGCCTCCATCAGGTTGTTGAACAACTCAACCTTGAGGCACTCATCACGGAGACGACCGTTGAAAGATTCATTGAAGCCATTCTCCCATGGCGATCCGGGTTCAATGTACAACGTCTTCACGCCGATATTGCCGAGCCATTTGCGTAATGCTTTAGCCCGGAACTCCGCGCCATTGTCGCTACGAATGTGATCGGGCACACCTCGTTGGACCATAAGATCGCCGAGAACGGCGAGGACATCCTGATTGTTCAAGCGGCGCAGGACCTTGATTGCGAGGCATTCACGTGTGAACTCATCAATCACGGTGAGCATGCGGAACTTACGCCCGTCACAGGTTTTGTCCTGGACGAAGTCATAGGCCCACACATGATTGCGGTGCTGCGGGCGTAGTCGCACGCAGGAACCATCGTTCAATCATAAACGCCCGCGCTTTGGCTGTTTCATCGGTACTTTCAGGCCCTCACGCTTCCAGATGCGCGCAACACGTTTGTGGTTCACATGCCAACCATCTGCTTTCAACAACGCCGTGATCCGCTTGTAACCGTAACGGCCATACCGACTGGCCAGTTCGATTATCGCGAAGGTCAGCGCATCTTCATCGTCAGCGCGCTGTGGCTTTCGCCACTGCGTTGAACGGTGCTGGCGAACAAGACCGCAAGCCCGGCGCTCTGAGACGTCGAGCTTGCTGCACGCATGTTCAATAAAGGTTCGCTTGCGTGAAGGCCCTACCAGTTTCCCTCCGCAGCTTCCTTCAAAATTGCCTTGTCGAGTTCAGCATCTGCGAGAAGCCGCTTCAAACGGCCGTTCTCTTTCTCAAGGTCTTTCAATCGCTTGGCCTGCTCGACCTTCATGCCGCCATATTCCTTGCGCCAGCGGTAATACGTGATCTTGTTCACGCCCAACCGACGGATCACTTCACCGACCGTGACGCCTTCAGCCAGATAAACTTCCGCCTCGCGTAACTTTGATATGATTTCTTCAGGTCCGTATCGCTTCCCTGACATCCAATTCCTCCTTTGATGCTGCCAATTTACTACCTAAAAGTGGCTGCGTTCAAAGGGGTCGGGTCAAAGGTGCCATAAGCGCAATTGATCCTGTCGACATACACAACCTAGGAATCTGTAAGCCTCACACCGGTGCGTGCAGGGGGGCCGTTTTGCGAAGAAGCTTTTGACGCTTGGCGGTCAACGGGTCCTTTCGGGGAATTGAGCGCACGGGTAATTCCATCCCTGTCGGCTTTTCAGGCACAGCGCTTTGAAAACGGTTAAGGGTTAAGGCAAGCGGTTTACTTAACCCGAGATGATTGAAGCCGGCTTGCGATATGACTTCGTTCGTCGCGAAGAGTCGTGCCGGTTAGGCGAACTGGCGCGTACGTCAGGGGCTTGGTCACTTTGACAGGCAGGGAAGGGGGGAGGGTAAATCATTACTGATCCATGTGATGCCTGACCCACGCCCCTCTCATTCAGAGATTTTTTTATGAGCGGGGAGAATTTCAAGCGGAAGGTATCAAGGCGTGCTACCGCCCAGTTTGAACTGCTTAGCTGCTGTATTGAAATATCGTTCGATTTCAGGGCGTTGTCGGTTTGCAAGAACTGGGGCCGTGGTTGCAGGCAGCTGTTAGAGCCTCCGACTTCATGGTTTGGGCCGTATTATTTTAAGCCATGATGAATTGAGAGAGACTGTCAAAAGGCGCACGATACCGGTGGTGTTTAGGCTGTGTTGCAGAAATGGGGGCGTTGAGTAGCGGTCGCAGACCTGACCCTCGCGAAGCCGCTAATATGCCCAAACTTCTGGAAAACACTGAACTTTGTTGCTCAGCGCGAATCACCTGTATTTTGACTTGCGGTCACTGACGGATCCCGTGGACACTTACCTGCCCCCTGAGGCGCTCGGATCAAAGATCGGCGCAAGCTAATAGGACAAGGGTTCGGTAAGCAGGATGAGCATCAGGCGTCAACCCGGCGAACGATGAGTTTGACAATTGCGAGGACCAATCTCGCGTTTTTCTCAAAATCCTCGTTTCGTGCAATGGGGGATTCTGTGCGAAAATTCCGTATGCTGAAAAATATTTTTCCACATGCGTTCTGGAGGCCCACTAGCGTTAAGGCCTTGCGATTTGGCTTAATGCTCAACTGAGTTTTTGAAACAGAATTTAACTTGAACCGCGCCAGGCTCCGCCAGCGCGGTTTTTTCTTGCCTAGAGTTGGGAGGCGCTAAGTGACGCCGCCCATTTTTCAATCTGATCGCATCCTATTTCTGACTGTCTCGGCTCTAGCCGGAATGGTCTGGGAAAGCTGCGCTCATCAACTATGGAGGTTAAGATGACTGGTAAACTTGCCGGGCAAATTTTGCAGTCCGGGTTTCTAAAGGGCGTGCGCTCTGACGTGCTTATTGCATTGGCGTCCGTCGCCAATCGTGATGGGCAATCCTGGTATTCATATAAGGCGTTAGCGCATATGTCCCGCCGGAGCCGAAAGGCCGTTATTGAGGCGGTTAAATGGCTGGAACTTAGGGAGGTTGTGCACGTTGAACGTGGACGCAATCTTCAAACGGTTTCTGGCCGGTTCACATCGACTACTAACATCTACACACTCAACCTTCCGTTCCTAGAGGCTTTGATTTTGCTCACGGAGGCGGCGCGAAAGGCAACACCCGGTGGCGCCGACGAGAAATGGGCTGCGGCCAAACGTGTGGCTGAATGGGCGGAAACGCTCGTCGAACGGTTCGAATGGCGCACCGTCGTCACGGTGACGGAACAGCCACCTCAATACATCAAGCAATGCGTATTCGGAATTGAGCCACCCATGAATGAGGGCGGTGATGCCAAGTGACCCCTTGGGTGTAGCGGGGCGTTTCCGGGAGTCACCAAATGCCCTTTCAGGGGTGTCCTGGCGTTACCCGAATATACAGGAGAATATAAAGGTGATTGTTTTAGAGATTATTCAGGCAATGTCGCCAACAAGTCGGACGCGAACCAGGCATGTGGTTTGCTATGATCACGACCGCTTTTGACGCGGTGTATGTTTCACACACCCTCATGAGAGTGAATAATGGTTGAGAACCGCCTACAGGGCTGTTCCACAAACGGCGCCACGCCTTCGCATGACCCGGTCGGCCGTCTGCTCAAGATCGCAGACGTTTGCTCTGAAACGGGGCTCAGCAGGGCGATGATTTACCGGCTAATGGCGGAAACGCAAAACCCGTTTCCAAAGCCGATAAAAATTGGAAAAGCTTCTCGCTGGTCGCTTGTTGAAATCATTGAATGGAAAATGAAAGCGCTCGCTGAGCGCGATCGATAAGCCGCCCCGGCTGCAGTAAATTCGGTCGATTTTTCCGATTGCGCATCGGGACGGGACAAGTGCGCCTAAAATCGGGTTTAATATGGAAGAGTTATGAAATAACTGGCCTATAAGCCACAAAATGAATTTGCACAAACAGTTGAGGAAGTCTGGTTTGCGCGCAGAACCGGACATAAGAATCTGAGGCTTTGCAAGGGCATTATTGGGCGTTAGTAGCCATAGCGTCCAAACTGACTCACCAAGGCAATGATAGCGGCGGTCAACGCGTATTTATCGTCCGCCTTCTTCAGCTTGCGCTATTGTGTGGACCTGTGCTGCCTAAGCACGCGGCAAGCCCGGCGCTCAGAGACGCCGGCCTTCTTTGTGACATGTTCGATAAACGCACGCTAACGTGAGCGCCCTAGAAGTTTGCCTCCGTAGCATTCCGTAGGATTGCCTTAAAAAATGACTTTGCGAAGACGCATGACGCAAATCCAATTGCTACCCTGATAGGGTCGCCAAATTCATTGACCAGCCATTGAAAAGCAAACAATTTTCAAAAATAGCAGATATTTCTCGAAAAGATTTTGGGCACAACGTTTTCAAACTCAGCGCAATAAGAAAGCTATGCTGTCGTCACTGAATCGGGTTCTCAGTATTTTCAAAGAGAAATTCCAAATCCGCGGTGCAATTATGAAGCCCGCACGCAAATGACAAATACTTTTTTTCTCCTTAGTGTTTTTCCATGTCACTGGCAATAGACACTTCACCATTAAATCCTTTGGCAATATCCGCTTTGTAGTGTTCCAAAGATTGAGCATCTTCCTTGCCTGCGAAATGCGTGACGACAACTTCCTTCACACCCGCACGCGCCGCCATTTCACCGACTTGTTTGGCTGTGACATGGTGATCGCTCAAATGTTTGGCCACGCCATCCATAACTTTATCAGGGGCTGGAAATTCCCGTTTCGCATTATCGCGACGCAGGTTATCGACAATAAAGGGAACGTCCATCATTTCACTGACGAGTAAATCCGCGCCACGCGCCAATTCTTCGATGGCTTCGCTGGGACCCGTATCCCCGGTGTATACGATTGACCGGTCTGGTAGATCGAAACGGTAAGCGTAGGACTTATTCAGCTCTGCCGCCTCAGAACCTTCCGGCAGGCTAAAGTGGGAATTCTCCACCGCCTTAACAGTCATCCCGTTGACCTCGAACGTTTCTCCAGGGACGACTTCAACTACAACTGTTGTTTCTTGCGGGGTAGGTGGTCTTGGTGCTCCCGGAACCGCATAGCCAACCCGCATGTGCGGCGCCATGTAGGCGAATATTCCGTCAACGGTCTCTTTGGTGCCCGGGGGACCGTAGATCGTTAGCGGCTTTTTGGCGTTGATCTGATAGCGCAAGCCCATGATCGCGGGCAAACCGCCAATGTGGTCAAAATGCAGGTGGCTAATAAAAATGCTATCCACGGATCGCAACGGCACCTTGGCTTTCCCAAGCTGGCTTGCCGCGCCGTCGCCAACATCGATGAGATAATTGCCGCTATCGGTCAGAAGTATATTGGAAGGTTGTGACCGGCGATCTCCGGCCACGGGCCCGCCTCTTGTGCCGAGGGTTATGAAGGTGTTGCTACTCGCCGCATGATTGACCGAAGGCGTCTCGCTATTCTTGGAAGTGTCGTTGTTCGAGGCTTGCGGTGATCCGCAGGCTATAATCATAAACGATAAAGAGAGCAGGGCGCTTGTCCGGTACATAGCAAAAATTATCCTTCGTTCAGTTAGCCACAATCTTTGATTGCACGAATCGCTCGTCAGTCATTTTAATATGCGAGCGTGAAGGTGCAGCAACCAGCCGTTGGTTAGTCGGCTGCGCAGGAAGACAGCACATCCTGACCTGCAGAAGACAGGCTTTCTGCGAATGCCTCGCGGCTCCCAGCAGAAAAGGCGGCTTCGAACTCTGCGCGCAGGTCATCATTGCCTTCGGTCGCATCGGTAACACACGAGCAAAATGCCATAGCCTGCTCTTCTGTAACATCGTCGGGTGAGCCGGCGACGCACGATCCTGCAAAGTCGCCGGCGTAAGCGGGCGTATGAAGGGATGCGGCGAACGCCAGAATGAATGCGTTGACTGCAACTTTTCTCATGATCTTAAAATCCAATGTTATGGGATACATCAAGTGGAGATAAAGGCGGCGCTTTTGGGCGCCGCCTTTGTGATCGTTGTAGGCTTAAAAGTTTGCGCGCAGCCGCACGCCATAAGTGCGCGGCGGTGAGTAGATTGCGTAATTAAGGCCGCGGTTAGATACGTTTGAATTCGTCACATACCGTTCGTCTGTCACGTTGCGCATGAAGACCGAAAGCGCCCAGCGCGCATCATCAGGTGATAAGGTCGCGTCGAGATTTAACGTTGTGTAGGAGTCTGCCTTCGTCTCTTCCAAGAGCAAGAAATTCGTTTGCTGTTCCGATCTATGCGAGACGTTCGCCGTCAACGAAAGATCGAAATTTGATATGTCAATGATGTGATTAACATCTAAGTCCGCACCAAAGTCAGGTGAGAACAGCAAGGAATTACCTGAACAGTCGTAGCTCTCAATACCAGCGGCCACGCCCAAAGACACGCACCCAAATCGACCACGGCCAGGGTCGGAAATAAGCGTTAACGCGTCATATGTAGAATCCAGAATCTGCATATTGCCGCTTATTGTGGTGTTGTCGGTAGCTGCCCAAATAACATCCACATCCACGCCCTTAATTGTCGCATCAGCATTCGCGATTGGGAAAGCAGACGCCGAGTCGAGGGTCGTGAAATATGTGACCTGTTGACCATCATATTTCCAAAGGAAGGCTTCGAGGTTGAGCTGCAAGGTATTGTCGAAAAACCTATTTTTCGAACCAATCGTATAGGAATCGATGTATTCTGGATCATAAGTCGGGCTGGCGAGACTAAGATCAACACCGCCTGCACGATATCCTGTTTCATACGTGGCATAAAGAAGGTTGCTTGGCCCCCAATCCCATTCGAGGCCTGCTCTGTATGTCACTTCACTATAGTCAAGTTCAGAGACCAGAGCGCCTTCGCCAACATTCACAATCGCGCCAAGGATCGGATTTGGATTACCCGGTGTCGGCGGCACGCCGCCCGGTAATGTTAGATTGTAAAATGGGGGCGGGCCCATCCCCGGAACTGTTGCAACAGATCCCGGTGCGATCAGACCTCTATTCACAAAATCGGCGATGAATGCATCCCGATCCGACGTGACCGGGTGAGCGGGCATCGCGCCGGACGCGCAACCGTTGGCAAAACTGTTAAATGGAGGCGGTCCTGGCGTTAAGAAATTGCCTGTGAACGGCGCGCCCCCACAGAAGGTAACAAATGTATCGCTAATTCCATCTACGAATTTGCTATCCTCAGTGTAACGGATGCCGGCGGTCAAACGAAACGTTTCTGTGATATCGAATGTGCCTTGTCCAAATATAGCCCAAGACTCACCTCCATTATCATAGTTTTGAATCGGCGAAGCGAAGTTCTGAGCAAAAACTGTGCTCGTACTAATCTCTTCATCGATATAGAACGCGCCAATAATGCCGTTTAAGGGGCCTTCAAAATCGCTGGCAAAACGTAATTCAAAGCTTGTTTGGCTGTTTTCTTCCAGCGTCTTCGCGGGGGCGAAGCCGGGACCGGTAAATTGGTAATCCTGATCAGCCTCTCGATAAGCTGGAATAAACGTAAACGTTCCGGCGCCTATATCGTAATTGATCTCAGCCATTACGCCAGTGAAGCTAATGTCCTGGTATAGATCATCAGCGCTAAGGGGCTGGAAAGGAGCAAACGAAGGCGTGTGCAGGACCCCTGTCCGAATAGCATTCGCGCCATCTGCTGTTGGCCCGCTATTTATTGGCAAGCCTGAAGGCGTGAAGTCTGAAAGCATGCCGTCGTTATTGCTATACGTGCCTATCAAGTCTCCGGCTGACCCGATGGCGTTAATTTCGGAATAATCGGCTGCAACGCGCACTGATAATGCATCAGTCGGTTCAAACAAAATCTGGCCACGTAAGCTGAATGAATCTGCGTCATTCGTTCCGTCGTCGGAATAGCCATCCCGGTTTAGATAATTCCCGGACAGGCGTATCGCAGCATTATCGCCTAAAGCTAAGTTACCGGCCGCTTGCACGCCAATTTTATCATAATTTCCATACTCGGCTTGAGCAAAACCCGAATGTTCGCCTAAGACCGGTTTTTTAGGAATATAGTTGACGACACCGCCCGTCGCGTTCCGTCCGTAAAGCGTACCTTGCGGTCCTTTGAGAAGTTCAACGCGCTCCAGATCGTACAGCGCTAGACCCGCGGCGCCGCTAGACCGGCCCAGATAAACGCCATCAACGTTTTGCGCGATCGCAGAATCTGTCAGTGGGTTCACGGTCAGCGCGCCAACGCCGCGAACAAAAAAGCTGGTCAGGGGGCCGCCGCCAGCGGTCACGCCCAAAGCTGGGGACAATTGCCCAAGATCTTGAGCCGATTCCAGACCGGCGCGCGTAAGGCTTTCTTGATCGACTGCTTCGACCGCAACCGCGGCATCTTGCAGCGACTCTTCCTTGCGTTGGGCGGTAACGACAACTGTATCGAGCCCGCCCGACGTTGCAGCTGACGATTCGTCTTGTGCAAACGCGCCCGTTGACGGCGCCAATAACGCCGCAATTGCCGCCGAAGAGCTCAAAACTTGAGACAAACGCATTCCATCCTCCCGGTATTTTTTGTAGTTGGCGTCAGGATGAACGAAGAGCTAGAATAAGAAAAATGGTTTATTTCGATGGAAAACCATCAGTTTTTGTTATATTAAATTGTCCATGCGGTTCAAAGGGCTCGATCTAAACTTATTGGTGGCGCTGGACGTTTTGCTCGATGAGCAAAGCGTTTCTAAGGCTGCCGAGCGTTTGAACGTGAGTCAGCCAGCCATGAGCGCCGCGCTGACGCGACTTCGCGACTATTTCGGCGATCCGTTACTGAATCTACACGGAAAGAGAATGATTCCAACCGCTCACGCTTTGCGTATGAAGCCGCGATTGCGGGAGCTGCTTATTGCGACGGAAGCGCTTGTCGCGGAAACTACGCATTTTGATCCTGCCGCGTCAGGGCGTTGTTTTCGGGTGGGGGCGTCCGATTACTTGATCACCGTCTTGTTCCCCAAGCTGATTCAAATATTGTCTGACGTCGCTCCAAATGTCACCATTGACTGTGTGCAACCTTCCGATTCCATGTTGCCGGAACTGGATCAAGGCGCCTTGGACCTTATCATCTGTCCTGAGGAGCATCTCTCGCCAGATCACCCTTCGGAGCTGCTTTTCGAAGAACGGCATGTGGTGGTCGGCTGCGCAAAAAACCCTGTATTCAAGAAGCAAAAAATAAGCGCTAAGGATTTTTATGCAGCTGGTCATGTCATCGTTGGAATCGGGCGGCTGAAGCCGGCTTCATTTGCGGAGACGCACTTGCGTGAACTGGGCCGGCCCAGGCGTATCGAAACACAAGTGACGTCTTTTCTCGTTCCACCGGAACTCGTCGTCAACACAGAAAACCTAACGGTAATGCACGAGCGGCTGGCGCGGCACTATGCCGATCGGCTCGACATCGCAATCGCGCCCCTGCCTTTTGCTTTTCCGGTTATGAAAGAGATGATGCAGTTTCATCGCACTCGGGAAAATGACCAAGGGCTGCGGTGGTTTATTGACCAGCTGAAACAGGCGGCGGTCATGCCGCATAACAAAAATTGATACGATAGTATAAAAACAATCAGTTTTTGAGATATAAAGTTGGCCCCTATCGTGTCCCAAAAGAACGCGGCGGACATCCTAGCCGCGTCAAGTTGGGAGCGCGCTGGTGAACGATCTGAAGATTCTCGTTATTGGCGGCGGCATTGCAGGTTTAACGGCTGCGATTGCCCTTCGCCAGAAAGGATTCTCTGTCGAAATTATCGAAAAGGATCCCGAATGGTCGGTCTATGGCGTCGGAATTATCCAGCAATCGAACGTTGTTCGCGCCGTGTCGCAGCTTGGCATCCTGGATGATTATCTGGATGCAGGTTTTGGATTCGATCATGTGGAGATCTACCGGCCGGACGGTGAACGAATTGCACGGATACCGTCGCCAAAACTTGCTGACGGATATCCAGCGAATGTCGGCATTGGTCGTCCTGCGCTGCACAAGGTCTTAGGGTCGAAAGCGATAGAGGCTGGCGCTACAATCAAGCTTGGTGTGACAGCAACGGAAATTACGCAATCGGCAGACAACGTCTCAGTAGCGTTTTCTGACGGGACGAAAGGTGACTTTGATATCGTCATCGGTGCTGACGGCCTATATTCCGATACGCGCAGAAAGCTCTTTCCCGAGGCAATGACCCCGGAATTTACCGGGCAAGCCGTCTGGCGATACAATTTTCCACGCCCCGCTGATCTTGATTGCCTGCAAGCCTACGAAGGTCGCATCGGCATCGGGCTGGTGCCGCTTTCTGACGACCTCATGTATATGTATGTCACTACCGCTGAACCCGGTAATCCGCGATACGAAAGAAATAGCATTGCGGCGGCGATGCGTAAAAAGCTGGCAGATGCGCCGAGCGCGAAGATCCAGGAAATGGCGGCGCAGATCATTGATGATGACGGCGTCGTCTATAAGCCGCTTGAATGGCAGATGATGACGGGCGATTGGCACGCTGGCCGTGTTGCACTCATTGGCGATGCGGTACACGGAACCACGCCGCATCTCGGTCAGGGCGCCGGAATGGCGATCGAAGACAGCCTTGTGATTGCAGAAGAGTTGGCACGCGCCGAAACGCCAGAGGACGCATTCACCGCTTTCAGGAAGAGGCGGTTCGAGCGCTGCGAGTTCATCGTGGAATCGTCAAAAGCAATATGTTTCGGCCAGCTGGGCAAGGGGCCGCAAGCCAATCAAAGCGAAATGACCAAGAAAATGTTCGAAGTCACAGCGCAGCCGATCTGAGCGGTGAGCCGATGTCACCTAACGCAAAATTCTAACATCTTGGGAAAAAGATGACCAAAGTAACAGATATTCGATATGTGGGCTATGGCGTAACGGATCTTGAAGCCGAACGTGAATTTTATCGCGATGTATGGAAGCTCGAGGAAGTCCCTTCCAGCGACGGAATGGTTTATTTTGCCGCGCGTGGTTCGAATGAGCATCATGTTGTCCGGTTGCGCGAGGCGAGCGATCAGCGAATTGATGTCATTGCGTTGGCGGCTTCGTCACGCGCTGACGTCGACGCCCTCGCAGCGAAGGTGCGTGATGCTGGCGCCGAACTTATTTCCGAACCCGCGGCAATTGAGGGGGTAGGTGCCGGATATGGCTTCCGCTTCTTCTCGCCGGACGGCTTGCCTTTTGAAATTTCATGCGATGTTGAGACACGTGAAAAGAAAAGCCTTAAAAGATGGGATGGCGTACCGGAGAAGATCAGCCACGTCGTCCTCCATTCGCCAAATCATCACGCCATGGTGAAATTTTTCACTGATGTGCTCGGCTTCAAAGTCTCTGACTGGCTTGGCGATTTCATGTGCTTCTTGCGTTGCAACGAATGGCATCACCGACTTGCCGTTTTGCCAGGGCCGCCATGCCTCAATCATGTCGCATATGACATGCCGACAGTGGACGACATGATGCGCGGCGTCAGCCGCCTCAAAAAAGCCGGTCACGACATTCAGTGGGGGCCGGGACGCCACACAGCGGGCAACAATACGTTTAGCTATTTCGTTTCGCCGAACGGTTTCGTCGTTGAGTACACGTCAGAATTAGAGCAGGTCGATGACGAGACTTGGGAAGCGACCGTCCACACGCCATCTGAGCAAATCATGGACCAATGGGGGGTCGGCGTCGGCGGGCCGCAAACCATGCCCAAACCAAAACCCGATCCGTGCCTCTTCAAAGCGGCCGAGGCGTAGTCCGTGGCGCTTTTTGAATATTTTCCGAACTACATTTGGAATCTTTCCCTCGCCATTGCATTGGAAAGCGGCGCAAAGATCGGCGAGATCGTCGACATGTGCGAACCGATCCGCAAGGCGGCGGACGAGGGGGCGGACGCCGGTACAGCCCAATTCTTGGAGCAATGGGTTGCCATGGCCGACAAGCTCATCGGTCTTGCTGAGGTAGACGAACAAAAAGGACGCCTGTTCTCAGCTGCAACGAAGCTGAAGCGGGCGGCGCTTTATCTTCTGACTGCGGAACGCATGCAAGGTCACGGTCATCCAGGCCGCGAGGAGACGTTTAAGAAAGCGCAGGATGCCTTTCTGAAAAGCATACGTTTTGCTAAAGACAACTGCGAGCGCGTGGAGATTGCGCTCGACGATGGAGTCATGCCGGCACTTTATATACGCGCGCCCGGCGACGGCCCAAAACCCTGTGTCGTATATTGCAACGGTCTCGATAGCTCCAAAGAACTGTTACTCTGGTCCGGCCTGCCGCAAGCGCTGGCCCGGCGCGGCGTGTCCTGTCTTTGCGTTGACCAGCCGGGTACAGGGGAAGCGATTCGCACATACAAGTTGCCGGCGACGCCTTATTCGGAGCAATGGGCGTCTAAAGCCGTCGATTGGCTTGAGACACAATCTGACGTTGACAAAAATCGTATTGGCATGACTGGCATTTCACTCGGTGGGCATTTTGCACCACGCGCAGTCGCCTATGAGCCCCGTTTTGCCGCCGGTGCATGCTGGGGCGCCAATCACAACTGGGCTGAAGTGCAGCAAAAGCGTCTTAACCGGGAAGGGGAAAACCCTGTCCCGCATTATTGGAAACACGTCATGTGGGTTTTCGGCGCGAAAGATATGGACGAGTTTTTTGAAAATTCAAAAGATATGAACCTGAATGGGCATATGGACCGTATCAGGGTTCCGTTTCTCGTCACCCATGGCGAAAAGGACCGGCAAATCTCACTGGACTATGCGCACCAGGCCTATGAGCAGCTAGTTAACTCGCCAAAACGTGAACTGAAGATCTTTACCGAACGCGAAGGCGGTGTTGAGCATGTGGGCGCCGACAATATGAGCTTCGGTTGCGATTACATTGCCGACTGGTTCGCAGAAACGTTGGGAGGGCACACAAAATGAGCGCCGCCATCTCAGCAACAGCGTCCATACCTACGGCCAATGCAAGCAAATATCTGCAACAGCTTTGCAAGCACTGGGCGCACAATCTTGATGTTACGTTTGATGCAACCCAAGGCGCGATTGTCTTTCCGAAGGATGCCCGCGGTGCAGACTGGTCTGGAGATGCGAGCGTAACGTTATCGGCAATGGGTGAGACGCTAAACTGTCGCATCGACGCTTCTGAACGGGAACAGTTGGACGGGCTTAAAGGCGCCATCGCGCGTCATCTCAATCGATTTGCCTTCCGCGAGGCGCCACTGAGTTTTGATTGGAAATAAGAGTTGCGCATTTCGCCTCTATTAGCGGCGATGAGAATACGAAAAGAGCAACCGTCAATAAGACGGGTTCACTGCGAGGGATGGCGCAATGTTGACGAGCCAGAACATCAAAAAATTCACGACTCGGCAGATCCTGATCGGCGGCGCCATCAATTCTGCGTTGAGTCTGGTCTTCTTTTTTCTGCTATTTCGTGGTGTTGGGCAAATACAGCTTGGCGCAGGGTCGAAGTTCGCTCTCGATTTTCTGCCACAAGCTTTGTTCGTCGGATTCTTTTCGGCGTTGCCACCCACTTTGCTCGCAATGAAAACATTCGGAAAAACCGCCGGCTCCAATGTTGCAAGTAACATGACGGGCTCATTTGACGGAAAAGATCTAGATTGGGGCTCTGCTGTCGCAATGGCGCCATTGATGAATGCGGTAAAATTACCGCTTTCTGTTTTGCCGAAAGCATTGCCTTTGCGGATCGCCGTACTGACCGCGCTGTCAGTGATCGTGTTTGGCGGCCTCGCCGTTGCGATTACCTCTCTTCTGGGTGCAGTATCTATCAATTTTGTAGTCGGTGCGCTGTTGAAAGTTTTCTTTGCTTTATTCGTTACCGCGACGATAACGCCAGTCGCTGTTGGCGGTTTCTTGGCGAGCCGTGGGTAAGCACGATGTTTTTGATGTTTCAGGAATCCTGCAAGCTGTCGATCAACATCAAAGCGCATACCATAGCGCCTTTGAGCATGGGGATTTTACGATGAATATCCCTGTTATCGACATAGATCCGTTCGCGAAAGACGTGTTGGAAAATCCCTATTCGTATCACGAGCAAAAGCGAGAAGCGGGGCCGGTTTTCTGGCTGGAAAAATACAAGACGTTCGGCATGGTGCGCTTCGCTGAGGTGCGAGCAGCGCTGTTGGACCACGAAAGATTTATCTCCGGACGCGGCGTCGGCCTTGCAGATTTTGCAAAGGAAAAACCATACCGCCCACCGTCATTGCTGCTGGAAGCCGATCCGCCTTCCCATGATCAGGCCCGCGCGATCATGAATGGTGTGGTCTCACCGGCGAGTTTGAAGGCATTGGAGCCGGTATGGCGCGAGCGCGCTGAGGCGCTTGTAGACCGACTTGTCGAGCAACGTGAATTTGACGCTGTTCGCGACTTCACCGAAGTTTTCCCGATGCTGGTTTTCCCCGATGCTGTCGGATTGATGGACGAGGGCCGGGAACATCTGCTGACATACGCTATGGCGGTTTTCAATGCTTTTGGGCCACGCAATGAAATCTTCCTGAAAGGCGAAGAGGACGCCGGTGCAGCAGCGGGTTGGGTCGCTGAGGCGTGCCGCCGAACTAACTTGAAGCGCGGCGGCTGGGGCATGGCGATTTTCGAAGCCGCAGATAACGGCGCTTGCACACAGGAGGAGGCGGAGCGGCTCGTGCGTTCCCTTTTGTCCGCTGGCGTTGATACAACGGTAAATGGACTAGCGACCGCGCTCTTTGCGTTGACGGAATTTCCGGATGAATGGAACAAGTTGCAAGCCCAACCGCGACTTGCGCGAAAAGCCCTCGAAGAAAGTCTCCGGTGGGACTCCACCGTGCAGACATTTTTCAGAACAACATCTCGCGATGTAGAGGTCGATGGTACAAACCTTCCTGAAGGATCAAAGGTACTGTTGTTTCTTGCAGCTGCAAACCGTGATCCGCGTAAATGGGATCAGCCTGATATTTTTAATATTGATCGACTGACCAGCGGCCATGTTGGTTTCGGCGCAGGCATACATCAATGTCTTGGTCAAATGGTTGCGCGCCTGGAAGGTCAACTTGCGCTTACAGAGCTTGCGAAGAGGTGCAAAAAAATCAGAGCGACAGGGCCAGTTGTTCGGCGTCTCAATAACACGCTTCATGCGATCGCGTCTTTGCCGGTTGCAGTTGAACCAGCATAGCGAGAAATCAAATGTCTCAAAAAATTGTTGATCTCTCAATTTATCTCGAAAATGACGTGATCACCGATCCGCCTTTTATGCGGCCTAAGATTACGTATCAAAAGCATGGCGAGACCGTCAAAGAAGCTAATCATTTTTTTCCGGGTGTTAGTGCTGAACAGTTTCCAGGCGGGGAGGGATTTGCGGCGGCGGAAATGGTAACGCTCTCAACCCATAATGGAACGCATCTTGACGCGCCGTGGCATTTTCACCCGACTATGGATGGCGGAAAGCCAGCAATGACGATTGATGAAGTCCCGCTTGGTTGGTGTTTCAGGCCTGGCGTCAAACTCGACTTTCGAAAATTCGAAGACGGTTATGTCGTGACGGCACAGGACGTCGAAGATGAACTGATGCGGATCGAATATGATCTACAGCCGATGGACATTGTACTCGTAAACACGGCCGCCGGCAAAGCGGTTGGCGATCCGAACTTTGTCGATATTGGCTGCGGCATGGGATACGAAGCGACGATGTACCTGCTTGATCGCGGTGTGTGCGTTACAGGCACTGACGCATGGTCTTGGGACGCGCCATTCAGCTATACGGCGAAAAAGGTGGCGGAGACTGGCGACAGATCGCTCATCTGGGAAGGCCACAAAGCCGGCCGAGACAAAGGTTACTGTCATCTCGAGAAACTTCACAACCTCGAAGTCCTGCCTCCTTTTGGCTACACGGTCGCTTGCTTTCCACACAAAGTAAAAGGCGCTTCAGCTGGTTGGACGCGCGCTGTGGCGATTTTCAATGAGTGACAATAGCAAGACCTCCGCATCTTCCGCGCGGTTCATAGAGAATGCCTGGTGCATGGCAGGCTGGAGCAGCGAAATCGTGAAGACGCTATTTGTGCGCCGCCTGTTTTGCGTTCCAGGGTGCATCGTCCAACAGGCGCATATCCTGACACGGAAACGGCGATACATATAGCGTGTCTAAAAATCATGGCGCTAATTGAAGCGGAGCGCAATCGCGATGGCGGGTGCGAAAGGGAATGAGACGTTGAGTAACTATTCAAAGGACTTTGAAAGTGTGCTGACAGGCTACCGCGAGCGTATCGCCAGGGAAACTGCTATGATTAAAGGTCTCGCGCCAGGAGAAATGATCGCGCAGCGGGACAATATGCTGCTTGAAGTGGGGGAAGACGCCGCAGAACTACTCGTATCGCTGATTGTCTGTGCGAACGCGCAAGTGATTGTTGAGCTGGGCACGTCATACGGTTACTCAACCCTATTTCTGGCGCACGCAGCGCGCATCACTGGAGGACGTGTTTTCACCTATGAAATGTCCGCAGAAAAGCAAGATTACGCACGCAAGCAGCTTTCGACTGCGAAACTTGATCAGTTTGTGGAATGGAAGCTAGGAGACGCAGTCGAACTGCTCGACACACAGCCAGGCCCGATAGACTTTTCGTTTATTGATCTTTGGAAAGACCTTTACGTTCCGTGCTTTGAGAAACTGTATCCCAACCTTGCTACGAACGGCATTGTCGTTGCGGATAATATGCTGCATCCGCCGCCCGCACGCGAGGACGCTGTGCGCTATCAGCGCGCCGTTCGATCCAAGCCGGAGATGGAAGCGGTTTTGCTGCACATGGGCAATGGTCTGGACATCAGCACGCGCAGAGGCACGCAATGAGAGTGCTCGTCACTGGCGCAGGCGGATTTATCGGCCAAGGGGTCGTTAATCGTCTGCTCAGCCAAGGACGACATGAAATTGTTGCGACTGATCGCGTTCAACCGCCACGAGCCGTCTTTGATAATGTCAAATGGATGGTTGGCGACATAGCGGAACCGGACGTCATCGAAGGGCTCTTCGAACGGCCATATGATGCAATTCTCCATCTCGCGACAGTACCCGGCGGCGCTGCTGAGCAAGATGGCGCACATGCAAAACGCATCAATATCGACGCGACGCATCAATTGCTTGAGCATACTCGAAACAAATCATCGCCGCCCAGAGTGGTGTTTGCCAGCAGCATTGCCGTCTATGGCGATATGGAAACGTCACTTATCGTAGACGACACGCCGCTTTCACCTCAACTCGTCTATGGCGCCCACAAAGCGATGACGGAGCAATGGATTGCTACGCTTTCACGGCGGGGTGAAATGCACGGCCTTTCGTTGCGATTACCCGGAATTCTGGCTAGGCCGCCGAGGCCTTCAGGCATGAAGTCGGCCTTTATGAGCGAACTTTTTCATGCAGCCAAGGCAGGGCGTCGTTTCGTATCACCTGTTTCACAAGATTCGACTCTCTGGCTCATGTCACGCGAATCTGCAGTTGCCAACGTCATGCATGCGCTGGAGTTGGATTTCGCGAGGGCGTCGCCGCCGTCGTTCGCCGTAACCCTGCCGAGCTTGCGCGTAACCATGAGCGATCTCGTGGCGCAGGTCGCAGCGTGTTGCGGGATCAATGCTGATTTTGCGCGTTATGAGCGGGATTCCGCGCTGGAGGCCGGATTTGGCCGTTGGCCCGCGCAGAATTTCTCTCGCGCCACCGCGTTGGGTTTTCGCACAGACGGGGATATGACGCAGCTTGTGATGCAGGCATTTTCAACAATTGATGAATTGGAGTGCGTGTAATGAAACTTGCTACAATAGCGGCGAATTCGAGGGACGGTGCGCTGGTGGTCGTCTCGCGCGATGGTCAACGTTTTTTACCGGCCGTCGAAGTCGTCGCAACATTGCAGTCGGCGCTCGACAACTGGCAAACTGCCTCAGAAGCGCTTGGAAAACTTGCTGACAAACTGGATGCAGGTGAAGGTGAAAGCACTGCATCTGTTTCGTTTCTGGCGCCGCTTCCGCGCGCCTGGCAATGGCTCGACGGCTCAGCTTTTGATAGCCATGGAGCGTTGATGGAGAAAGTCTTCGGCATAGACCCGGTGCCTCTGGACAATCCATTGATGTATCAGGGCTTATCAAATCAGTTTTACAGTGCAACCGACGACGTGCCTTTTTTGTACGAGGAAGATTGTATCGATTTTGAAGGCGAGTTCGGCGTCATCGTCGATGACACGCCAATGGGCGTGACCGCGCAGCAAGCGCTATCGCACATGAAATTGATCGTGCAGATCAATGATTGGTCGTTGCGCAAGCTTGCCCCGGTTGAAATGAGGACCGGATTCGGCTGGGTCCAGGCAAAGCCGCCTTGCTCCGCCGCGCCATTTGCCGTGACACCTGATGAGTTGGGTGACGCATGGCGTGACGGTCGCGTGCATTTGAACTTGGTCGTTGATTTCAACGGCCAGCGGTTCGGCGCCGCAAATGGCGAGGCAATGAGCGTTGGTTTCCATGAACTGGTGGCTCACGCGGCTGCAACGCGCGACCTTTGCGCAGGAACAATCATCGGCTCCGGCACCGTCTCCAATGAACATTATCGGGAAATAGGATCTTCGTGCATTGCTGAGCGGCGTGGCATTGAGATGCTTGATCTCGGCGAGCCTAAAACCGACTTCATGAAATTTGGCGACAGGGTGCGCATGGAGGCTCAGTCGATCTCCGGAGAGACGTTGTTTGGGGCCATAGATCAAAAAGTTGTCAAACGGGAGCTGCCCAAGTGATTGACGCAGCTCAAATTCGCCGCGTCGTGACCGGACATACGGCTGATGGTCGGGCCGTAGTTCGGTCTGATGAGTTCTTTAGGCCCCAGCCTATTCCGTCCGGGGATGCAGACTTCGCGCTGATCTGGACGACAGCCAACGTACCTGCGGACAATAATGATGAAATTGATGGCCGTAAGCGCGATGCAGGTCTTACACTGCATAGCGGATCCGTCATTCGAGTTGTCGACATGCTGCCGGGCGGCGCATCGCCCTTCCATCGCACAAACAGCATTGATTACGGTATTGTCCTTTCTGGTTCGGTAGAGCTTGAACTCGATGATGGAGAAAAGACGCTTCTCCAAGCGGGCGATATCTGCGTGCAGCGTGGAACAATTCATTTGTGGCGAACTGTCGGCGACTCGCCATGCCGCATTGTTTTTGTCTTAACCGAGGCCACGCCATTCAGAGTAGACGGCAAACCGCTCGTGGAGATACAACCTTGACTGAGATCATATTGTTTTCCGCGCCTGGTAGCTGCTCACGCGTTGCAACCATTGCGCTTGAGGAGACTGGCGCGCAATTTGAGTCGCGGGTCGTTCGGTTTATGAAAGGCGAACATAAATCGCCTGCGTACAAGATATACAATCCAAAGGGTAAAGTGCCAGCGCTCGTCTTTGGCGGAGAAGCCCTAACCGAGAATGTCGCTATTCTGTGGTTTCTGAATGAACAATTCCCAGAGGCAGGACTCTTGCCGCATGCAAAAACCGCCATCGAAAAGGCGCGCTTGATATCCGACCTCAATTTCTGTTCGTCGACGTTGCATCCGATTGTGACGCGAATTCGGATGCCTCAGTTCTTTGCCGGACCGGAATCGATTAGGGCCGTTTGGACTGCAGGGTGCGAAGTGATGCGGGAGTATTTTAAACTCGTTGATGATAGGCTGGCCAATTCACCATGGTGGTATGGCGACGCCTGGAGTGTTATGGACTCGTATCTTTATTGGGTGTTCTGGCGAGTGGAGGGTGCGGGGTTTCCCGTTGGCGAGTATCCAAAGTTTGTAGACCACGCACGACGGATGGAGGACCGGCCGGCTGTGCAACGAGCACTCGCTCGGGAAGCCACCATGACGGCGCAACTGGAGTCGGAGAGGCTAAATTTCGCCCCACCGGGCCCGCCAAAGGTTATTTAGAATGAAAAACCGGGTCGCCATCACCGGGTCGGGTCCATCTGGCCTGATGGTTGGCCATTTGCTCCGGCAGGCGGGTATCTATGAGGTTATCATCGAGCGCCTGACTGAGAGCTTTTCCTGGCAGCTTACCATGCTGATGCATCGTTTCCCGGACGACGGTCTATTTGACTGTCCTGTCCAGATCGCCGAACTTGATTACATTGCATCACCTGAGGCAGCCCAGCGCAGGATAACCGAGGATTATGTTGGGTTGCAGCTGAGAGGTTTCGGTGACATTTCCTCAAGCTAAAGACGATCGCGCGGCGCCGCTAATTGGTGCATTTTTGGTGCATTCTTAAAGTGGATATATGTGGACATGCGGAGACGGATTGAGACTCCCGAACAACGAAAGTATTAGATTATTAGGCAAACGGAGATTGCCTTAGACGAGTATAGACGCGGTCGGTAAGACTTAAAATCTGTCGAGGGTAACCTCGTGGGGGTTCGAGTCCCCCCGTCCGCACCAGCGCTATTTAGCTGTATTTGTTGATATTTTTCATCGTCCATCACTTGTTTAGTCTGTTGATTGATTTCAATTTTCGTCTTTGGTGCCTTGTGAAGGCTTCGAAAGTAGCGCAGCGCAACTTCACTGACCGGTGGCTCCGTACGGCGGGAGCGTTCGACAGGACGACGGAGTTTGTTGATCTTGCATGCCCCAACCTGTGGGTTCGTATCGGCAAGCGCCGGAAAACATTCTCTGTACTGATTGGACCAGCGTCGGGACGGAAGCGTATTCCGATTGGTCACTAC
>JAUHYK010000060.1 GCA_030426465.1 Alphaproteobacteria bacterium
CCCGGATTCCCTACGACCCAGCTGGTGCCAAAGCCCTCATGGACGAAGCAGGCATGGGCGATTTCGAACATGAAGTTCAGTCCATCGACGACGATTGGCGCCGCATCGTCCGTGAGATTGAAAGCGCCGGGCGCCGACGCTGTAAGCGGTGCAAAAACCTCGCGGATGATGTCAAATTCGCTCATGCGCTTTTTGCGAAAACTCCCGCCCGTCTACACCGTCAATTCATCACCGCGGGCTTCCTTGGCCGCGGCATCGAGAACGGCGTTGATGAAGCCCGGCTCATCTCCATCGAAAAAAGCGCGCGCCACATTCACATATTCGTTGATCACGACCTTATAGGGAACATCGGGGCGGCGGATCATTTCATAAAGACCGGCGCGCAGAATCGCGCGCACGGTCGCATCGAGGCGCGACAGACGCCAGCCTTCGGCGAGCTGACGCGTCAGGTAAGGGTCGAGCTTGGATTGCGTCTCCACGGCGCCGCGCAGGATGTCCGCAAAGAACGTCGCATCCGCCGCGTGAAGTTTCTCCCCCTCGATATCCTGACCGAGACGGAAGTCCTTGAATTCGCGGATCGTCGCTTCCACGCCCTGACCGCCGGCCTCCATCTGGTACAGCGCCTGCACGGCGGCGAGCCTTGCGGCGGAGCGCGGCGGCACGCCTTCGCGGTGTTTGTCGTTGTTCGCGGCCATGATCATCGCGCCCATCCGGGCTCTCGCCTATCCTTCTTCGCGCTCGCCCTCTTCCATGCCGCCAAGAAATTCACCGAAGTCCTTAGCCTCACGGAAGTTTTTGTAGACGGACGCATAGCGCACATAAGCGACGTCATCGAGCTTGGCGAGCCCTTCCATCACCATCTCGCCAATCAATTTCGATTCGATTTCGCTCTCGCCGGTCGCCTCGAGCCGCCGGACAATGCCCGACACCATCTGCTCCACCCGCTCCGACTCAAAGTCGCGCTTCCTGAGCGCCACCATGATCGAGCGCATCAGCTTGTCGCGGTCGAAAGGCGCGCGCTTGCCGGTGTTCTTGATCACTACAAGCTCGCGCAATTGGACCCGCTCAAAGGTGGTGAAGCGGCCGCCACAGGCGGAACACTCCCGGCGCCGGCGCACCGACGCGCCGTCCTCCGCCGGGCGGGAATCTTTCACCTGGGTGTCGTCGCTGCCGCAAAACGGACATCGCATGGGGCTGTTCTCCCAAATCTCAGTCCGGCGGTTCTACGCGAGTCAGCGGTAAATTGGAAACCGCCCGGTCAGGGCCCGAACCCGATTGCCAACGGCCTCTTCCACCGTAGGGTCGGCCTCGCCTTTGGCGGCCAGCGCATCGAGGACCTCAGCCATCATCTCGCCGACTTCCTTGAACTCACCGACGCCGAACCCCCTCGTGGTGCCCGCCGGCGACCCGATCCGGATCCCGGAGGTGATCGTGAACTTTTCAGGATCGTAGGGGATGCCGTTTTTGTTGCAGGTGATGCCCGACGCCTCGAGGCTCGCTTCAGCAGCATTGCCTTTGACGCCTTTTGGGCGCAAATCGATCAGCGCAAGATGGGTGTCGGTGCCGCCGGAAACGACAGCATAGCCGGCACTGACCAATGTCTGGGAAAGAACATTTGCGTTGTCGATCACCGCTTGCGCATAGGTCTTGAATTCCGGTTGCAGCGCTTCACCGAACGCAACCGCCTTGGCGGCGATAATGTGCATCAGCGGGCCGCCCTGAATGCCGGGGAAGAGACCCGACCGGATCTTCTTCGCGAGCGCCGGATCATTTGTCAGCACCATGCCGCCGCGGGGCCCGCGCAGGGTCTTGTGCGTTGTCGTCGTGACAACATGAGCGTGCTCAAGGGGATTGGGGTAAAGCCCCGCCGCTACGAGCCCGGCGAAATGCGCCATATCGACCATGAAATAGGCGCCGACGCTGTCAGCGATCTCACGAAACCGGCGAAAATCGATAATGCGTGAATAGGCGCTGCCGCCGGCGATAATCATTTTCGGTTTGTGCTGGTTCGCCAGCCGCTCTACCTGCTCGAAATCGATCAGATGGTCGTCCTCGCGCACCCCGTAAGAAACGCAGTTGAACCATTTGCCGGATTGGTTAACGGGGCTGCCATGGGTCAAATGCCCGCCCGCCGCGAGATCCATTCCGAGGAATGTGTCGCCGGGATTCAACAGTCCCATGAACACGCACTGGTTCGCCTGGCTGCCAGAATGCGGTTGTACGATCGCTTCTTTACAACTGAAGAGTTCAGTTGCGCGGGCGATAGCGATCTCTTCGACCTCATCCACCTGCTCGCAACCGCCATAGTACCGTTTACCCGGATAACCCTCCGCATACTTATTGGTGAGGACCGATCCCGCCGCTTCCAGAACCGCCTTTGAGACAATGTTTTCCGATGCAATCAGCTCAATCTGATCGCGCTGGCGGGCAAGCTCGCCCTGCATAAAGCGGAAGACGTCGCCATCCTTGTCGGCGAGCGATTCGGTGAAGAAACCTTCGGGAAGGCGATAGGATTGGCTGGCGCTCATCGCGGCGGCTCCTGACTGCGAAAGAGCCCCGGACGGGGCTCAACAAACAGCGGCGACATATAGTGGGACACGACGCGAGCTGCAATGCGAACCACAACCTTCTTCCAGCAGAAGGCCGGATTTATCGCCGCATCAGTGAGATCGAATATAGCCATGATTAGCCCAAGTAATGACAAAAATGGGAATGCATCTACACATTTCACGTCTGCGATTTAATGGGCCGGCGAGCCTGTTAAGCTTGCAGCGCGGGACGAGAAGCGCTACCGCCATAGTAGGGCGAAACCCCGCGCCGCAGTTCTTGCGGCGTCAATGACCCGCGGAATTCCGGGAACAGCATGGGGCGGCTAGAATTGCTGTCCGCGGAACCCTCCGCATTGGAGATGACTAGAATGGCAAGTAAGAAGACGGATTCCGTCGAACAAAACGATGCAATCCAATTGGCGGGAGAAATTGTCGCCGCTTATGTCGGTAACAATTCTGTAAAAGCTGATGAACTCCCGGCCCTGCTGAACAACGTCTATGCAGCAGTGGCTGGCCTCTCTGAAGAAGGCGCGGCGTTCATCGCTAATCGAGAGCCTGCAGTACCAGTGGCGAAATCAGTGACACCCGATTTCATCATCTGTCTTGAAGACGGGAAGAAACTGAAAATGCTAAAGCGCTACTTGCGCACGCATTATGATCTGTCCCCTGAAGAATATCGGCGAAAATGGGGTCTGCCCGCAGATTATCCGATGACCGCTCCCAACTACGCCAAATCGCGTTCACGCCTCGCCAAAGAAATCGGCCTTGGCACGGCGGCGACGTCTTCCGGTCGCAAACCGGCCAAGAAAAAGGCCACGCGCCGCAAAAGAAAATCCACTTGAGGGATTTCTTGCATTCTCAATGACGGCGTTTAATCGCCTGTGAGGCTGCTATATGCAGCGCCTCACAGGCGGTGCCTCGCGTTATTGATGCCGACACATACTTGCAGACCTGGGACAAACCCGGTGTGAGCCGCTCATCCCTTAACAAGGTCAATGCAGTCGAAGTTACAACTTTATCTATCGGCAGGCGTTCGGCATTTTTTTGAATTTTTCTGACAGAAATTTTCCCTATCTTTATCACGTTTCTCGCATGTCGGCCGTTAACCTAGACGGTCCTGAAGCGGGACTTGCCGCTGTCCTTTTCTGAAACGCAAAAGCCGTCAGCCTATCGCAACCAAGGGTCTGACGGCGCCATCCCGCCCCAGACGCATGACCGCACCCTGGCGCTCAAGCCTTGATATTAGCGGAAAAATCGCTGCGCCACGGAAATGCAGCGCGCTTTTGAAACATGCGCGCCGGCGACGACGCGCCAACCGCGCCAGGCCGGCGCATTTTCGTCTTTGCTAAGAATTGAAGTTAAAATTGTAGCGTGTTGGGAAAGTGGAAACCGTGTTTTTTCACGATCAATCAACCACTTAGAGAAGCTTTTACCTTGATGCTTAGGCGTTTTTTTACAGCGCGCGCCTACTGTCGCCCATAACGAGTTGTGTATCACAAGGTTATTGATCTCATGTCTGTCGTTGCTGACACTGCCGCGCCCTCCGAAAAAACCGATGCCTATGTCATCGGCCCGGATGGCACGCCGCTGACTTTGCAGGACCTCCCGCCGCCGACCACCAAGCGCTGGGTGATCCGCCGCAAAGCTGAAGTCGTCGCCGCCGTGCGCGGTGGGTTGTTGACGCTCGAAGAGGCGTGCAACCGCTACACCCTCACTGTTGAAGAGTTTCTATCCTGGCAGAAAGCGATCGACCAGTTCGGTCTGCCGGGGCTGCGCGCAACACGCGTCCAGCAATACCGATAATCCCTCCTAGACTTTTCGGTCTTCGAAAACCCGTCGCGGCTAAGCCCGGCGGGTTTTTCTTGATCTTTGCCGGAAGACCGCCGGTTTCCGCCGTTTCACGGCCTTGGATCGGACCGCTCCTTCGGGCTATGCTCGGATTTCGTATCCTCCGGGCCCGACGGCCCCAGTAGCCCAGCCGGTATGTTCGCCCATGATGAAATTCATCGCCTCTGACCTCGACGCGGCAAAGGCGAAGGCGCAGCGCGCGCTAGGCGACAAGGCAGTGATTATCTCTGTCCGCAACCTGCCGAGCGGCGACATTGAGGTCACCGCCTCGGACAAGCCCGCCCCCGCCGCGCCGGAACCCGCCCCCAAGGCGCAGTTCGCCGGCGCAGCCCGGGACGCCGTCGATGAGGGCCCGTTCAAAATGGGCGCTGGCGCGAGGCTCAATGAAAACATCGAAACCAAATTCTCCGCTGACGCCCTCTCAAAGCTCTCAGCCAAGCTCAGCGGCGGCAAGGGCGGGCGCAGTCTCGATATGTCCGACGCCACCGTGCGGGCGATGGCGGAAATCCTCGCGCCCCATGGCATTGGAGAGCCCCTCCTCGCGGCGCTGATCGAAGGCGCCCGATCCTCAACGATTGACGAGGATCTTTACCGCCTCGAAACCGGCTTCCGGGAGGTCTTCGCCTATTCGCCACTGCTTCTTGCGCCGACCGCGCCGGTGATGCTGGTTGGCCCCACCGGCGCCGGAAAAACCTCGACCGGCGCAAAACTCGCCGCCGCCGCGCAGGAAACCGGCGTTCAGGCGACCATGATCACGGCCGATGTGGGCCGCGCCGGCGCCATCGACCAGATCAAGGCCTATGGCGAGGCGCTGGGCGCGGATTACTTCATCGCCGAAAGCCCGCTGGATGTTGCGCAGATCCTGCGCAGCCACCGCCCCCAGGGCGCGGTGATTTTCGATACGCCGGGCGTCAGCCCTTACGATTCCGGCGATATCGCGGCCCTTCGCTCCTATCGCGAAGCGGCCGACGCGGAGCCTGTGCTCGTCCTGCCCGCCAGCGGCGACGCGGATGAATATGTGGACTGGACCATGGCGTTTAAGGAAATCGGGGTGCGGCGCTGCATCCTTACCAAATTCGATGCAACGAAACGGGTCGGCGCGGGGCTCCGCGCTGCGTTCGAAGCCCGGCTCGGCCTTGCACATTTTTCCGAGACCGCCTTCATCTCTGAAGGGCTGTTGACGGCGAGCCCGGAGTTTCTCGCGCGCCGCCTTATCGCCTCGCGGCCCGGCAGGTTCGGCTGAGCGTAAAAAAGAAAAGGCGGACCAAAGGCCCGCCAATTTGATACGCAACATTTTTTGTTCTTTATACTGAATACGCAACTCGTGCTGAAAGCCCCCGCTTTTTGTAGGCGCGTATTGGTAAGCCCGCCTCTATTAAGGTTCGCCAAGAAGCGCAACCGGATCGACGGCTTCGCTTTCCTGCCGGACCTCGAAATGCAATTGCGGCGTTGTCACGGCGCCGGTCTTGCCAACCTTGGCGATCACCTGGCCCTGGCGGACCTGATCGCCCTTCTTGACCAGCATTGAATCATTATGAGCGTATGCGGTGACAAATCCGTCGGCGTGTTTAACGAGCAGCAGATTGCCAAACCCTTCAAGCTCCGACCCGCGATAAACAATCTGTCCGTCAGCGGCTGCGCGCACAGCGGTGCCGGCTGGCGCGGCGATATTCACACCATCATTGCGGCGGCCGAGATTGCCGGAACCATAGGCGGAAATCACACGTCCATGCACGGGCCAAGCGAACATTGATTTCGACGCGACTGCAGGCGGCGGCGTGTAGGAAACATTGCGCGTGATCTCGGCGACATTGGCGGGCTCTTTTTCGGCAGTCGCTTTAGGCGTCGCCGCAGAAGCAACGCGCGCAGAGGCCACCGGCGCCTGCGGGACCAGAACCTGCTGGCCCGGCTCCAATGCATAAGGCGGACGCATGTTGTTGGCCGATGCAATCGTCGACACCGGCACGCCGGTCTTGCGGGAAATCGCATAGAGCGTATCGCCCTTGCGCACGGAATAGAGCTGGTCTTTCGCGACCACACGGCGCGTCGATGTGGTCGCCGCAGCCGGCTGCGCGAGGGTGGTCGTGCGCGACGGCGCGTCGGCGACCAGCGCGGAAGCGCCGCTCGGCAGTTTCAACGCCTGCCCGACCTTCAGCGTGTATGGTTTTTTGAGATCGTTCTCGTCGATCACGGCGGACGGCGAGACATTGAAGCGGCGCGCAACGGCATAGACCGTGTCGCCGCGCTGAACCTCAATATAGCCTTTCGCCTTGTGCAAATGCGCGGGCGGCGTCGCGGCGGCAGTCCGCTGCGAGACTTGCTGCACGCGCGCGGAGTCGTCGAGATATATGGCGGAGACCGGGCTCAGTTGCACCGGCTCGATCGTGCCGGCGGGGTGCGCCTTGAATTCAGGCTGGCGATAGACGGGCGCCTGCGCCGCATGCGCCATTTGGCGTTCACGCTTGATCTCGTCTGGCGAATGATAGACGCGGGTCTGGCGGGCTGGGTCCGAGCCGTACACCACAGGCGCATGATTGTGGGAGCCGCAGGCGGCCACCGCCAAAAAAGATCCCGTCAACAACGCTGCACGAACGGTGTTCATCGCCCCTCCTCGCCAAGAAAAATGCGGAAAAAACGCCCGCTGGACTGTCCGCCGATTCGAAGCGACGTTTGTCTTCTTTGGTTAACGAAGGGTTAATAATCGCCCAATTCGTTAAGGATTCGTCAGGCTTTTTCTCCCCGCGCCGCAATCGTCTTGGCGAGCGCCGTACGCGCCTCAATATCGGTCAGCGAAAGATGCAGCGGCGTGATGGAAATCCGGCCGTCATAGATGGCCCGCAGATCCGTCCCTTCCGGCGGATTGGAAAGCTCGCCAGTGAAGCCGTACCAGTAATAGCTCCCGCCCCGCAGATCCTGTCGCTCCTCGGCAAAGAGCTGCACGGCGTCGCGATGGCCCTGGACGGTCGCCTCAATACCAGCGACGTCGTCCGGCCCGCGGTCCGGGAAGTTGACATTCATCACGACATTTTCCGGCCAGCCCGCCTCGAGCAGAAGGCGCACGATGTTTGCGCCATGCGCCTCCGCCGTCTCCCAACGCGCCTTGTCGCGGGCGAGCCGCGACAGGGACAGGGCGATCGACGGCACGCCCATGGACATGCCCTGAAACGCGCCGGCGATGGTGCCGGAGACGGTGACGTCCTCTGCGAGGTTCTGGCCGTTATTAACGCCGGACAAAATGAGGTCAGGCTTTTCGCCGCCGAGCACTTTGTTGATCCCCATCAGGACGGCGTCGCTGGGGGTGCCGGTGACGGCGAAACGGCGCTCATCATATTGGCGCAGACGGATGGGATGGGCGAGCGTCAACGCCCGCGCGGCGCCGGACTGTTCCTCCTGCGGCGCGCAAACCCAGACATCGTCGGAAAGCTCGCGCGCAATGTGAACAAGACTTTCGAGCCCGCGCGCATAGACGCCGTCATCATTCGTGCAGAGAATACGCATCCAAACCTACTCTTTTCCGGCGCTCGCCGTTTCCTTCTTATCGTCCAGAAACTTCCAGGCGAACAGCCACCAAAGCGCCGCCCAGGCCGCACCCAGCGCCCAGCCTGCAATCACATCCGTCGGCCAGTGTACGCCAAGATAAACCCGGCTCGCCCCGACCATCATGGTGACGAGGACGGCGTAAAGCATGATCAGCGCGCGTTCGCGTTTACGTTTGTGAAACCGCGCCAGAAGCGCGCCGAGCGTCAGATAAATGACGGCGGAATGCATGGCGTGACCGCTCGGGAAGCTCAGGGAGTGCACCTCCACAAGCTGCGGCACGAGCTCAGGGCGCGGACGCGCAAACCCGGCTTTCAGGCTTCCACCAAGCATCACCCCAGTGATCGAGGCGCCGGCGACCACAAGCGCGTTTTTCCATTTACTGGTCATCAAGAGATAGATGACGACACTGACCACAATGAATGTGAGGATAAAAATTCCACCAAGGGCGGTGATGTCGCCCATACCCTGATCAAACCAGCCAGGGCCGATGGGATCGCCCGGATCGCCCGGCGTCCTCAGCGACAGAATGATGCTTTCATCGAAGACATGGGTCTCGCCTTCATTTGCCTCATCAGCAATACCAGCGAAAACAAGAAGACCGAGCGCGGCCACAGCGAACGCGCCGAGCGCGCTGATTTCCGCGCGGGCGCGGGTCAGCGCCATACGAACCAGAGGATGTTCTCTCAGGAATTTTATTTGAGCGCCTCGATTTTTTCCACGCCGCCCATGTAAGGCTTCAACGCATCCGGCACGGCGACGGAACCGTCCGCCTCCTGATAATTTTCCATGATCGCGACGAGCGTGCGCCCCACCGCTAGGCCGGAGCCGTTAAGGGTGTGGACCGGATTGATTTTCTTTTTCTCGCCAGCGACACGGTAGCGCGTATTCATGCGCCGCGCCTGGAAGTCGCCGCAGTTAGAGCAGGAAGATATCTCACGATATTGGCCCTGCCCCGGCAGCCACACCTCGATGTCATAGGTTTTCTGCGCGCCGAACCCCATATCGCCCGTGGAGAGCACCATGGTGCGGAATGGCAGGTCGAGGCGTTTCAACACTTCCTCCGCGGCGCCGGTCATCCGCTCATGCTCGTCCTTCGACTGGTCCGGCGTCGTGATCGAGACCAGCTCCACTTTTGAGAACTGGTGCAGTCGGATCATGCCGCGCGTGTCGCGCCCGGCCGAACCCGCTTCGGAGCGGAAACATGGCGTCCAGGCGGTGAAGCGCAGCGGCAATTCTTCTTCGGTCAGAATATCGCCATTGACGATGTTCGTCAGCGAGACTTCCGCAGTTGGAATGAGCCAGTGTTCGCCAGTGGTCTTGAACAGGTCTTCCGTAAATTTCGGCAACTGCCCGGTGCCGTAAAGCGCGTCGTCCTTGACCAGCAGCGGCGGGTTGCATTCGGTGTAGCCAAATTCGCCCGTATGCAGATCGAGCATGAAAGACGCGATTGCGCGCTCCAGCCGTGCAAGCTGGCCCTTCAACAACACAAAGCGCGAACCGGACATTTTCGCGGCGGTCTCGAAATCCATCTGGCCGAGCGCTTCGCCAAGATCGAAATGCTCCTTGGCGTCATTCAGCCGCTTCGGCTCACCCCATTTACGAATTTCAACATTGGCGGCCTCGTCTTCGCCTTCCGGCACATCCTCAGCGGGAATGTTCGGAATGGTCGAAAGAATATCGCGGATCTCATCCTGCTTTTTCTTCTGGATATCCTCAGCCACCGGCATCTGGCTTTTGATGCTTTCGACTTCTTCGCGCAGCCGGTTGAACTCGGCGTCATCGCCCTTGGCTTTGGCCTGGCCGATCAGCTTGGAGGCGGCGTTGCGCTTTTCCTGCATCTCATTGAGGACAACGGTGTATTTGCGCGCCTCTTCATCGATGGCGAGGATCTCCCCGGCGCGGGGGGCAAGGCCCCGGCGCGCGAGACCGGCGTCGAAAGCGTCCGGATTTTCGCGGATATAGCGGATGTCAAACATGGGTCGCGGTTTAGCCGGGTTGCGCGAAGCGGTCCAGTCTCACCTGCCGGTCAGACCGACGCCTCTTCTGCGCCGTCGACGGCCTCTTTCGCCTTTTTCTCGGCGAAGCGCACCGACAGGACGGAGACCTCGTAAAGCGAGATGATGCAAGCGCCGAGGATGAGCTGGCTGAAGGGGTCCGGCGGGGTCAGAAACGCGGCGATGATGAAAATCACCACAATGGCGACGCGGCGGTTGCGCACCAGGAAGCCCGAAGTGATGAGCCCCGCCCGGGCGAGCAATGTCAGGAACACCGGCAACTGGAACGCAAAGCCGAAGGCCATGATCAGCGTCGTGATGAGCGAGAGGTAATCCCCCACCCGGGTCAGGAGTTCGATGGAGACGCCGGAGCCCTCGCCCGCATCCTGTTCCATCCCCACCGCAAAGCGCATGACGAACGGCATGAGGATGAAGTAGACCAGCGCTGCGCCGAGCGCGAACAGGAACGGCATGGCGGCAAGAAAAGGCAGCGCCGCCGCGCGCTCACGCCGGTAAAGACCCGGCGCAACAAATTTGTAGATCTCGTAAGCAACAACAGGAAACGCCAGCGCTAGCCCTCCCATCGCCGCAAGCTTCACCCGCGTGAAGAAAAATTCGAGCGGGGCGAAATAGAGTTTCGGCTCGACGCCCGCAGCCGCGACGGCGCGCCTGAACGGGATCACCAGAAATTCATAGAGTGGGATTGAGAACACAAAGCAGATCGCAAACCCCACAGCGACCGCGACGACAGAAACGATCAGGCGCTGGCGCAGCTCAACCAAATGGTCGAGCAGCGGCGCCGAAGACGCTTTCAGCTCATCTTCTTCCGACGCCATCTGGTTTTTTTTCGTGCTTTCGCCGCTCATGTTTTCGCGGCTCCGCCAGCTTCATCTGATGTTATTTCCGGGTTGGTGTCTGGCGCCACACCCGGCCCGGCGCCGACCGCAGCCTCCCGCTTGGTTTCTGTCGTCGCCGCTGCGGCGGCTTTGTTGATTTCGCGGGCTTCGTCGCGGAGGTCTTTTTCGATCGGCGCCACCGCTTCCGACATGGCCCGCTCAGCGTCAGCGATGGGATTGTTTTTCTTGAGCTCGTCGATTTCCTTGCGAAGCTCTTCCATATCCGCTTCGCGCGCCATCTGATCGAAGGCGGCTGTGAACTCCCCCGCCAGGCTGCGCGCCTTGGCGACGAGACGGCCGGCGGAGCGCATCAGTTTCGGCAGGTCCTTCGGACCGACCACGATCAGCGCCACAATGGCGACAAGCACCAGCTCAAAAAACCCGAATTGCGGCAGGAGATTCATGACGGCCCAAAACCAATCTGACTTGCGCTCATCAAACCCGGACTGAAGAACGCGCGAATGCGCTTTAAGCGCCCGCGTTTACGCCCAAGGACTAAGCTTTGTCCTTTTCCTCAGTCGGCGTCACATCCATGGCCTGATCGCCGCGGTCGTCGATAGCCTTGTCTTCTTCTTGTAGGCCCTTTCGGAAAGACCGGATCCCCTTGGCGAAGTCGCCCATAATCGAGGAGATCTTGCCGCCGCCGCCAAAGAGCAAAAGCGCGAGAACGAGAATAATGACAATCTGCCAGGGTCCGATTGCGCCCATGACGAGCCTTTCAACTTAAATTACAGCCAATTGGTAATGCCCGAAGGCCCATTACGCAAACGCGAAACGGCTTAAATTCATGCGCCAATCAAGCGTCTGCAGCCTCATCACCGTCATCGTCGAGGAAATCCTGAGAAAATTCGCCGGATTCATCCTCCCCGTCGTCTTCCTCATCGTCCCCGTCCACGGGGCTCGGCACGGAAAATCCGGGCGGTAGGCGGGCGTCGAGGAGCCCTGCAGCCTTCAAATCCGCGATTCCCGGCAGGTCTGTGACGGTTTCCAACCCGAAATGCTCCAGAAAGCCCTCGGTCGTCCCATAAAGGGTCGGCCGGCCCGGCGCGTCCTTGCGCTTGCCGCGCATTTTGACCCAGCCGATTTCCAGGAGCTGATCGAGGGAGCCTTTGGCGACCTGTACGCCGCGCACATCCTCAATATCGGCCCGGGTGCATGGCTGGTGATAGGCGATGATCGCCAGGGTTTCGAGCGCGGCGCGCGATAGTTTGCGCTGGGTCGTCTTTTCCTTCTGAAGGACATGGGCGACATCGATCGCCGTAACGAAGCGCCATTTCTTCTCAACTTTGGAAAGGACGACGCCGCGGCCTTCATAGTCGGCGGCAAGCTGTTCAATCAGCAAAGCTGTCGCCGCGCCCGCCGGCAGGCGGTCAGCGATCGATTTTTCATCGAGCGGTTCGGCGGCGGCGAACAATAGAGCCTCCACCATGCGCTTGTGCTCGGCGAGGTCTTCCTCGCTCCAGTCGACTTCAGGCGCCGCGACTTCCGGCTCAGCCTGTTCGGTTTCCGCCGCTTCCGTTTCGGCGGCCTCGCCCTCTGCTTCTGTCTCAAGCTCGGCTTCTGTGGCGTCGGCTTCTTCGCCTTCGATTTCCTGTGTCTCTTCGTTCACGGCAGTCGTTTCACTTTCCTTGTCCGAGAGTTCCTCTGCGAGCGCCTCTTGCGCCTCGCGGGCGTCGAGGCCCTTGAAATTGCGTCCTGCGTCTTCTTCCATCATGACGCGTCTCCTTCACCCGTATCACTCTCCGGCTTCTCCGGACGGGCCTTGATGTAAATTGGTTCAAAGGCTCCGACCTGGCGCAGCTCAATCCGGCCCGCCTTGGCGAATTCCAGCGCCGCATTGAACGAACTTGCGAGGACCGATGTCTCGGGCGCTTCAACGTCATAGCTTCGCGTCAGGGTGCGCAGCTCAGTCCATTCGGGGATTGCGCCGAGGATGCGCTCCAGCCGGTGGCGCGCCGCCTCGACGGAATAAACCGCCGGCGGATCGATGTGATATTCGCGGTCAATGGCGACAATGCGCTGGGTCGTATAGGCCTTGAGCAGATCGAGGATATCGGCCTGCCAATCCGGTTTTTGCGTAACCCTGACGCCCTCTGGCGCGCCGCGCGTGAAAAAGTCCCAGCCAAGTTGCGGCTTGTTCTGGAGGTCTTCAACCGCCTTGCGCATAGCTTCGAGGCGCTGAAGCTGGAAGGCGAGACGCGCGGCCATCTCGTCCGCCGTTGGCTCGTCGCCGTCATCCTCAGCAGCCGGGAGCAGCATCTTGGATTTGAGATAGGCAAGCCATGACGCCATGACGAGATAGTCAGCGGCGAGTTCAAGATTGCGGTCTTTTGCGGCCTCAACAAATAACAGATACTGATCGACCAGCGCGACCATTGAAATCTTGCGGATATCGACCTTCTGGTGACGCGCAAGATCAAGCAGAACATCGAGCGGGCCTTCATAGCCTTCGATATTCACCACCAGCGCGTCGATCGCATCTTCTGTTGTCGTCACGCGAACGGGCGCGTCAAACGCATCGCCGTTTTCGCCGTCATGACCACCGCCGCCAGAAGCGCCGCCCTGTTGGCTGCTCATCGCAACCACCTGAATATTTCCACCATCCGCCATCGCGCCATTTAACGCCGATTCCGGCCCCCGCCTATCGGCTTTCCCACCCTGTTGAAAACTAGAACCAATCCATGGACCTAGCAGATTTATTTATGCCGTTCTCGAACCGCAATACCGTCTGAATTTTTGCTGAAAACACGTTAAGCAAGCGCCGGCTTGATGAGCGCATTGAGGCGTTCATAGGCCTCGTCAGTCCCGCCCCTTTCGGGGGTCTGCAAATCCGCCATGGCGGCGCGCGCCCTGTCCGCGGCTCGCCCGGCGAGATCGCGCAGTGAGCCAGCGCTTTCTTTCTTCTCATCCATGGAGAAATTACAGGCGAGCGCGACATCACATCCGGCATTATAGGCTCCTGTAATGCGATCCGAAATCGCGCCGCCCAACGCTTTCATTTTGAGATCGTCTGTAAACAAGAGCCCGTCAAAACCGATCTCGCCGCGGATGACGTCATTCACAATTACCGGCGACAAGGTCGCGGGACGTTCCGCATCATAGGCTTCGTAAACAATATGCGCGGTCATCCCCATTTTTTCGTCGCGCAATGATTTGAAGGGCTGGAAGTCGCATCCCAGGAGATCATGTTTCTTCGCGCAGACACGGGGCAAAGCATGGTGACTGTCGCATAGCGAGCGGCCATGGCCCGGCAGATGTTTGATGACCGGCAAGGCGCCGCCTTTTTTCAATCCTTCAATATGCGCATGGGCGATCGCAGTGATGATGTCAGGCCATTTTGCGTAGGCGCGGTCGCCGATCACCACCGGGTCGGCGTCGATCTGCGGCACGTCGAGCATCGGGATGCAGTTCACATTGACGCCGCAATCGGAAACAAGCCGACCCAACAAATAGCCGTTCAATTCCGATGCTTCGCGCGCTTTCGCAGGGTCGAGTTTCCAGAGTTCGCCAAACACCGCCGGCGCCGGATGCGCGGAAAAAACCGGCGGCTTCATGCGCGCAACCCGGCCGCCTTCCTGATCGATCAGGATCGGCGCATCCGCGCGGCCAACGCATTCGCGCAGCTCGTCGCAATGGGCGCGTATCTGGTCGGCGCTCTCACAGTGGCGCGCGAACAGGATGAACCCCCAAGGGTCCACATCCTTGAAGAAAGCCCGCTCCTCATCAGAGAGGCGCGGGCCTTCACAATCAAAAATGACTGCAGTTGGCATGAAGCGAACGGCCCCTGCCCTAAAGCGCCTTGATGAGGCAGTCCTGTCCGCGCTCTTTCAGATCAGCGCAGTAGGTTTTGGCGGCGTCAGCGGAGCTGAACGGACCGATGCGCAGACGGTGATAAACACCGCGATCGCCAAGGTCAGCCACTTCCACATCGGGGCCCTTGCCCGAAAGAAAATCGCCAAGCTTGGTTTGCATGCGGCCCCATTGCGCCATGGCTTCATCGTTGGAACGGAAAGCGCCAACCTGCACCACATGCGTGCCTGACCGGGCGTCGCCTGCCATTGTCGAAGCCGCCGGCGCGGCGGGAACGGACGGCTTCACGCTGACCGTTGGCGGCGCTGTGTCGCGCGGCTCTTCGGCTGTGGGATTATTATCAAGCGCGGCCGCATCTTCGGCCTGAAGATCCGCAAGACGGGTTTCAACCTCGTCGCTGACATCGGCGGCGGCCTGTTCAGCCTCGGCGGCGAGCGAACCGATTGTGTCCTCGGCGGTGCGGCTCACCGGCTCTTCCGGACCTTCAGCCAGCGTCGTCACCGGTTCGCCGGCCTCACCGTGGAGCGCGTCATAGACTTCGCGGTCGGCAACCGGCGTGCCGTCTTCAGCGGTTTCGATCTTGATGGGTTCGGGATCGGGGGCGACGTAGGGCGTTTCAATGGCGCCGCCGTCGCGGCCCACTTTCATGCCCTGCTTGTAAGCGATCCACACGACCGACACGAAGGCGCCGATCATGACGATGCCCATAATCAGGACAGCAAAGCCCGATAGCCCGCGATCTTCTTCATCATCGTCGAACTCGTCATATTCCTGATAGTCTTCTTCGAAGGCTTCTTCTTGTGCTGCATTCGCCATGTCTTAAACCGCTCCTTAAGCGCCGTAGATATGCGCCCCGTCTCTTTGGACTTCTCTTCTTTTGCGCCGGCGCCCCGTCGCAGCCAACCCAAAAACCTATCCCGGCCCGGCGTCAATACAGACCATCGCCGAATCGTTGTTCGCGCGCATTCTAGCATCCCCGGCCACGGGAGTCGCAGACTTAGCCGTCAAATTCGACGCCAAAAAGGCGGCGATATTCCCGAACGGCGTATCGGTCGGTCATCCCCGCGATGTAGTCGCAAACCGCCCGGGCGCGGCGCGCTTCGGACCCGCCCTCATAGCGCTCACGCCATTCCGGCGGCAACGTCTCCGGCTCGGTGAAGAACAAGTCGAACAAAGATTTAATGATTCTCTTCGCCTGGCTGCGGGCGCGGTTGACCTTGTAGTGGCGATACATGTTTTCGTGGAGAAAACTGCGCAATCCGCCGAGGTCCTTTTCCATGTCTGTGGAAAACGCGCAAAAAGCGGATGAGGCCCGGCGCACCTCGTCAGCCGACGCTGGCGGCGCGGCGGCGAGACGGCTCTTTGTCTCGGCGAGCACATCCTCGACCATGGCGCCGATCAGATCCGACACCGCCTCGGCGATCAGGATATCTCTCGGCGCTTTGGGGTATTTCGCTTCCGCCGTACGAATGGCGGGGCCGACCAGCGGCAACTCCCGCGCTTCGCCAAAACCGAAAAGTCCGGCGCGCAAACCATCATCCACATCATGATTATTATAGGCGATGTCGTCGGCGATGGCCGCGACCTGCGCCTCCAGCGAGGCGAAGCTGTCGAGCCAGAGATCGTGGTTCGCCGCATATTCGACAATAGCGGCCGGCAGCGGTTCTTTCTTGCGCGCCAAGGGACCTGTCAGCGGCCCATTATGTTTGACGACGCCTTCCAGCGTCTCCCAGGTGAGATTGAGGCCGTCAAAAGCAGCGTGGCGGCGCTCCAGCTTGGTCAGCAGCCGCAGCGTCTGGGCGTTGTGATCGAACCCATCAAACGGCGCCATGCACTCGACCAACACATCCTCACCCGTATGACCGAATGGCGGATGGCCGAGATCATGTGCAAGCGCGAGGCATTCCGCGAGGTCTTCATCGAGTTGCAGCGCGCGCGCCAGGGTCCGGGCGATCTGCGCGACTTCGAGAGAATGGGTCAGCCGCGTGCGGTAATGATCGCCCTCATGGGAGATGAAAACCTGTGTCTTGTGCTTGAGGCGGCGGAAGGCGACGGCGTGGATCACCCGGTCACGGTCGCGCTGAAACGGGGTCCGGCCCCGGCTCTCGGCCTCGGGATGAAGACGCCCGCGGGTTAGCTCCGCCCGGGCGGCGTAGGGCGCGAGCGGCGCCGGGAACGCCATGGGGCCCTCTTCGCCGGAATGGGCGCCATAAGCCGCCTCCGGCATGTTTTCGGTGATCTGACCCTGTAATCGCAAAATACCGCTCCGCTTCCGCCAGAAAGCAATGGCCGCCTTGTCAGCCGATTCCATTAACAAGGCTTGGCCCAATATAGGGATTTTCGCGTGAATTGCGTGATTTTCTGGGGCGCCGCCCCCTCGAAATCCGGGCGGTGAGCCCCTATTTTATCGGAAACCGTAGAGTGAGCCCCATGACCGTCGCAGAGACCACACCCGTCACCGTATCGGCCCGCGCCGCAAAGCGCATCGCCGCGATCCTGTCGAAGGAGCCTGAAGGCGCCATGCTGCGCGTCGCGGTCGAGGGCGGCGGATGCTCCGGCTTTCAGTACAAATTCGACATCGTGAAGACCCGCGAAACGGACGACCTCGTCCTCGACGCAAACGGATATTCCGTACTCGTCGATTCTGTTTCCGTGGATTACATGGCGGGATCGGTGATCGACTTCTCTGACGAGCTCATCGGCGCGGCGTTCAAGATCGAGAACCCGAACGCAACGGCGGCGTGCGGTTGCGGCACAAGCTTTTCGCTCTAACCAAAGCGTCTCAATACATCTCGATTTTAGCACCACACGCCGCAAAGCGATTGAGCGGTGGGAAAGCAACGCATAGGGTCGCCGTAGTCAAACTCCGGGGCCGCCATGAACACCAAGCATGTTGCAGTTCTTACCGCCGCTTTTCTCAGCATGGCGTCAACACATACGCTCGCGCAGGAAACACAGGACTCATCAAGCACCTTGTTCGGAGTCGCCTTCGGCGCCGACGTCGCAACCACGCAAGGCATCCTTGATGAAGCGTGTCGCAAAGTAGAAGCCCACAGATCTCAGACCGCGACATTGCCGATTACGCGCAACGGTGAAACGCAGCTCATTTGTCTAGGCTATTCAGGCAATGGTATCGAGTTTGATGAAGCCGCCTTTATTTTCGGCGATGACAGTCTGTCCATGGTTGAAATTTATGGAGGCGCCAACGCGGCTTTTGAATCTCTGCCCGGTGACGTCTTTTCCTATTCGGGTTTTTCGGTCAAACGCGAAGCCCTAGCACTCAGTCGCCAGGAGCTGGATCGATTGTTGCTGATGACACCGAGTTCAGTGCGCGCGCATATGCATTATTGGAAGTCCCCCTATTTGCATGCAAATAAAGGCGCGCCAACATCATTTCCGACCTCAGCAGCGCAGCCTGAAGTCATCCGGTTTGGAGAGCGTATAGAAAACTTGCGGCCAGAATTTAAACGAGACTGCACATTCCTCGCGGAACAGCACATTGATGAACCATGGCTTGCCACGGAGCCTGACGTACAAACGCAACTCGATTGCTTCGGCTATGTCTATGCAGGTTTTCCGCGAAAGGTCGAAGCCGTCTTCGGTGACGGGGTGCTGGAGCAGGTCTGGATACTAACTGCAGAAGCCGAAGAAGCACGCATACGCGAAGCGTTGGCGACCGAGTACGGCCCGGCAGAATTAGTGAACGATAGCTGGGAAGTCTTTAATCACGGCACGGTCGCCCTTCGAAAAGACCTTCCGGAGGTCTTGCTGGTTTCCAAACGCGTCGCACCGGCATTCCAGCCGGAATTCGAGGGCGCCAACGCAGAGTAAATCTGCTCAGCGCCGATCTTAAGGCAAGGCGGTTTCGCACGAAAGCGACGCATTCAGTTCACTTTCTTCAGTCCTCGTTTTCTGGTCAGGTCTCCCAATTCCAGCTATCCTTGTCCGATAAATCACGAGGGAGGCGAACATGCGGAACATTTTGATGACGGGCGTTGCGGCGCTGGCGGCGACTTGGGTTGTGGCGGCCTGCACGGCGGCGGACACGAACGGCGGCGACGCGCAAGCCGCGCTTGAAGAAGCCAACAAGGAAAAGGCGCTTTACTGCATGGACCTTCTCTTCAATCAGAAAGACATTGAAAAATCGCGCGCCGAATGCTGGGGCGACACCTATATCCAGCACAATCCCATGGCGCCCGACGGCGCCGAAGCCCTGTTCGCGTTCATGACGCCGTTCTTTGAGGCCAATCCCGACGCCGCCATCGATGTGAAGCGCGTCGCCGCCGACGGCGATCTCGTCTGGATCCATTACAACAACAAGCCGACGCCGGATTCCCTTGGCGTCGCGGTTGTCGACATCCTGCGCATGGAAGACGGCAAGTTCGTCGAACACTGGGATGTGGTGCAGGTGGTGCCGGAAGAGTCCGCCAACGACAACACGATGTTCTGACGGATTACTGGTTCGCCGCTGAGATGATCGGCGCGAGATCGCTCCAGTGTTTTTCAAGAGCGTCTTTCATCTCGCGATAGCCATTGGCGACGGCGACGTCGTATTTCTTCCAGTCCCTCAGTTCGACGCCCGGCACGGGCGGCGACACCATAATATCGGCGGGGCGCGGCGTTTCCGTATGTTCGCGGCGCGCCGTCGCCGAGCGCATCAATAGGGAAATGATCGGCGGGGCGGCGCCAAAGCCGTGATTGGCGACCCAGGAGAAAAAACCCGGCGGATCGCGAAAGGCTTCGATGTCGATCATGCCCTCGCGCGCCACGTCGACGCCGATGGTCAACCCGCGATGGGTTGTGGTCATGATGTCTGTCGGGAAATTGTTCACCACCGCGCCATCAACGAGCAGCGCATGGTCGTCGATCACCGGCGGCAAAATGCCGGGCAACGCGATGGAGGCGCGCAGCGCATTACGCACCAGTCCCTGATTGTGAATGCGCGCGGCGCCGTTGATGATGTCCGATGAGACGCAGAAAAACGGCGTTTGCAGATTTTCGATCAACGCGTCCGCGAAATGCTTCTCCAGCCGGGTCTCGACGCGCCCGCCGCGCGTCAGCGCAACAACGGGGAGAACATGGTCGCCTAGGGGGTTCGACGCGACAAAGGCCTCACGAATGCGTCTGTCCGTCTCCTCCTGTGACCAGCCCATGGCGATACAGGCCGCAACGACGGCGCCCATGGAGGCGCCGCAGAGGAAATCGATAGGCACGCCCACTTCGCGCATGGCTTTGACGGCGCCGATATGGGCGTAAGCGCGCGCGCCGCCGCCGGACAGGACAAGACCGATGGACTTGCCGGAGATAATCCGCGCCAGCCGGTCGATACAGGCGTCATTGTGCAGATTGATCACGCGCGAAGCGCCGATCGCCTCCATCCATTCCGCCGTTTTGCCGCTGTGGGTTCCCTCATGCAGCATGACGAGATCGACAAGGCGGAATTTACGCGCCCGTGCGCCGTCCTCCGCTGTTAAAGGAAAGGGCTTCGATGGACGGCTGTCGCGCCGCGCCAGCACTAAAAATCGGTCAGCATGGCGCAGGACAAAGCGATACCACGGGCTGTGATCGACCCGCGCCGCCAACAGCACAACATCATGGGCGTTTTCCACGAGATCAAACGCATTGGTTTCCGGCGGATCATCCGTACAGGGAAAATGGGTGACATTGACTTTGTATTTCGAGATGCGTTTCGACAGCTCTCTCACCCGCGCATCAACATCGATGGAGGGCGACGTGGCGATCAGCGCGAAAATGCGCGGCGCCGATTGCTGAAAACTCGCCTGGGGATGGCGCGATCTCGCCAACACTATACGCGCCAGCGCCGCGGCGAAATCGCCATGGGCTTCGATCAGGCGGTCGACCTCCTCGCGGGAGATCGACAACAGCTCGGTGTCGCGCAGCGCAAAAACGCTGGCTGAATGAGGCTCGCCGGAAAGCAGCGACATCTCGCCGACAGGCTCGCCGCCGCGCACATAACCGACAACCTCATCAGCGCCTTCAGGGTTTTCGCGCACGACAATCAGGCGGCCGGTCAGATTGATATGGAGCGCATCGGAGGCGGAGCCTTGCGCATAAAGCTCCCAGCCTCCCGCAAGCGAGAGCCACTGGCTCGCCTCGGCGATGTCGTTGATCGTTGCGGCGGAAAGGCCGGCGAAAAACGGTAGGTTACGAAGGCGCGTGCGGACATCATCCATGGAACGCGATCTAGCTTGTTTTGAAAAGCCGCGCCAGCGGGCGAATGGCGGCGTCTAGTTGAGCTTTTTCGGCGCCGCTGGCGTTTTCGGCGCCTCGGCCTTGTCCGGTTTGGCGCCCGGCAACGGAGCGACCTGAACGCCCTCTTCGACAAGCGCTTTCACATCCTCGCCGGATGCTTCACCGTAAATGCCGCGCTCTTCGGTTTCGCCATAGTGAATTTTGCGCGCTTCCTCGGGGAACTTGTCGCCCACATAGTCGAAATTTTTCTCGACATAGTCGCGCGCGCGGGCGACGGCGTTTGCCAAATCCTTGTGGATCGCAGCGAGCCTTGCAGTGCGGGGGCCATCGCGGCGGGCGACAGCTGGCGCCATCACCGCCTTGCGGACTTCATCGGAACCGCAGCACGGGCAGTCGATCAGTCCTTTTTCCGATTGGAAATCATAATCGGCGCTGTCACGGAACCAGCCTTCGAATTCGTGGTCTTCGTCGCAAATCAAACGGTACTTAATCATATATCTAAAATGGCCAGTTTGAAGGATTGTTCAAGAGCGAGGTTAGGAATGCGCTGGCGGGCTTGCCAGGCGGCCGAAGGATCAATCTCTGCAAGAATAACGCCGGGCTCGTCCCCCGGCGCCTCGCCGAGGATATCGCCCCACGGGCCGATGATTAGAGAATGGCCATAGGTCTCTCGCCCGTCCTCATGTGTCCCGCCTTGGGCCGGGGCAATGACGAAGGAACCGGTCTCGATCGCCCGCGCGGTGAGCAGCGTCTTCCAGTGGGCTTCGCCAGTCTGCCGCGTGAAGGCGGCAGGCACGCAAAGGGTTTCAGCCCCGGCTTGCGCCAATTGCCGATACAAATGCGGAAAACGCACATCATAACATATGGTTAGGCCAATTTTCGCAAGCGGCGTCTCGGCCAACACAGCTTCATCGCCCGGCCGGTAGACATTGGATTCCTTCCAGCTTTCGCCATTGGGAAGATCCACATCGAACATATGCAGCTTGTCATAGCGGGCGGCGATGGACCCGTCCGGGGCGAAGAGAAAGGCGCGGTTGGCCGCCCGCCGCTCCTCAAGCTTCACCGCCATGGAGCCGATCAGCAGCCAGACCCCGTGGGCCTTCGCCGCCGCCGAAAATGTCGCAATTTCGGAAAGGCCGTCTTCCTCGGGCAGATTCTCAAAAAGCCGTGAGGCCTTGCGGTCAACCACATTGGTCATCTCAGGGGTGGCGATAAACCGCGCGCCCTTGCCCGCCGCCTCCGCAATCAGATCGCAGGCGTCGGCTGCGTTCGCAGTCCGGTCGAGGCCCGAGCGCATCTGAACGCAAGCCGCGAGAAATGGCGCGCGATCAGCCATTCAAAAGAGCGTCCAGCTTGCCGTCGCGGTCGAGCGCGGCGAGATCGTCATAGCCGCCCACATGGGTATCGCCGATAAAGATCTGCGGATAGGTCGTCTTGCCATTCGACTTCGCCAGCATCTCCTTGCGCTTGTCAGGATCATAGGCGGCGGAGATTTCCTGCGGCTTCACCCCTTTCTTGTCGAGCAGCGACAGCGCCCGGAAACAATAGGGACAAAGGGGTTTGGTGTAGACGACGACTTCTTTCATTTCAGCTCCGCAATTCTTTATTCACGTTCGGTGGTCGCAACGAGGCGCTATATGGCCCCTATCCCGCCTTTGACAACGCGCGCAAGGACCAGCGCATCGACCTGTGAAGCGCCTGCGCGTTTTAGCGCCCGCGCCGCAGCGGACAAGGTTGCGCCGGTTGTTAGCACATCGTCAACAAGCACCACATGGGCGCCACGGAAACGATTGCGCGCCTTATCATCTCGAACACCGAAAGCGCCGGAAACGTTGCGTTTTCTTCCCTCTGCGGAAAGATCTTTCTGGGGCGGCGTCGCGCGGCGGCGCACCAGGCCGTCAATGCACAGATTGGCGCCCGTCTCTTTCGCCACGGCCCTGGCCAGAAGCGCTGATTGATTGAAACGCCGTTCACGCAGCCGCTGCGAATGCAGCGGCACCGGCGCGAGAATGGAGGATTTTGTCATCATCCCCTCTCCCGCCCGGGCCATCCAGCGCCCGAACATGCCCGCCAGCTCCGTGCGGTCGCCATGTTTGAAGCCCACGATAAGGCTATGGGAGGCGTCGTCATAAACAAGCGCTGCGCGTGCGCGCACAAAATCCGGCGACGCGGCGATGCAAGCCGGACACTCCACCTCCTCGCCATAATCCGCCGCGAAAGGAACGCCGCAGCGCGCGCAGAATGGCGTTTCAATGAAATGCGCCGCAGCCCAGGCGCGCGCGCCCAGCGCATCCGCGGAGCCGGTTTCCTCCCGCGTCACCGGGCAATGGGGCGGCATGGCGAGATCGAGCGCTTTTTGCGCCGCGCCTTTGCTCCAATGACCGAGCCGGGAGAAGATTTGCGGTTTCACGCGCGATAGACTAACGCCCCGACCAGAAGAGAACCAGTGACGCTGATGACCACCCCGCCGCAGATTTTCGACCGCCCGCTTTACGCCCGCCGCCGGGCCCGCGTCGCGAAGGGCTTTGCGGCCTTCGATTTCCTCCATCGCCGCGTCATGGAAGACGTTGTCGACCGGCTTGAAAGCGTGAACCGGCGCTTTCCCCTCGCCGCCTTTGACGGCGCCGGCGCGCTGGCCGCGATGCTGACGCCGGAGTGCGGCGTTGGTGAAACTGTCAGTTTCGACCTGGCGCCATCGCGACTGCCAGAACACGGGCTTCGTCTCGCCGCCGATGCGGAAGCGCTGGCGTTCAAACCAGAAAGTCTCGATCTTTTTGTCAGTATACTGATGCTTCATACGGCGAACGATCTTGTCGGCGCCCTCGCTCAAGCCCGCATGGCTCTCAAACCCGACGGGCTTTTTATCGCGGCTGTTTTCGGTGAGGGGACACTCAGCGCCCTGCGCGCCGCTTTCTACCAGGCGGAAGCGGAGATCACTGGCGGCGCCTCGGCGCGCATTGCGCCATTCGCGGGCGTCAGGGATTACGGCGCCGCCTTGCAGCGGGCCGGTTTCGCACTGCCGGTCGCAGACATCGACAAAGTCAGCGTTGAATATGACGACCCTCTGAAACTCTTGAAAGACCTGCGCGGCATGGGCGAAACGCGGGCGCTGAAAACAAAAGCGGCGCCCTTGCGCCGCGAGGTTATTATGCGGGCCATGGCCCTGTTTGCGGAAACCGGTGGGACGGAGCGATTTGAAATCGTCTATCTCACCGGATGGACACCCCATCAGAGCCAGCAAAAACCGCTCAAACCGGGGTCGGCCCAGATGTCATTGAAAGACGCCATCAAGGGCGCGTCCTGAAGCTGATTTTCAGATCAGCTTCCCGCATCATCCATAGCCGTGCCGATATCGTCATAGACACCGCTCGCCGATGATGAGTATGCGCGGAGCGCCGATACGATTCCGAGAAAGATCAGGGCGACAATCAGCCCGTATTCGATCGCCGTTGCGCCTGATTCGCACTCACGAAAGGCCTTTACCCGCTGGCGAAAGCTCCGCAATGGCGAAGCCTTAAAATTCCAGAATTGCGCCATCACAACAAGTCCCTTAGCTGCGCCGCCAGAGGGCGATCCGCTGGCGGCATCTCCATCCGGGTCAATCCTTCCGGCCTCACCCAGCGAAGCTCCTGCCCTTCCATCGGCGTCGGCGCGCCCTCCCACTTCCGGCAGACATATAGGGGCATCAAAAGGTGAAATTCCCCTAAAGCCTCGGACGCAAAGGCCGCCGGCGCCAGGCAAGACGCCTCTGTCTCTATGGCGAGCTCTTCCTTTAACTCACGCACCAATGCCGCTTCCGGCGTCTCGCCTTCTGCGAGTTTACCGCCCGGAAATTCCCATAGTCCCGCATGGGCCTTTCCTTCGGGCCGGCGCGCCATCAGGACTTTTCCGTCCCGGTCGATGAGCGCGCAAGCCGCAACGAGCAACAGCTTCGCCATAATCTTGCCTTAATTGTTACGTGAGGGGATTTAACAGAACGCTGGTTCAGTCGCTAAAATTTTAAACACTCCGGCGCCCTTAAACTGGTTAAAGCGCGTTTACGGTCCGGTCTCTTCGCTCGCATCCGCTTCGCCGTCCTGTTCGCCACCCTTTTCACCGGGCAGCGTGAATTCGGGATCGTCAAGCGGAGGATCGGAAAGGTCCGGCGGCTCGGCGCTCGGCGCCTCATCTTCCTCTTCGGGACGAAAATAGACGACCTGGCTCTTTTTCTCCAGATCGCGCAGGGAGGATTCAATCGTCCTCATACGGAGGAAATTCTCTATCGGCGCGCGCACCCGCGAAAACGGCACGGCGCTGGTGGAGCGCCGGTCAACCACTTCAAGAATGTGCCAGCCAAACTCGGTCTGGAACGGCGCGGCCAGCTCGCCAGGCGTCGCCGAGAAGGCGGCGTTTGCAAAAACCGGTGTCATCATGCCTCTGGTGAACCAGCCGACCTCGCCGCCCAGGGGGGCCGTTGCGCGGTCCAGAGACCGCTCTTTCGCAAGCGCGGAGAAATCCGCGCCGCCCTTCAGCAAGGTGACCACCTCCTCCGCCTCCTCGCCTGTGGCGACCAGAATATGTCGCGCACGAACCTCGTCGCCGAGACGCGTCACATCGGATTGCGACTGGTAAAGCCGTTCCACCGCTTCGGGAGTGACGGCGTCGCGCAGTTGCGCATCCATATAGGCGGCGGCCAGCACCCGGTCCCGGGCCGCGTTGACCTTGCGGGTGACGGTGGGGCTGCGCTGGAGCCCGTCATCGAGCGCCGCCCGCGCCAGGAGGCGCTGCTCCACATAGGATTCAACCAGCTCCCGCTCGAAGGCGTTAGCGGGTGTCAGGGTCTCGTCAGGCCGCAAAAACCCGCCGGCCCGCGCTGAGGCCTCAATCTCGGAAAGATGGACATAGCGACCGTCTATTCGCGCCAGAATCGGGTCGTCTTCATCCACGGGCGCGCGGGCCGAGGACGCCCCGGCTGCATCGAGAGAGGGGACCGACCGCAGGAGATCGATCATCCAGAGACCGCAAACCATCAAAAAAGCGCCGAAGAGTGACGAATAGGCGCGCCCGGTGCGGGTCGGAAGCCAGGCGAGAAGCCCGCGAAACGCCGTGAGCGCGATGCCGCCGGCATAGGCGAGCCCCGCCAGGGCCTGGCGCGTTAAAAGCTTAACCGCCCGCCAGAGCGCTGAATCCAGCGCCGCCGCGACCCGCCAGGTGGTGATGGAGAATTTGGCGATCGCCCGTGCGACAATGACGACCCCGGCCCAGATCAGTCTCGCCAGCCAAACGGTCCCCGCGGACAGCGGCCGCCATATGGCGCCCGCGGCTGCGGCGGCGGCCGAGCCTCGTTTTTCCGTGTCGAACTGTTTGCCGTCCGGCGTTTCCATCCTGTTCCGCTCTGTGCGCCCCGGTCCTAGTCCCATTCGTTGACAGGACCAAAGGCGCTCACTATCTCTCCGGCGCGCCCGTCGCGGCGCGCCAAATCCAACCTGGCCGATGAAAGGCGCGCCCCGCGCTGGTCTCACGTGGGCGCTCACCGCCTTTTCACCGCAGCACGAAGGCTAATGTCCTCATGGCGTTACTCGGTATCGCAAAAAAAATCTTCGGCTCGTCCAATGACCGCCGCCTCAAGCCTTTATTCCGCCGGGTGGAAGCGATCAATGCGCTTGAAGACGAACTCTCCAAGCTGACTGATGATGGCCTGATTGCTCAAACTGAAAAGTTAAAACAGCGCTATAAGGACGGAGAATCTCTCAACGATCTGCTCGAAGAGGCCTTTGCGACCGCCCGTGAGGGCGCCAAACGCGCTCTTGGCCAGCGCCATTACGACGTCCAGATGGTGGGCGGCATGGTGCTCCATCTCGGCGATATCGCCGAAATGAAGACTGGCGAGGGCAAGACCCTTGTGGCCACCCTGCCCGTCTATCTGAATGCGCTGACCGGCCGCGGCGTCCATGTGGTCACGGTCAACGACTATCTCGCGAGCCGTGACGCTGAATGGATGGGCCGGGTCTACGCCCAGCTCGGCATGACCACCGGCTGCATCACCCATGGCCTCAGCGATGAAGAACGCCGCGCGGCCTATGCCTGTGACATCACTTACGGCACCAACAACGAATTCGGCTTTGACTATCTGCGCGACAACATGAAGTCGTCGCTCGATCAGATGGTCCAGCGCGGCCACCACTACGCAATCGTTGACGAAGTCGACTCGATCCTGATCGACGAAGCGCGCACGCCGCTGATCATCTCCGGCCCGACGGACGACAAGTCCGAACTCTACATCACGATCGACGCGCTGATCCCGCAGCTGACCGAAGATGATTACGAGATCGATGAGAAACAGCGCTCCGTCACCCTGACCGAAGAAGGCAACGAAAAGATCGAAGCGCTTCTGAAAGAAGCCGGCCTGCTTCAGGGTGACAATCTTTATGATTCGGTGAACATCTCCCTCGTCCACCATGTCAATCAGGCGCTCAAAGCGCACATGACGTTCCAGCGCGACAAGGATTACATTGTTCGCAATGACAAGGTGACGATCATCGACGAGTTCACCGGCCGCATGATGGAAGGCCGGCGCTGGTCGGACGGGCTTCATCAGGCGACAGAGGCGAAAGAAAAAGTTCAAATCCAGCCGGAAAACCAGACCCTCGCCTCGATCACCTTCCAGAATTATTTCCGCCTTTACGAAAAGCTCGCCGGCATGACCGGCACGGCGCTGACAGAAGAAGCGGAATTCGCCGACATCTATAAGCTCAACGTCAACGAAATCCCGACCAACAAGCCGATCGCCCGCATCGATATGGATGACGAGCTCTACATGACGGCGGAAGAGAAATACAAAGCCATCGCGCTTGAGATTTCCGATTGCGTCAAGCGCGGCCAGCCTGTGCTGGTCGGCACCGTCTCCATCGAGAAATCGGAATATCTCTCAAATCTTTTGAGCGACAAAAAATTCTATAAAAATCTCGCCAAAACTCTTCGCGAACGCGCGGCCAATCTCAAGGACAAAGAGACCGAGCTCAAAGCAAAGATGGAGGCGCAGGCCACTTACCTCTCCGAACTTAGCGACCTCAAAGAGCCGATCCCGCATAGCGTCTTGAATGCACGCTATCACGAGCAGGAAGCCGAGATCGTCGCTCAGGCGGGCGCGCCCGGCGCCGTCACCATCGCCACCAACATGGCCGGCCGCGGCACCGACATTCAGCTCGGTGGTTCCGTCGACATGCAGCTCATGGCGTCGCTTGAAGAAGGCGATGACGAAGAAACGATCAAGCGCAAGCGTACCGAGATCGAAGCCAAGATCGCCGCCGACAAGCAAAAGGCGCTGGACGC
>JAUHYK010000136.1 GCA_030426465.1 Alphaproteobacteria bacterium
CGTATCGGAGGTCGTCATTCGCGGGGTCGCTTCAACGACTTATCACGAGGCCAATCAGGCGACCACCGGTTACTATCTTAACGAAATTCCGCTGATTGAGCCGGGCTTTCCCCTGGCCATTCCAGATGTTGACGCCTTCGACCTGCAACGGGTGGAAGTGCTGCGTGGGCCGCAGGGCACCCTATTCGGGTCATCATCTCTTGGCGGCGCGATCAACTATGTCGTGAATGAAGCTGACGCTGGCGGCTTTGACGCCGGGTTCGAAGGCAATGTTTCAACGACGCGGCGCTCTGGTGAGCCTGGTTACGCAGTGAAAGGCATGGTCAATGCGCCGCTGATCGAGGACAAGCTCGCTTTGCGCGTCGTCGCCTTGCAGCGTTTCGACGCCGGCTATCTCGACAACCCACAGGCCGGGATTGAGGGCAGTAACGATCTGCGCGTCCGCGGCGTTCGCGGCTCTATTGTATTCACACCAAACGAGACAACAACACTGTCTACGTTGAGCATGTATCAGGAATATAATCTTGACGATCAGACTTATGTAATTTTCGGCGCCGATCCACAGGTTCCGACTTACGACCGCGCAACGAATGTGCCGGAGTTTCAAGATACTGATTTCATGCTACATAGTGTAAAGCTAGAGCAGGATCTCGGCTTTGCCGCGCTGACAGCGCTTGGCAGCTATATCGAAAAAAGCAGCGACCTTGCATTTGACGATTCGATCTTTTTTGGCGGCGATGATCCGCGGACCGGAACGCCTCAACTCTCTTCGTCCTTCGGTGAGTCTAAGACCTATTACGGAGAGCTGCGGCTGGCGTCGATTGGCGACGGCCCGTTTTCCTGGTTTATTGGCGCCAATTATACAAAGATGAATGCAGACAGCACAGGCGCCGTCTTCATTGAAGGTATTGGCGCTTATATCGACGCTAATCCCGGCATGTTTGGTGGGCAACCGAGTAGTCTGATCGCGCCGGACGATCTTACGCAGCGAACGGTTAGTGACAGTCAGGTTAAGGAGATCGCGCTATTTGGCGAGGCGTCATATACCTTCGCCGATGTGTTGACCCTGACCGTGGGGGGGCGGGTTTTTGAGTACAAGTCCGAACCGCGCCTGCAATTTCTTCCAAACGCCGACCTTGTTCCGCCATTTGATTTCCAGCCCAGCCCCAGCAAGGAATCGGATTTTATCCCGAAAGTGTCGCTCAGTTACGAGCCGAACGACAATTTCATGATTTATGGGCTATATTCCGAAGGCTACCGGATCGGCGGCGTCAATGTTTATTCGGCGGCGACGCCGGGCTTGCCCTTATCCTTCGAAAGTGACGCAACTCGGAACTTTGAAGTCGGCACACGTCTCGGTCTTGCTGATGGCGCCGTCATCCTCGATCTTGCCGCATATCATATTGATTGGAGCAATATTCAGGCTCGGCTGTTCACGCCAATCGATTTCAACGCCTACACTATCAATGGCGGTGGGGCTGACATTAACGGGGTCGAGTTAAGCCTGGTTCTCAATCCTACGGACTATGTCTCTTTCTCATCGAGCGTTTCCTATACAGATGCGGAGCTTTCCACATTGCTTCCCGATAGTTTTGCGCCAGGTGGCGGATATGCCGAAGGGACGCAACTTCCGGGCGCCTCGGACTGGGTGTTGGCGAACAGCCTTGAATTTCATTTTGACGATATGGCCTTGAAGCCGCGCTTTAACATCGCCCATCGCTATCTCACGGAAGCGCCTGTCGCCTTTGGCGCGACATTGCAAAAAGGCGGCTATCACATTGTTGATTTGAATGCTTCGATCGAGGTCACCGATCAGATTGAATTGGGATTGTACGCCAAGAACATCTTCGACGAATATGGTATTTTGAATGCGCCGTTCTCTTTTGCAGGCTCGGTCACACGGCCGCGCACTATTGGCGCTCTTATTCGCTGGAATTACCAATAGGTTGAGAGTGCGAGGTTGCCGGGGTAGCCGGGAGCCTCGCACATGCCGTCGGCATTTGTTGAGGCAGTTCTATGCGAGAACACGAAAGCCGACTGGCGGTAACAATGATCTTGGGTTTGGTTCTTGCGGAGTATGCGAGCCTTCAATATGAAAGCATTCTTCGCCAGAGAACAGTTGCTGCACGATCAGAGTGTTGAGTTCAATCGCGGTGAACTGACTGCGCCTTATGAAAACGCCAAGCGCGCCGAAATGCTTATTTCTGCGTTGGAGACAGCTTTTCCGGGAACTGCCTGTGATGCGGCTGAGTTCCCCGTGTCGCATTTGCTCGACATTCATGACGCCGATTACATAGGCTTTCTTCAAAGCGCCTACGGAGAGTGGGTCGCCGATGGACGCACCGGCGACGCTTTTCCCATGGTCTGGCCGGTTCACGGCATGCGTGGCGAGAAAATTCCGAATACAATAGTCGGCAAGATTTCCCGCTATTCCTTTGAGATTTCGACTGCCATAACAAAACACAGCTGGATTTCAGCGCGCCGCTCCGCTGAGACGGCGCTTTCCGGCGCCCAAGACCTTTCGCGAGGCGCCAATATGGTGTTCAGCCTTTGCCGTCCGCCCGGGCATCATGCGGGACGAGGGTATTTTGGCGGCTATTGCTATTTGAATAATGCCGGGATTGCGGCCCAGTATCTGCGCAACGAAGGCGCCTCCAGAATAGCGATCCTCGATGTGGACTATCACCATGGCAACGGGACGCAGCAGATTTTTTATGATCGCGACGACGTTCTCTACGTATCGCTGCATGCGGATCCAGATACGGATTTTCCGTATTTTCTGGGTTATGCAGACGAGAAGGGTATCGGCAAAGGAGAGGGGTTTAACATCAATATTCCCTTGCCCCGGGGCGCAGCCTGGCCATCCTATGGAGAAGCGTTGAGCCACGCGCTGAAACGTATTGGCGATTATGCGCCGGACGCGCTTATTGTCTCTTTGGGCGTTGATACAAGCGCCGGAGACCCGCTATCGGGATTTTTACTGACGCCTGACGACTTCTCATGCATGGGGTCGGCTATTGCGGGCCTTCAGCGACAAACGCTGTTTGTCTTTGAGGGCGGATATGCGATCAATGATGTCGGCGGCAATGTTGTGAGTGTCCTTAACGGATATCTCGGCGCTGCTCATTCAACCCCGTAAAACCGGGAAACGCGGATGCTCAACGCTATAGAACAGTTTTCCGCCGGTCTGGTGCAGATCGTTTTTTCATCGGTTCGGATAGCCGGTGTCGACATACAACTTATCGTTCTCTGGCTTGCCGTTGCGATGGTGTTCTTCACTTTCAGGCTGGGTTTCCTAAATGTGCGTGGTTTTGGCGCCGCCTTGGATATTCTCCGTGGACGCAAGGCGGACCCATCAGCGCCCGGCGAAATCTCGCAACAGGCGGCGCTAGCGACGGCCCTTTCCGGTACGGTTGGTCTCGGCAATATCGCCGGCGTCGCTATCGCCATTTCCATTGGCGGGCCGGGCGCCGCGTTCTGGATGTTCGTGATCGGCTTTTTCGCCATGAGCTTGAAATTCGCCGAGGTGACGCTAGCGGTGAAGTACCGCCAGCAGATTGCAGACGGCCGATTTACCGGCGGGCCTATGTGGACTTTGCGGAACGCTTTTGCCTCCAGAGGCAGGCCGCGCATTGGCAAGGTGCTTGGCGGGATTTATGCGGGTTTTGCGATCTTTGCATTCATCCAGGTCATTCAGGTTAATCAGTCCTACGCTCAGCTAAATGTCATCATGGGGTTCGGTGAAACGAAATGGACTGCATTCGCGTATGGTCTGGTAGTCGCTTTCGCGGCGGGAATGGTGTTGATCGGCGGCGTCAAGTCGATAGCGCGGGTTACGACGGCGTTGGTCCCGTTCATGGGCGGTCTCTATGTTATCGGGGTCTTGCTGGTGCTCGCGTTGAATGTGCGGGAAATTCCCGGCGCGCTTGAGCTGATTTTCAGCGAAGCGATGAATCCGTCCTCTATTCAGGGCGGCGTTCTCGGCGCCTTTGTCGCAGGTATGCGGCGGGCTGTGTATTCAAGCGAGGCGGGTATTGGATCGTCAGCGATCGCACATGCGATTGCGAAAACGAGATCGCCGGCGTCAGAGGGTTTTGTGGCGCTGCTTGAGCCATTTATCGATACGGTCGTTATTTGCACGGCGACGGCGCTCGCGATTATCACTTCCGGCGCCTGGCGGCTTGGCTTGAATGACATCGCTATGACATCGGCGGCGTTCGAAACAGTGTCCGTGTGGTTTCCTTACCTGCTCGCCGTGGCCGTTTTTCTTTTCGCTTTTTCGACAATCATTGCGACTGGATATTACGCCTTGCAGGCATGGAAATATCTCGCCGGTAGTTCGCGAACATTATCGCGGCTGTACATGCTTTTCTTTTGCGGCTCCTTGCCTCTTGGCGCGCTGATGGATGTATCAACCGCCGTAAATATTATAGACAGCTTGTTCTTCCTGCTGGCGGCGCCAAATATCATTGGCCTTTACATTTTCTCCAACGAAATCGCGCGCGATGCGGGCGCCTATCTTCGTGAGGTAAGGCGTGACAAGGCAATGACAAAAAACGAAGGGTAAAATAATGCGCATACAACTTTCGGGGTCAAAATGGAAGGCGATTATTTCTTCTGCTTCCCGCCGCTCTGCGGCTTTGGCTTTTACTGTCGCTACCGCTTTTGTTTCTCCGTATGCACTTGGCCTTGAATTAAGGTCGGATACGGATGCCTTGCCGCTTGCAATGGCGCGCAATCTCGATTTTGAGGTTGATGAAGGCACCTGG
>JAUHYK010000061.1 GCA_030426465.1 Alphaproteobacteria bacterium
AAGCCTATTGGGTTTGCACGCTCGTAGAAGAATCCGACATCATTGACCTGACCGCTGCGGAAGAACGCTTTGAAAGCCTGAAAGCGGTGCTCGGCGATCGCGTCGGACTTGTACATGGCCGCATGTCAGGACCCGACAAGGATGGCGTGATGGAAAAATTCTATCGCGGCGAGCTCTCGGTGTTGATTGCAACAACCGTGATAGAGGTTGGCGTTAATGCGCCTAACGCCACCATCATGATTATCGAACATGCCGAACGTTTCGGCCTGGCGCAACTTCACCAGCTGCGCGGGCGGGTCGGCCGCGGCGACAAGCAATCAAGCTGCATCCTGCTTTACAAACCGCCGCTCGGGGAAACCGCGAAAGCGCGCCTGAAAGTCCTGCGCGACACCGAAGACGGTTTCGTGATCGCCGAAGAAGATTTGCGCCTGCGCGGCGCTGGCGATTTTCTCGGCGCTGCGCAGTCCGGCTTCCCACGCTTTCGCCTTGCGGACATCGCCGTTCACGGCGAATTGCTCGCCGCCGCCCGAGACGACGCAACAATGATCATTGATCGCGATCCGGAACTCAGAACACCGCGCGGCGAGGCGCTGCGCACCCTGCTCTATCTTTTCAGTCGCGATGATGCGGTGAAATTGCTCAGCGCCGGTTAGGTTTTCTTGGAGCCGAAAAGCCGCTTGCGCAGCGGACCTTTTTCTTCGCTCGCTTCGGCGGCGAGCGCTTCGAGCCTGCGCGCGGCCTCAGCCCCATCCGCATATTCAGGCGTCACCAGTCCCAAAGAAAAGACAACTTTCGCCGCTTCCTCAACCGTCATCTTGAGGATGCGCAAATCCTTGCGCGGAACAAAAAGCAGAAAGCCGGATGTCGGGTTTGGCACCGTCGGTATAAAGATCGATGTCAGGTGATCGCCCATATCGTCGAGGCGCGCCCGGACTTCGCCCTTGGTCTCTCCCACGACAAACGCCATCACCCAGGCGTCCTTGCGTGGATATTCAACAAGCGCCACTTCCTTGAAAGATCGGTCTGACTGGCGCAGCGCCGTTTCGAACACATTCTTGAAAAAGCCGAACACATTGCGCACGACCGGAACGGATTCAAACAGGCGCTCTCCGGCGCGAATGAAGGAACGGCCAATGAAGTTTTTCGCAAAGGCGCCAAGCAGGATCAAAATGATGATAGCGACCAGCACGCCGACGCCAGGCAGCACCTGAAGCACCTGCTCGCGCATGCTCTCACTCACCGGCAGTGTCTGTTTGACGAAGGAATCGAGCTTCGCCATCGGGCCGGTGATCAGGAGATAAAATAGCCAGATGGTAATGCCAATTGGGGCCACAACGACGACGCCGGCCAGAAAACTCGACCAGAGGCTGGAAAAAACACTCTGTTTTTTCGGCTGAATCAGTGGCCCGTCGCTGCCCAAAGGAGAGCGAGCATCACCGGAACGTCTTGTTTTTTCTTCGCTTTCGTCGTTCATGCCTGCTTCTCTAACCCGTGGGACGCACCCTTCGCCTTAATCATATGCGCAGCCTTACGCCGCTACGCAAGAACAGCCTGCGACCATGACAGTTTCAAGGCGCCCCAATTTGTGTCGAACGCCCCACATCTCAATGGGCCCGGCTTTCCCACACGGCGAGCGGTTGATCTTCACCGTCCAGACAATGATAAGATTGAACCGCTATCAAATTCTTGATAGCCGCCGAAAGTGTTAACACCGAGATAACGGACCCTCCCATGAAGCCTGTTCGCAAAGTCGTTATTCCTGTCGCTGGCCACGGCACCCGTGTTCTGCCCGCCACCAAGTCGACGCCAAAGGAACTCCTGCCGCTCGTGGACCGGCCTTTGATCGACTATGTGGTCAATGAAGCTTTTGAAGCGGGGATGGAGCATGTCGTGCTGGTCACCGGACGCGGCAAAGGCGCCATCGAGGATTATTTCGATCATGCCTTCGAACTTGAAGCAGGCCTGACGGCCAAGAAGAAAACCGAAATTCTGGACAGCGTTGTTGGCGTCATTCCAAAAGCCGGCGCGCTTTCCTACACCCGTCAACAGGCGCCGCTTGGGCTCGGACATGCGGTCTGGTGTGCGCGCGACATAATCGGCGATGAAGCGTTCGCAGTGTCGCTTCCCGATGTCGTCATTGACGGGGCGCCCGGCTGTCTCGCCCAGATGGTCTCCGAATATGAAAAGACCGGCGGCAATATCATCGCCGTTGAAGAAGTCGCGAAGGAAGAGACGAACAAATATGGCGTTGTGGCGCCAAAGGGCGAACGCGGCGGACGCCTGTTTGAAATGTCGGGCATGGTCGAAAAGCCGGAGCCGGCGGTTGCTCCGTCGAACCTCGCCATCACCGGACGCTATATCCTTCAGCCCGAGATATTCCATCTGCTTGAAACAACCCCGCGCGGCGCAGGCGGCGAAATCCAGCTGACCGACGCCATGGACGCGCTGATGAAGTCGCAGTCATTCTTTGCCTATGAATATGAAGGCCAGAGCCATGATTGCGGCGACAAATTAAGCTGGTTAAAAGCGAATGTGACGCTGGGGCTGAAACGCCCTGAATTTTCAGAGGCTTTCCGCGCTTTCCTGAAAGAATCTGTCTAAATCAACTCGACATCGGCGACGCCATTGATGCTGCGCAACGCGCCGCGCATGGCGGGAGTGCAGGCGGCGACGCCTGGCAGAGCGAGATCGACCTCACGACCTGTTTCCGGTAAGCGCATCACCACGACAACGGACCCGCTTTCGCGCGCGCTCGCCGGGCGGACAGAAGCGAGACGGCGTTTCAATCCGTCAAGCGCGTCCGGCGACGTCACCGAGACACGCAGTTGAGAGACCGTCGCAGCGGCGGCTTCATCTAGCTTGCGCATGGTCTCACAGGTAAAGCGAACGTCGCCATCGCGTTCCTCCACGGTGACCCCTGTTAGAACAAGCGAGCCGGACTCCATGAGATCGCGCGAAGCGTTCAGCGTTTCAGAAAAGACCGTGATTTCAAATTCACCGCTTTGATCGGAAAGCTCGACCCAGGCAAAAGGTTTGCCGCTTTTTGACCGCCGCATTCTGACCGTGCGAATGACCCCCGCCATTTGCAGTGCGGCGCGGCCGCTCTTCGCACGGATCTGCGCATCTGCATAAGTGACGACATTGAGACGCTTGAGTTCTTTTTCGTAGTCATCGAGGGGATGCCCGCTGAAATAGAAGCCGACAGCGGCGCGCTCTTCATCAAGACGAACCTGCGGCGTCCAGTCTTCGGCTGTTGGCAATCTCGGTTTGGCGAGCGCCGGTGCGTCGTCAAGCGCGAAGAGGCCGCCCTGATCGCTTTTCTGTTCTTCGTGATGCGCAGCCGAGGTGCGAATAAGAAGCTCCGCAGACGCAAAAGCCTGCGCGCGCGACGCGCAAAGGTCGTCAAGAGCGCCGGCGCGGGCGAGGTTTTCAAGCGAGCGCTTGCCCACCAGTTTCAAATCCACCCGTTCGGCGAAGTCGATAAGATCCTTGAAGGGGCCGTTCTTCGCGCGCTCGGCGGCGATATGCGCCATGGCGCCTTCGCCCACATTTTTCACGGCCGAGAGCGCGTAGACAATCGCGCCGTCTTTCACGGAAAAATCGGCTTCCGAATGATTGATATGAGGCGGGCGGACTTCGACCTCGGTGCGGCGCGCTTCCTTCAGGAAGATGGCAAGCTTGTCAGTGTTTGCGCGATCGAGAGACATGGACGCAGCGAGGAGCTCCGCCGGATAGTTCGCCTTCAGCCAGGCGGTCTGATAGGCGATATAGGCGTAAGCGGCGGCGTGGGATTTGTTGAACCCGTAACCGGCGAATTTCTGAACGAGATCGAAAATGGACGAAGCTTTCGCCGGGTCCACATTCTTTTCCTTGGCGCCGTCGACAAACCGCACGCGCTGGAGGTCCATTTCCTCCTTCTTCTTCTTGCCCATGGCGCGGCGCAGAAGGTCGGCCTCACCCAGCGAATAGCCGGAAAGGATCTGCGCGATCTGCATCACCTGTTCCTGATAGATGATGACGCCGTAGGTTTCTTTCAGCACGCCCTCAAGCAAGGGATGAAGATAGTCCGGTTCCTGAAGGCCCTGCTTGCGCTCGATATAAGTCGGGATGTTCTCCATCGGTCCTGGGCGATAGAGCGAGACAAGCGCGATAATGTCTTCAAGCGTATCAGGTTTCATGGCGCGCAAGGTCGAGCGCATGCCGGTGCTTTCCAACTGGAACACGCCGGTCGCCGCGCCTTCTCCAAGCATCTGAAAGGTAGGTTTGTCGTCGAGCGGGATCTCGTCCATTTTAAGCTCGACGCCGCGCTGCGCCGCATAGCCGACGGCGCGGGCGATAACGGTGAGCGTCTTAAGACCGAGAAAGTCAAATTTGACGAGCCCCGCAGGCTCAACCCACTTCATATTGAACTGCGTCGCGGGCATGTCCGAGCGCGGATCGCGATAAAGCGGCACGAGTTCGTCCAAGGGGCGGTCGCCGATGACGACGCCAGCGGCGTGGGTCGAGGCGTGGCGGTAAAGCCCTTCGAGCTTCAGCGCCTTTTCGATAAGCGCGGCTACGGCTTCATCTTCGTCGCGCTGCTCCTTGAGGCGCGGCTCTGTCTCAAGCGCCTCCGCGAGCGTCACCGGATTGGCCGGGTTGTTCGGCACCAGCTTACAGATGCGATCAACCTGGCCGAAAGGCATATTGAGGACACGGCCCACATCACGCAGCACCGCCCGCGCCTGCAGCTTTCCGAAGGTGATGATTTGAGCGACGCGATCGCGGCCGTATTTTTCCTGAACATAACGGATCACCTCGTCGCGCCGGTCCTGACAGAAATCGATATCGAAATCCGGCATGGAGACGCGCTCAGGATTGAGGAAGCGCTCGAACAGGAGCCCGAACCGCAACGGATCGAGATCGGTGATGGTCAGCGACCAGGCGACAAGCGATCCGGCGCCCGACCCCCGGCCCGGCCCAACAGGCACATCCTCGCGCTTGGCCCATTTGATGAAGTCGGAAACGATAAGGAAGTAGCCCGGAAAACCCATGCGGTTGATGATGTCGAGCTCAACCTTGAGCCGGTCCCAATACTCGCTTTCGTCCGCAGCAGGCTCATTAACACGCAGGCGCGCCTTGAGGCCCTCACGCGCCTGCCGCTCAAGCTCTCTGGCCTCTGCGGCGGCGGCCTCATCTCCTTCGCCCGCAAAGCGTGGAAGGATCGGATCGCGAAAACGTGGGCGATAGGCGCAGCGTTGCGCCACCTCTATCGTGTTCTCAATCGCCTCGGGCAGGTCGGCGAACAGCGCCGCCATCTCCTCAGCAGATTTGAAATAATGATCAGGGGTCACCTTGCGCCGGTCATCCTGATGAACATAGGCGCCTTCGGCGACGCACATCAGCGCATCATGAGCCTCGTGATCGTCCGGCGCCGGAAAGAACGGCTCATTGGTGGCGACCAATGGCAGGTCCAGATCATAGGCGAGATCGATCAGGGCTTCTTCAATGCTTTCGTCGTCACGGGCGGCGTGGCGCTGAACCTCTACATAAAGCCGGGCCGGAAACAGCCGCATCAGCTTTTCCAGCGCCGCGCGCGCCTCTGCTTTACGGTCCTCACGCAACAGCCGATCGATGGGACCATCATACCCGCCAGTGAGGCAGATCATGTCATCGGCATGGGCGCCTAGAAAATCGAGACCGGCGCAAGCGCCCTCGTCGGAGCGGGAATTCAGAAAGGCCTCGCTCGTGATTTTCAGAAGGTTCTGATATCCCGCCTCGGTCTGGGCGAGGAGCACCAGAGAGGGTTGGCGACCGCCGCGGGAGGTCTGAAGCTCAAAATCAGCGCCGTCGAACGCCTGCTGCAAACCGACAATTGGCTGAATGCCGGCCCCGGCGAGGGTCACAGAGGCCTCAAGCGCGCCGAATAAGTTATTCGTGTCTGTGACCGCGACAGCCGGCATCCCGGTTTCGAGGCAGAGGTCTTTCACCCGGCTGATGGGAATCGCCCCCTCCGCGAGGGAGTAAGCCGAGTGCAGATGCAGATGGATAAATTGCGCCGTCATGGCGGCCCCCGCGTTCGTCTGACATCATGTGAAAGGAACGCGGATTACGCCCCGAGCAAGACGCTCCAGAACTGGGCCGCGCCTATAACCATGATGAGTACGCCGAGTCCGATGACGTCACGCAAGCTTTCGTTTTCCATAAGACGCTCCTGGTCCTGTTTGCTTCAAGAGTTCGTCCTTTGTTCTATATTCCTGTTTTGTTCTCATGTCCAGTAAAAACCGGCGGGAAAATTTCCCCGCCGGCAGAAATCAAAAATTCATGCTGAATTTTCAGTTGTTTGCCCCCTCCAAGGCGGCCACATCCGCGCCGCGAATGGCTTCAAGATTGGCGGTGATCCTCGCCGCAGGCCAATTCCACCAGGCGATGGCGAGGAGACGGCGAATTGTTTCATCGTCAAATCGCTTTTTGACAAGCTTTTGGGGATTGCCGACGACGATCCCATAAGGCGGCACATCCGAAGCAACGACCGCCTTGGAGCCGATAATCGCTCCGTCGCCAATCGTGACGCCGGGCATGATGGTTGCGTCGGTTCCGATCCAGACGTCGTTGCCGATGACGGTGTCGCCGCGCAAACCCAGCTTCCATTTATCATCCGTATCCTGCCACCCTTTGGCGAAGATCGCGAAAGGATAAGTCGAAAGCCCGTCCAGGCGATGATTGGCGCCGTTCATGATGAACTGGACGCCCGATGCAATCGCGCAGAAGCGACCGATGATCAGCCGGTCCCCCAGAAACTCATGGTGATATCGCACGCAGCGCTCATAGAACTGTTCCGGGCCGGCGACCGGATCGTCGTAATAGGTGTAGTCGCCGATCTCGACATTTGGCCGGTCGATGAGCGGCTTCAGAAAGCCAACCTGGCGGTAGCCGTCCATGGGGTGAATACTATTCGGATTGGGCCCATTAAGCGGGCCTTTTTGAAGGTCAGACATAAGAACTCCGGTCGGAAAGACTGAAATACGCTCGCAAAGCCTCACGAGAGAGACGTCGCGGCGGCGTTTCGGGTGTTCCGGCCTAGTTGTTCACTGTCCTGGTGATCCTTCTTTGGTGCGGGGCTTTTAACTCACCCGGTGAGAGATGTCTATTCTGCGATTTCCGCCGGCGTTTGTTTTAGCCCCAGCGTGACGACAAGCTGTTCGTCCTTCACCGCAACGTCTTTCAAAAACAGATGCGCCGCGGATTTTGCGGCTGTGTCGGGCTCCAGCACATAAAGCGGCCGGGTCCGGTAGAATTCCCTGAGGGCGACGGAAATCGCTTCATTGGCTTTATTGGCGTAGGCGTCGGGAACGCCGCCAAGCCGCAACTTTTCAACGATCGGGTCCTTTAGAAAGAACGCGCGCTGTTCAGGGTCGTAGCGCACACCGCCGGACATATCCGCCGCGCCGGAAAAGGAAAGCTCCCGGCCTGCAAAACTCGTCGCCACAACAACGTCAACGCCGCCCGCCACACGGTCAGCGCCATCGACCAGATCAATACGCGGATTATCGAGCGCCACATCGAAAATATAAAGGTGGCGGCCCTCATAGGGCAGCCGCGCATCAAGATGGTTACGCAACTCACTTTCCGAAAAACGAAAAACATAGTCGCGGCTGGACAGCGCCCAGTAAGCGGCGGCGCTAATGAAGCAAAGAGCAGCCAGGGTGATGACAACAAATCTCATCAAAACTGCGCGTAATCGACAGGCTTCGCCCGGTCAATAAAACCTGTCTTCGCCTCCATGGGATATTTTAGACCGGTGGCGCAATTGAACAGGACGACGCGATCCGATTTTGAAATACGGCCATCCTCAAGCGATTGTCTGTAGGCGGCGTAAGTGGCTGCGCCTTCGGGACACAGCAGCAATCCTTCGTCGCGTGCGATGGCGTCGCGCGCCTGGAAGATTTCATTTTCCTCGATGGCGATCGCAAACCCGTTTGACTCGCGCACGGCGCGCAGAATCAGGAAATCGCCCACAGCAACGGGGACACGAATGCCAGCCGCTGCAGTCCACGCATTCTCCCACAAGGGCGCGTGTTCCGCACCCTCCTCCCACGCCTTGACGATGGGCGCGCAGCCGGCGGCCTGAACCGCGATCATTTTCGGCCGTTTCGATCCGATCCAGCCAATGGCTTCCAGTTCTTCAAACGCCTTCCACATTCCAATGAGGCCGGTGCCGCCGCCAGTGGGATAGAAAATCGCGTCAGGCAACTCCCATCCCAGTTGCTCAGCGAGTTCGAGGCCCATCGTTTTCTTGCCTTCGATGCGATAAGGCTCCTTCAGCGTCGAAACATCGAACCAGCCGGCTTTCTCTTTGCCCTCGCCGACGATCTTGCCGCAGTCATTGATGAGACCATTGACGCGATAAACATCGCCGCCCTGCAGCGCGATTTCCTCCACATTCACTTGCGGCGTATCATCGGGACAGAAGATTGTCGTCTTCATGCCTGCCGCAGAAGCGTACGCAGCCATGGCGGCGCCGGCATTGCCGTTTGTTGGCATGGCGAGATGGTTGAGCCCCAGCTCCTTCGCCATAGAGACAGCAAGCGCCAGACCGCGCGCCTTGAACGAGCCAGTGGGCAGGCGGCCCTCATCCTTCACGATGATTTCGCCGGTGACGCCCGCCGCTTTTTCCGCATGGTTGAGGCGGATAAGCGGCGTCATCACTTCGCCTAACGTAATGCGGTTCTCAGCTTTCAAAACCGGCAGAAATTCTCGGTAGTGCCAGAAACCATCCGTACGCTGCGCAAGGGCGTCCTTAGTGATCATCTTCGATAAAGAACCGAGATCATAACGCACCAGCAGGGGCTTGCCGGCCTTCGACAACCCGTGCACGCGCCCCGCCTCATAGCGCTCGCCCGTATAGGAACATTCAAGATGGGTGACGAAACTCAATTTCGGCCTTCCACCTTATCGCGCGCTTGGGTGAAATTCGGATTGAGATCAAGCGCCGTCTGATATGCTTCTTTGGCCTTTTCAGACATCTTTTGCGCGTCATAAGCAAGGCCGATATTGTACCACGCGGCCCACGGCTTTGAGAGTTCAAAGTCGAGCGACTGACGATAATCGGTCAGCGCATCGTCATAGCGGCGCATCAGGTAATAGCTGTTGCCGCGATTGAGATACGCTTCGCCAAGACCGCCATCGATATCGAGAGCATTATTGAAGTCGCTGATCGCGGCGCCAACCTCGCCTTCACGATTCAGGATGATGCCGCGATTGACCAGTGTTTTTTTGCGGTCGCCGCGCGACATGGCGTTGTCGCCAAGCGCCTTGTCACACGGCGCTGTATCGCTGGAAAAATCATTGCGGGCGTTTTCAAAACAAGAAACAGCATCCGTGGCGCCAATGGTCGTGACAGACATCTGGGCCATGGCGGGCGCTGACAGCGTGAACATTACGCAAACAAGACCAATGGAGATTTTCATGGGAACGGCTCCTATTTGCACACATCTGGAGTGTACCCGCACTCGGCGGGGATAAGAAGAAAAAGCTTGGTTCCGGAGGCCTTGAAGACCCTTGTGCGATGCAGCATGTATGTCTTCCACGAGATCAAGGCAAGCTAAAGGAGCAATACCATGCCTTCACCGCTAAACGCCGTCATTACTGGCTCCACCTCCGGCATCGGGCTTGGCGTCGCAACCGCTTTCGCCGCCGAAGGCTGGAATATCATGCTCAATGGGTTTGGCGACGCCGGCGAGATCGAGGGGGTCCGCGCCGGGCTTGAAGACCGATACGGCGTCAAGGTTCTCTATAACGGCGCGGACATGACCAAACCCGAGGAAATCCACGCCCTGATGGCCGAGGCGGAAACAGCGTTCGGGCAAGTTGACGTTCTTGTTAACAATGCCGGCATCCAGCACGTCTCCCCGGTAGAGGATTTTCCGGAAGCAAAATGGGATGCGATCATCGCCATCAACCTGTCTTCGGCGTTTCACACAACCAAAGCTGTCTTCGCCGGTATGAAAAAACGCAAATTCGGGCGCATCATCAATATCGCGTCCGCGCACGGCCTTATCGCTTCTCCTTTCAAATCAGCCTATGTGGCCGCAAAACATGGCATTGTCGGGTTTACAAAGACAATTGCGCTGGAAGGCGCCGAACATGGCGTCACCTGCAACGCCATCTGCCCCGGCTATGTGAAAACCCCGCTCGTGGAAAAGCAAATTCCCGACACGGCGAAAGCGCGCGGCATGACCGAGGAAGAGGTCGTTCAGAAAGTCATTCTCGACGCCCAGCCCACAAAACAGTTTGTCACCGTCGAACAGGTTGGCGCACTCGCCGTATTCCTGTGTTCTGATAACGCCGCTCAGATCACAGGCGCCGCACAACAGATTGATGGCGGCTGGGTCGCGCATTAATGACCGAGAAAAAGAACATCAATCTCGCCTTCCAGGGAGGTGGCGCGCATGGCGCCGTCACCTGGGGCGTCGCCGATCGCTTGCTTGAAGATGATCGCATCACGATCGACGCAATTTCAGGATCAAGCGCCGGCGCGGTGAACGCCGCAGCCGTCGCTTATGGACTGCACAAAAATGGAGCCAAAGGCGCGCGGGATACGCTCGACCTTTTGTGGAAACGCATAAGCGCCGCCGGGGAAGTCTACAGCCCGATGACGTCAGGACCGCTACCCCTTACAACCGGGGCGGCCAGCTTCGCCAGCGCCCTCACCTATCAATTCTTTGACGCGGTGACGCGCACCTTTTCGCCCTACCAGTTCAATCCGTTCGATGTGAACCCCCTAAGGCGCATTCTCGATGGCTGTATCGATTTTGACAGCCTCAAACACTGCAAGGCGACAAAGCTTTTTATCGCCGCCACAAATGTGCGCTCCGGAAAAGTTCATGTTTTCGAGACAAAAGAGATGTCAACCGATGTCGTATGCGCCTCGGCCTGCCTTCCCTTTATTTACAAGGCGGTCGAGATTGATGGAGAAGATTATTGGGACGGCGGCTATATGGGAAATCCAGTTCTGTTTCCGTTTTTCTACGAGGCGGTCACGTCCGACGTCGTCATCGTGCATGTAAACCCCATCGAACGCGATGAGACGCCTTATACCGCCGCTGACATTATGAACAGAGTCAATGAGATCAGTTTCAACTCGTCGCTGCTGCGTGAATTACGCGCGATCAATTTCGTGCACAAACTTCTCGACGACGGCTGGATCAAGGACGAATATCGCGACAGGCTTCGCAATATCCGTATCCACTCGATCCGCTCCGACCGCGCCCTTGAAGATTATGACGTCTCCAGCAAGTTCCGCACGGACTGGAGCTTCCTATCGACTTTAAAGGAAAAAGGACGCCAGATCGCTGACTTATGGCTCGCAGAAAATTTCGACCGCCTCGGTAAGGAATCTTCCGTAGACCTGGCGGAGATGTTCTCAACGGGTCAACGCACGAACACGAATGAAAAATCGGCTGTATAACGAAAAATAGTTCCGCCGCAGACGTGTTAAATTCCTTTCATGACAGGCGCGTCATGACGTTAACGTCATGACCAAGCCTTAACTAACATCCGCCGCAAACAATATTAATTACTCCTTGCACGGTGCAATCACACGCGCCGACCTCAAAACCAATGAAGGAGGCATTTATGTTACGCATGCTTATTCTTGGCGCATCCACTCTTGCGCTTGCTCCGCTAGCGGCGAGCGCCCAGGAGTCAATGACGCCGGAAACCGAAGGCTCAATGAAAGTGGAAGCGGCCGCCACAATCGTCGACGCAAGTCAGGTTGTGACGCGTGATGAAGCCAAACTTTACGCCGAATCTGAATTCCTTCAGGCCGACCAGAATGACGACGGAAATGTCGATCAGGCGGAATTTATCGCTTACGCCGCAGCGCGCGCGCCAATTAACGACCCCGCGCTCAGCATTCCTGACGAAGTGATCGATACGGAGGGCGCAACCCCGCCAGCGACAGCCGGCATGGAAGCCAAAGCTGAAACGGCGACAACCGCAGAAGAACAGTTTGCGGAAATCAGCAAGGGCGATGAAACCATCTCCCATGATGAATTAGTCGAAGCACGCGTCGCACAGTTTGACGAAGCCGACCAGAATAAAGACGAAGCGCTCGACGATGCTGAACGCCAGCAATTCGCTGCGCTGGCGAAAGTAAAAGCCCCCGGAAGCACGCTCTAAGGCGTACTTACATTTATTCAACACTCCGCAGCCATATGGGCTGCGGGGTGTTTCTTACTGCTTCTCAAAAATGTGAGGGTGCTGCTGTTTGATGCGCTGCGCCGCCCACTGCGCACCGGCGACGGATAAGTGGCTTGTATCCAGATAAAGTAGCTCGCCCTCCTCATCGAAAATCGGACATACCTGCTCTTCACATAAAAGCTTATGCATGTTGACGATTGTGGCTTTGTCCTTGAATTGCTCTTCCATCAAAGCCGCCCAGCTTTGGTGACTAGCCAATAGAGCTTTAGCAGCTCGCCTTTCTGCGGCGGCTCTGGTCACGGATGTCATCACGATTTTCGGAACGCGCTCCTTGAAGGCGGGCCGATAGCTGAGAACAACAGGATCCAGATTATTCTTTGACGACCAGCGCGCTAATTCATCGATAAGAGCGTTGCTTTCTTTTTTCCAATTGCTGGCGAAAATAACCCCGTCAAACCCGTTTCGCCGCGCCAGCACAAAGGCTTTGCGATATAAGTCACCGCACCAGCTCCATTTTTTATTATACTTCATACTGCCGGGTCCGCCGAGCAAGCACCCCGGCAAGGTAAGCTGACCAAAATAAACATCCGGATAGGCCTGTGGGAGAATAAGATACGCATCCGAGGCATAGCTGTCTCCGATAATCATATAAGCTAACCGGTCGCCAGGCGGCGTTGCGCATGCTTTTACATCGAATGTGGCCATGCCTTTGGCGTCGGTGATATTACAGACATCCATCCGTAATATATCTTGCCGAGTGTCCCATTCATGTTTCATGGAAACGTATTTTTGGAACGCTGGATTCGCGCGGCCTGGCAGTCCATCCAGCGCCCACAAATGCGCGCCGGCGAACATCACTGCGATGAGCAAAAACGCCGTTGCAGTCAAAGAGCGGCTTCGCACTTTTTGGGTTTTTTCCGCCGTAAACCGAAACGGCTTTTCCACAAAACTGTACATGGCGGCGCCCAAAGCCAGGGAAAGCACAATCGCAATGACGCCTTCTGTTATAGAAAGTTCAAAATCGGTTGCGAGCGGCCACATGACCATCACCGGCCAATGAACGAGATAAATTGAATAGGACCGCTTACCGAGCCAGCGCATCGGCGATGACGCGAATATCATCTTCATCGCTGTCGCTTCCGACGACCAAATGAAGATGGCCGCCGCAACCGCGGGCAAAACAGCATTCAGCCAGTAAGGTCCGCTATCGCCTGACGCCAGATTGCCTGAGATGATCAACAGCAACACGGCCGCGATCCCTGCATAAGATCGCGCACGCCCCGGCCTCAGCTGTAACAGCAGCGCGATCAGTCCGCCAAGCGCAAACTGATGAATACGAAAAGGCATTAGAAAGAACACGGCGCCCGGATTTTCACCGCTGCAATAGAGCGCCGCGCACAGCGACAGGGCGCCTAGTCCCGCCAATCCCATCGCGATTGCTTTTCGCCCGCCCAGCTTGGCCAGCAGAAAAACAAGCGCGGGCCAGACAAGGTAAAATTGTTCTTCGACCCCAAGCGACCAGGTGTGCAGCAAGGGCTTTGAAGAAGACGCCTGATCGAAATAACCGGACTCCAGCCAGAAGAAGACATTGGACACGGAGACAGCGGCGTAACTTCCCATCCGGCCGAGCCGCGCCAGATCCTCCGGCGACAAGATAAAATATCCTGCTGTCAGCGTCGCTATAATTGTCGCCAGCAAGGCGGGCGTCAGGCGGGCGATCCGTCGTAAGTAAAAGCGTTTAAAGGACCACGTATCACGCTCAATGTCGCGCGCGATCATGCCGGTGATGAGAAATCCGGAGATGACAAAAAAAACGTCGACCCCGATAAACCCGCCTTTAGCGAAAGCAAAACCCGCATGGAAAAACAGGACGAGAAGCACCGCAATGGCGCGCAATCCGTCGATCGCTTCGTAATACCTGTTTTGCGTCATTCCCCGCCACGCGATTGCTGACCGGGGCGGATGAAAGCGTGATTGCAGGAAAACTGCAATCACGCCTTATTTTGGGCTAATCCTAGAACTCGCCGCGCAGGGTGAGCTTGAAATTACGGCCCGGCAGCGGGGCCACATCTTTCAGGAAAGACGTGTGCAGCCGCGCCTCTTCATTGGTGACATTGTCGGCGCGAAGTTGAACCGACAGGCCGTGATCTGCACCGCCCGGACGCCAGGTCGCGGCAAGATTGACCAGCGTATAGCCATCCGTCGGCAGTTCGTAATCGGCGATGCGGTCTTGCTTGGCTGCAATCTCCACCTCACCGCGAAGATCGATATGCGAGGACGTCGCCTCAAGGCCGAGGACAGTCCTTAACGGCGGAATACGCGGTACATCGCCGGTATCCTTGAACTTCGCCCGCACATAATCGACTTGCGCGCGCGCCGCGACATCAAAGCCACCGGTCGAGAAGAGGTCGGCGTCGGCTTGCGCTTCAAATCCTTTGAAGACCGCATCATGGGCGACAAACTCGAACACCGGCAACTCGTCTTCCTCTTCGCCATTGGGGATGAGGGCGACGAAGTCCTTATAGTCAGTGTAAAAACCGTTCACCGTAAAGCCAATCGGGCCATATTCGCCGTGCAGCGTCGTTTCAACGCCGCGCGCTGTCTCCTTGCCCAAGGTGGGGTCGCCGACTTCGTAAGCGTTGGTGGCGAGGTGCGCGCCGTTTGAAAACAGCTCTTCCGGCGCCGGCGCACGTTCCGTGCGCAACAGGTTTACGCCAAAGAAGAGGTTTTCGCTGGGCTCCACGCCTGCGCCGGCTGAAATACTGTAGGCGTCGAACGTGCGGCTCAGCCCGACGCTCTCCGCTTCAGTATCTGTATGCTCGTAACGGCCCGAGACCTGCGCATGCCATTTATCAGTTTCATATTCGCGCAACGTGAATACGCCGAACTGATCGGTGATATTTGGCGGCGTAAAAGCTTCATCGCCAATCGCTTCGAAATTACGGTGCTTGTACTGAAAGCCTGTGGCGCCGCGGAAATTGCCGAATTCCTTTTCCAGAAATTCTACGCGGCCTTCGTAGCCTTTATTGTTGAAGGTGGTGCCAATTTCATCCCCTTCCAGCTCCTGGTGAGAGTAGTCCGCATAACCGAAACGGATTTTCGTAGAGTCGATGAAAAGGAAGGGCTTGTTGAATTCACCCATAAGGTCATAGCGCTCCTGTTCGAGGTCGATATTCACCGCCTCTTCGCCATGCTCCTCCTCTTCATGGTCGTGATCTTCTTCACCTTCCTCTTCTTCATGATGGTGATGGCCGGGCACACCGTAGAGCGAACGTGAAATCTTGGCGGAAACGCCAATGAAGCCGTCAGGGAAGATTATCGAACCGCCAACAGCCCCGCCTTTGGCTTCAAGAGCCGTGTTGGGCACTGTGCCGAAGGCTTCTTCCTCTTCTTCATGTTCATGGTCGTGATCTTCGTCGTCTTCGTGCTCAGCTTCTTCGGCTTCTTCCGCCGCGCGAAAACGCTCCGATTCAGCAAAACCGGGAATATTGTAGTCATCATTGTCGCGGTAATACCCCTCGCCGTGGAAGACGAAGCTTGTATCGCCGCTCCGTCCGAGCAAGGCGTCAAAACCGCCCGCCGCCTCAACGCCGTCATTTACGGAAGACAGGCTTGTCCGGAGCGCGCCGTCAATTCCGTCTTCAGGCTCATGATCGGGTATACGGCCGTCAAAAACATTCACGACACCGCCGGCCGCGGAGCTGCCGTAATAAAGGGTTGCAGGGCCACGCACGATTTCAATGCGCTGCGCCATGGCCGGGTCGACAGCGACGGCGTGGTCGTCACTCACCGTCGACGCGTCAATCGATCCGATGCCGGCGTCCAGAACGCTGACACGATCACCGCCAAGACCGCGAATGATCGGACGGCTGGCGGCCGGCCCAAAAAATGATGAGGAAACACCAGGTTGCTGACGCAACAGCTCACCGAGAGAGGCTTCCCCGCGCGAGGCGAGCTCTTCCTGGGTTAAGACATCGGCGGCGATAATCGATTCATGTTCGGGGTGGGCGATGGGTGTGCCGGTGACGATGATCTCATCATCAGTATGTTCATGGCTTTCCCCTTGCGCATACGCAAATTGCGGCGCGCACAGCCCCAGCGCCGCAGCGCCGGACAACAGCAGTTTCTTTTTCACGAGTGAATTCCTTCAAGCTTATACGCCTCACGCTTTCAAACGCGGGGCCTGACAATCAACGCAACAATTTCGGAGTGTCAGAAGCTCGGAGGACCACGGGGTTTCGCGGCGCGCACGGCGATCGCCGCACGTTCGGTTTGCGCCACCTGGGCGCCCGCACACCAGACGGCGAAGATCACAACCAGCGCAAACGCCGCATTGGCGATGGCTTTATCCACGCCGGGCGCGGCGAGCGAGAGAACGCAGACCTGTCCGTCATGTTTGTGGGGACCGTCGCCATATTTGGCGGCGTGGGCTGATATGATGATCTGAGAGGCAAGCAGGGCAAAGACCGCAGCAATCAGCGCCGCGCCCGCCCGTGAGCGACAGATTTTCAAAAATCCCGCTTGCATCAAACCCTCAAAACGCCGGGCTTACTCGCCCGACAATGTGATATTTTCACATATATGGGGTTTTGTCTATTACTCTTCAAACGCTTCGCCGCCCGGTTGGGGCGCACCCTCGCTATCATCCTCTTCAGCCGGGATGGCGTAGCCGCCGGACAGCCAGCGATGGAGGTCCACATCGGCGCAGCGCTTGGAGCAAAATGGGACATAATCCTGCGCAGGAGGCGCATTGCAGATCGGGCAAGGCGGCGATGCGCGCCCTCCATTATCATTGCTCGGCGAGGTCAAAATCCCGGTCTCCGCTTTTGTCTTCCGTGACAACGTCAAAGCGCGGCCCATAGCACTGCGTCAACCGCTCTCTCCAGATTTCATGGTCGGCGAGATATCGGGCAATCGCTGCGCCTACGTGAAGCCGCAATCGCGCTGTCGGCGCAGAACGCAAACGCCGCTCCAGGGCGGCAAGCGCCATTTTCGACGCCGCATCAATTGTAAACCGCCGCCCGGAAACCGGCGCCGCCGCATACTCTTCGGTGAACCTGTCGAGTATAGACAACGCATGATGGGGCGTGGTGAAGCTGTATAATCCCGACCGCGAGAAACTTGCCGCGCCGGCGCCATCAAGACGAGACATCACTTTGCGCAAATGCGCCTGAAATCTTTTGCGGCCCGCCTCACCGGGAATATCCGGAAAATCGATAACGATGTGACCGCCAATATTGCGCAGGGAAACCTGGCGCATAGCCTCCTCCGCCGCAGCAAACGCAATCTTTTCGCGCAGGCGCGCCGGTGACGACGCCGTGAGCCCGCCTGTGTCGACGTCTATGGCCGTCAGCGCCTGCGCCTCGTCGATAAACAGACACCCCCCGCCCGTCAGCGGCACAACGCGGTCAAACGCTGCATCGAATTCCTGATCGGCGCCGTCTTTCTCAAACAGCGAAACCGGATGGCTTTCATGGGACGCTTTCTCAAAACCCGCTTCACGCAGCACGCGCAAGGCGGGGCCGTTATCCACAAAAACCTCTTCGGCGTCTTCGCCAATCGTTTGAGCGGCTTCCAGCGCAGGATCGATAAAAGGCGGCAAGCGGCCTGGCGTTCCCTCAGCCAGCGGACCGACAAAGCGCAAGGCGGCCCCTTTTGCCTGTCGCGGCGGCGCCTTGATCTCGACTTCGATCAACGCGCCATCGATACAATACGCCTTATTGCTTTTCTTGAGAGGCAGGAAAGCGTCTCGCCCATCCCCAAGATCCACAAAGGCGGCGGCAAGCGCCTTATCCGTTTTTTTGATGCGCCCGGCAAAGCGCCGCCCCGCACGGGGAAATAGATCGGACATTTCATCGCCGCGCGCCGGGCCGAACCAGAACTTCCAGACTTGCCCGTTCCTCAGCAATGCGGCGCGGGTCTGCGCAACGCCGCATTCGATGAGCAGATGCGTCACGAGTTGCGCCATCCGGCGCCCATGAGGAGATTTGCTGTTTCGTAAACCGGCAGGCCCACCACATTCGGGTGCGAGCCGATTATCGAAATAATGTGTTTTGCGAACAGGCCCTGAATGGCGTAACCGCCCGCCTTGCCGTTCCATTCGCTGCTGGCGATATATTCTTCAATCGCTGCGTCACCGAGGCGGCGCACCTTCACCCGCGTTTCCACAACACGAGCGATAATTTCACCGCCAGGTTTCGCTAACGCCACACCGGAGAAAACCCGGTGCGCGCCGCCGGATATAAGCGTGAGGCATTCGCGTGCGGTCTGTTCGTCTTCCGCCTTCGGCAGGATGCGCCGCCCGCAGCCGACGACGGTGTCGGAGCCGAGCACGAAAGCCGCCGGATGCGCAGCCGCAACAGCCGCCGCCTTTCCCTTGGCGAGGCGCAAGGCCAGATCACGCGGCAGCTCGCCCTTTAGTTCGGTCTCGTCAATGTCAGCAGGGATAATCTCGGCGGGCGTGATCCCGATCATTTCAAGCAGGGCTTTGCGCCGCGGGCTCGAACTCGCAAGGATCAGCGGCGCGCCTGCAGACACAAGGATTACTTGAAGCGGTAGGTGATACGGCCCTTGGTCAGGTCGTATGGCGTCATTTCGATGAGCACCTTGTCGCCGGCGAGCACACGAATACGATTCTTGCGCATCTTGCCCGCCGTATGGGCGATAATTTCGTGATCGTTCTCGAGTTTTACACGGAAGGTCGCATTCGGAAGGAGTTCCTCCACGGTCCCCTCAAACTCGAGTAGTTCTTCTTTCGCCATTCGCTCCTCAACAAACAATTCGTCCCGGAATCACGCCACAGCGCGCCGGTTGCGGCGGGAACATGGTTGGCTACGGGCTGAAAATCAAGGCTTTTTGTAGATTTCGGGGAATCTGCGGGCAAGCTTGGCGCGCAATTCGTCCCTAACCCGGCCATAGGCCGCGACAATGGCGTCGCGCCCGCCCCGCTCCTCCGAGGGGTTCTCTATGTCCCAGAATTCAATCGCGGCGCGCGGCAGGAGCTTGCGCGCCTCAACGGCGGCCTCTGGAGTGAGGGCCACAACGACGTCGAAGGCGGTGAGATCCACTTCGCTCAAAGTCTTGGGCTCATGACCGCCCATGGCGACGCCAAGCTGCTCCATGACGATCTCGACAAAGGGATCGAGCCCCCCCTCATAGACGCCGGCGGAATCGACTTTGAGCTGGTCGCCGGCGTCAAGCCGCAACAACGCGGCCGCCATTGGCGAGCGCACTGAGTTCATATTGCAGGCAAAGAGCACTGATTTTGTCATCTCTCCCCTCTCCGCCTAGCGCATATGGAAACTGCAGATCAGGGTGAACAATCTTCGCCCTGTATTGTCGTCGACTTCAATTTTGTCCTTCAACCGTTCGGTCAAGATTTCTGCGCCTTCATTATGCATGGCGCGGCGCGCCATATCGATGGTTTCAATCTGCGCGGGCGCCGCATTGCGGATCGCGTCGTAATAACTCTCACACAACATGAAGTAGTCTTTGATGATCTTGCGGAACGGCGTCATGGACAAATGGATCTGTCCCAACGCCTCGCCGCCTTCACGGCGCACATCAAAGACCAGCCGCCTTTCGACATTGGAGAGATATAGCTCGAACGGGCCGCCTTCAACGCCGACAGGACGGAAATAATTTTCCTCCAGCAAATCGTAGATCGCGACTTTTCGTTCGTGTTCGATGTCGGCGGTGGCGGGCGCAAGGGAACGCTCGTCAAGCTCGATCTTGACGATATGAAATTTTTCCCCGCCGTTCTCCGCTCCGGCCATGTCTCTCCCGAATCGCTGCCCCCCTTCTTAGCCGTCGAAGCGAGCGCCGTCACGTAGGCCGATTTGCCCTTTCCACCGGGCCCGACATCAAAAGCTCAATCGTGGGATATTCCATGAACGGGATTTCATCCGGAACAATTCGAATCGCGCCATGTTCAATTCATTCCAATCTCCAGGAAGGGCTCCACATGGACCGCAGATTCGTTTCCGGCGCAGTGGCGCTGTTGAGTATCACAAGCGCACACGCCGCCGCGGAGCCAGGCGCCATGCCGGACATCGCCGCCGCCATGCTCGACGCCGCCGAGGAAAGCGGCGACGCAGATGAAATTGCGGCCGTCGCAAAAGCGGTAAAGGCCGTCTTCCCCGATTATGCCGAGGCCATCGACGCCTCGGCCGAAGCCCGCATCGCCGAGATCGCCCCCACCGAAGAAGCGCCGGAGGAGGTTGCGCCGGCGCCATCCGGCGGTCTATTCGCAGTGAAACCATGGGACGGCAAAATCAGCGCGTCTGGGCTACTCTCTACCGGCAATTCTGAAAACGCTGCGGTTGGCATCGCTGTTGACGCCGCGCGCGCAGACGGTGATTTCAAACACAACATCAAAGCGTTTTTCGATCTCGGTGAATCCAACAATGTCACCAACCAGAAACGCTGGGGCGCCTCCTACAAGCTCGATTACAATTTCACGGATCACACCTACGCCTATGGCCGCGTTTCCTATGTCGAGGATGACTTTTCCGGTTTTGACTACCGCCTCTTCGCCGGCGCCGGTCTCGGCCATTACTTCCTGAAATCGGAAGAACTGTCGTGGAAGCTCGAGGGCGGTCCCGGTTATCGCTATTCCCCCATCGACGATACGCGCGACATTGAGAAAGAAGTCGCCCTTTACGCCGCCAGCGAGTTCGACTGGCTGATCCGCGAAGGCATCAAATTCGAGCAGGATTTCGAGGTCACCTGGACCTCGCCGACGACGACCTTCCAGTCCGTCACCGCCCTTACGACGCAACTCTGGGGCGATATCTCCACCGGCCTGTCCTTCGAATACCGCTATGAGACAGACCCGCCGTTGGGCCGCGAAAACACTGACACGATCGCCAAGGCGTCGCTGATTTACGGGTTCTAGGTAATCGCCCTTGGTTGAGCCTTACGGCCTCATGGCTTAAGACCCCGCCATGACCGAAATTGTCGTCGCCGCCTTTTATAAATTCGCCCCCCTGCCTGGTTTCGCCGAGCATCAGCCGGGGCTGCTGGCCTGCGCGGAACAACAAGGCGTCAGGGGCACGATCCTGCTCGCCGCTGAAGGCGTGAACGGCACGATCGCGGGGCCGCGCGAAGGCCTGGACGGGGTCCTAACCGCCCTGAAAGCGCTGCCCGGTTGCGCTGATCTTGAATGGAAAGAATCCTATACGGATGAAAACCCTTTCTTGCGGATGAAGGTGCGTCTGAAAAAGGAAATCGTGACGCTCGGCGTCGGCGATGTGGAAGCCCATAAAAGCCATGAGCGCTATGTAGAGCCCCATGACTGGAACAAGGTGATCTCCGATCCCGACACCATCGTCATCGACACCCGCAACGACTATGAAGTGGGGATCGGCGCCTTTGAAGGCGCGATCGATCCGAAGACAAATTCGTTTCGTGATTTCCCGTCATGGTTCCGAAAGTTCCGTGAAGAAAATCAGTTTAAAAAAGTCGCCATGTATTGCACGGGCGGCATCCGCTGCGAAAAGTCCGTGGCGTTTTTACGTTCCGAAGGCGTTGAGGATGTCGTGCATTTGAAAGGCGGCATCCTGAAATATCTTGAAACCGTGCCGGAGGAAGAAAGCCTGTGGCGCGGGGAGTGTTTCGTCTTCGACCAGCGCGTCTCCGTTGGTCATGATCTCGCGCCCGGCTCCTACGACCAGTGTTTCGCCTGCCGCCGACCGATCACCGAGGAAGACAAAGCCTCGCCGCATTATGTCGCCGGCATTTCCTGCCCCCACTGCGCAGATGAATATTCCGAAGAAAAACGCCAGCGCTTCGCCGAACGCCAGAAACAAATCCAGCTCGCCAAGGCGCGCGGCGAACAGCATATCGGCAAGAAGCTCTCCAAAGCCGAATGACGGTTGAACCCATCCTCTATTCTTTCCGGCGCTGCCCCTACGCCATGCGGGCGCGGATGGCGATTGCGTCGAGCGGCGTGACCGTTCGCCTGCGCGAAATCCTGCTGCGCGACAAGCCGGAGGAAATGCTCGCCGCCTCAGCGAAAGGCACGGTTCCGGTGCTCATTGATGGCCAGACCGTCATCGACGAAAGCCTCGACGTCATGAACTGGGCGCTGGCACAGAACGACCCCGAAGACTGGCTGTCGCGCAAGGACGACGCCCTCATTGCGGAGAATGACGGACCGTTCAAGCATCATCTCGACCGCTATAAATATTCAACCCGCTATGAAAACACCGACGCCGAGGAACATCGCGCCGCCGGATTTGCCTTTTTACAAAAACTCGAAGCGCGTCTGGCGGACAGCGAGTATCTGCACAGGGACAAGCGCGGTTTCAGCGACATCGCCATCTTCCCCTTCGTCCGCCAGTTCCGCATCGCTGACAAGGACTGGTTTGACGAGAGCGCCATCCCCAATGTTCAGCGCTGGCTGAAGGGGCTGATGGAGTCGGACCTCTTCAAGTCCGTCATGGAGAAATATCCGTTGTGGAAAGAGACGGAAGAAGAACACTTATTTCTAGCAGCAAGTCCTTCTTAGAAGTTTTTCCTTGCAAAAGAACTTTTTTCCTCAAAACATTAATACTACGAAATCTAGATGGGGTCAGTCATGGGCTATCATATTGCTTACGCTGCTTTCAAAACAAACGATGTTACCGCCGTTTTGAGTAGCCTTAAGTTAAAAGACACAGGCGAAGTCGATGAATACAATGAAACGCCGATGTCAGGCGCAATGCTGCCTAACGGTTGGTATGTAGTTTGGTCTAATGACCTTCAATGGGGTTGGTTGCAAGAAGGCCTATTTATTAAATTGTCCGCTAGTTACGAAATTCTTGTTTCGATTGTCGAAGAAACAACCATGACTTTTATGGCCTCTGGGTTTTCCTCCGGGAAAAAGAACTGGACAATTTTCCATGATGGTCAACAGAGGGTTGATCACATTGAAATCGAAGGCGACCTCCCTGCGGCATTTAATGAGATTTACAAACGCAATGCTGCGTTACAAAAAGCTGAAGACCAGAATGAGCAATATAGTACTGACTATTACGCCAGCATACCGCCAGAAGTAGTCGCATCAATTTGCGCCTTCCAATATGACTTAGCGCGGGACGACAACGTCAAGTTCACTGCTTTAGAGCCAGCCTGAACTGCCAATCATTTTATTTCAATCGCACCCTTACCGACTTCGCATGAGCCGGAAGCCCCTCCGCATCGGCGAGGCGCGCGGCTGCGGGGCCGAGTTTCGCGACCGCCGCTTCATCGCAGCCGATGATCGACGTGCGCTTCATGAAATCGAGGACGGACAGCCCTGACGCATAACGAGCGGCGCGCGCGGTGGGGAGAACGTGATCGGGACCCGCCACATAATCGCCGATCGCTTCCGGCGCATAACGGCCGAGAAAGATCGCGCCCGCGTGACGGACTTTGATCAGCAGCGCTTCCGGGTCATCGACAGCAAGCTCAAGATGTTCCGGCGCGATCTTGTCCACCAATGGCGGCGCTTCATCGAGCGACGAGACAATGATGATCGCTGAATTGCCGTTCCAAGCGGCCTCGGCGATTTCGCGGCGCGGGTTTTCAGCGAGCTGTTCTTTCACCGCCTCTTCGACCTTGTCCGCAAAAACAGCGTCATCAGTGATGAGCACGCTCTGGGAGGACGGGTCGTGTTCGGCTTGAGACAACAGATCAGCTGCGATCCAGTTCGGATCGCTTTTTCCATCGCTTACAACCAAAATCTCCGAAGGCCCGGCAACGCTGTCTATGCCCACCTGTCCGAAAACCTGACGCTTGGCTTCCGCCACATAGGCGTTGCCCGGTCCGACGATCACGTCCACTGGTTTGATTGGTCCCGCGCCATAGGCAAGCGCGGCCACCGCCTGCGCCCCGCCAATCCGATAAACCTCGTCAATGCCTGCGCGCTTTGCGGCGGCCAGCACCAGCGGGTTCATCTCGCCTTTCGGCGCGGGCGTCACCATGGCGAGGCGGTTGACGCCTGCGACCTTCGCCGGAATGGCGTTCATCAGCACCGATGACGGATAGGCGGCGCGCCCACCCGGCGCATAGAGCCCGGCGGCGTCAACGCAGGTCCAGCGCCAGCCAAGGCTCACGCCCTGATCGTCCGTATAGCGCACATCGGAAGGAATCTGTTTTTCGTGATAGCTACGGATGCGCGCGGCTGCAAAATCGAGCGCTTTCAGATCGTCCTTGTCGCAAGCCGCTTCCGCCGCTTCGATTTCCTCCGCCGTCACGCGCAGATTATTTTCCGTCAGCGCGAAACCGTCGAATTTCTGTGTGTAGTCTTTCAGGGCGTCCATACCGCCCGCGCGCATGGCCGCGATCACCTCGCGCACAACAGCGCTCACATCGGCGCCGCCGTCGCGGTCCTTCATCACAAAGGCGTCGAACGCGTCGCTAAAGCTCGCGTCCTTGCTGTTAAGGCGCTGGGCCATGTGACCTACTCTTTATGTTCGGGCTTTGCCCGGGTCCGCCACGGTTCTGAGATATCAGCCACATAAGCGTTGACGCTCTCCACCTCGAGCCGGACAGCGCCGCCGCCTGCGAAATCGAGAATAATCTCGCCAGCGCCGTCCTCGCCCGCCTCAAACCGGATGGCGAGCAGTTCAACCACCGCGTCCTTGGCATCCGTGCGCAGGCGCTGGAACTGGGCGGATTTCACATCGTCGAAATGAAGCCCGGCGCGAACCCGGGCGAACGGCCCATGCTTGCGGTCGGCGGCGCATTCCCAGCAGAAACGATTGGCGACAATAGCAAAGCGGCGCTCCGCCGGAAGGAAGGCGAAATCGCCGAGCTTGGCCACCGCGTCCTGAAGCACCGCAGACATGACCCCGAGGTCCTCCGCATCGCCCGCCATCAGCCGCAAGGGTTTATAGTCCTTCAGCGAAGCCAAAGCCGCCTCTCCTATTCTTTCACGCGCTCAATCAGCGCGCCGCATGCCTGAAGCTTTTCTTCCAGACGTTCAAAGCCCCGGTCAAGGTGATAGACGCGATTGACCATGGTCTGGCCTTCAGCGGCGAGCCCGGCGATCACCAGCGACATGGAAGCGCGAAGGTCCGTCGCCATCACTGGCGCGCCTTTCAGCCGCGGCACGCCGCGCACGGTCGCTGTCTGTCCGTCCACGGAGATTTTGGCGCCCATACGGCCAAGCTCCGGCGCGTGCATGAAGCGATTTTCGAAAATTGTCTCTTTAAAGGTCGACACTCCGTCCGCCGTCGCCATCAGCGCCATAAACTGCGCCTGAAGATCGGTCGGGAATCCCGGGAATGGCTGAGTGACAATGTCCACCGCTTTGCAGCGCTCGCCATTGCGGCGGACACGGATGCCGGTTTCAACCTCTTCCAGTTCAACACCAGCCTCTTCAAGCGACGCCCAGGCGGCGCCGAGCAGATCCGCGCGCGCGCCGGTCAATGTCAGCTCTCCACCAGTCGCCGCCACCGCCATCACATAAGCGCCGGTTTCGATCCGGTCAGGCAAGACGCTGTGTTCTGCGGCGTGGAGCCGATCGACGCCCTCGACCGTGATCTTCGATGTCCCGGCGCCGGAAACCTTCGCGCCCATGGCGTTGAGGCAGTCGGCGAGATCGACGATTTCCGGTTCGCGCGCGGCGTTTTCAATCACCGTTTCGCCCTTCGCCAGCACGGCGGCGAGCATGGTGTGCTCGGTGGCGCCAACAGACACAAACGGAAAGGTCACATGAGCGCCGTGCAGTCCCGTTGGCGCTTCCGCCAGCACATAACCCTCATCGAGATCTATCACCGCGCCCATGGCGGTCAACGCTTTCAGATGAAGGTCAACGGGGCGCGCGCCGATGGCGCAGCCGCCCGGCAGAGACACCTTGGCCTTACCTTCACGCGCAAGAAGCGGGCCCAATACATTGAAACTCGCCCGCATTTTCCGCACGAGATCATACGGCGCCTCGGTTGATGCGATGGTTTTCGCGTGAAGCGTCAAGGTAGAGCCATTGAAGTCAGCGCTGGCGCCATGCTGTTCAAGCAGGCGCAGCAGCATGTCCACATCCGCAAGCCGCGGTACATTATGCAGAGTGAGCGGCTCGTCGCTAAGGAGCGCCGCCGCCATCACCTTCAGCGCGGAGTTCTTCGCGCCGCTAATCGGCAGCGTTCCGTAAAGCGGCCGTCCGCCAATAATCGCCAGTTTATCCATTACTCTTCTTTCGTCGCTTCATCGCCGCTGTCATCGGACCCGGGATCATTAGGGCTTGGCGTCTTGCGCCGCCGCAGATTGGCCCGCAGCGCCTCGGCGAGCCGCGCCTCGCGGGCGCTGCCCTTGGCCCCGTTATTTCGCTGCCGGCCCGGCTTTTTCTGGGCGGCAGTGGGACCTTCCTGCGATTTATCCTCATTTTCCGGCATGGGGCGCGACTTAAAGGCCCTGCCGCCCGATCCGTCAAGCGCGCTGCAAGCGGGGCTTTTCGTGAGGCTGGAGGCCGTTTAGAGAACCCTCATGACCTCTAATCCCATCCTCTCGGGCAATCTGGCCGGGGCCCACTCTTTTGAGACCGCCGTCCTGATGACGCGCCAAGCAAAGCCTGAGCACATTGATGAACTGGGCCATGTGAATAACGCCGTCTACCTCACCTGGGCGCAGGACGCCGGCACCGTCCATTGGCGGGCGGTGGCGACAGAAGAGATGCAGCGCGATCTCGTCTGGGTCGCCCTCCGGCATGAGATCGATTACCGCGACCAAGTTGTCGAGGGCGAGACCGTCGAAATCCGCACCTGGCTGGGCCGCGTCTCCGGCCCCCGTTTCATCCGCCATATCGACATCAGAAAGCCCGGCGCGAAGCGATTTTCGGCTAAAGTCGAAACCGACTGGTGCCTGATCGACGCCAAGACGCGAAAGCCGAAGCGTGTAGGGCAGGACATCCTCAATCTGTTTGGCGTAACGCCGGAATAAGCCTGAAAAACTGGTGCACCTGAGTAGAGAAAGCTCGAACTATTTGTTCGAAGTGCTTTCTGAATGGAATCAGGTACTTGAGACAATCGACGACCCTGTGAACGATCTTGAAATAGACGTTCACAGGGAGGTTGGATGACGACAAAGACACCTCCCTTCTCCCTCAGACTGACTTTTGAAGAACGCGCTAGGCTTGAAGAGCTGGCTGGAG